>NZ_JAHACR010000033.1 GCF_018375725.1 Burkholderia sp. | reverse complement strand
CGCGCAGGTTGAATTTTCGCCGATCCCTCGATCGCGGGATCGGCAGGCTCGCACGTATTCGGTCTATATCAGGAGACATTCATGGCACTCATCTCGCTGCGCCAACTGCTTGACCATGCCGCCGAACACGGCTACGGCGTCCCGGCATTCAACGTCAACAACCTCGAGCAGATCCAGGCGATCATGGAAGCGGCCGAGGAAACGCAAAGTCCCGTGATCCTGCAGGCTTCCGCCGGCGCGCGCAAATACGCGGGCGAAACATATCTGCGCCACATGGTGCTCGCCGCGATCGAAGCGCATCCCGACATCCCGCTCGTCCTGCATCAGGATCACGGCGGGAGCCCGGCGGTGTGTCAGATGGCGATCCGTTCCGGCTTTTCGAGCGTGATGATGGACGGCTCGCTCGAAGAGGACATGAAAACCCCGTCGAGCTACGAGTACAACGTGCGCGTCACGCGCACCGTATGCGAGATGTCGCATGCGGTCGGCGTTTCCGTCGAGGGCGAGCTCGGCTGCCTCGGCTCGCTGGAGACCGGCGAGGCGGGCGAGGAGGACGGCGTCGGCGCACAGGGCAAGCTGTCGCACGACATGCTGCTCACGGATCCGGAACAGGCGCGGGACTTCGTCGCCCGGACCGGCGTCGATGCCTTGGCGATCGCGATCGGCACCTCGCACGGCGCGTACAAGTTCACCCGCAAGCCGAGCGGCGACATTCTCGCGATCGAGCGGATCGCCATGATCCACGAACGCATTCCCGACACGCACCTCGTGATGCACGGCTCGTCGTCGGTGCCGCAGGAGTGGCTGGAAATCATCCGCGAGTACGGCGGCGATATCAAGGAAACGTACGGCGTGCCGGTGGAGGAAATCCAGCGCGGGATCCGCAGCGGCGTGCGCAAGGTCAACATCGACACCGACATCCGTCTGGCGATGACGGGGGCGATGCGGCAGCTGTTTGCCGAGCAGCCGTCGGAATTCGATCCGCGCAAGGCATTCGCGGCCGCCAGGAAGGCAGCGCGCGGCATTTGCGTCGCACGTTTCGAAGCGTTCGGCTGCGCGGGCCAGGCGCCGCTCATCAAGCCGATCCCGCTTGAACAGATGGCGTTGCGCTATCAGAAGAGGAGCTGACGCGATGACTGCGCTCAATTCCGTGCTGATTGCCCCGAGCCTGCTGTCCGCCGACTTCGCGCGGCTGGGCGAGGAGGTCCGGGCGATCGAGGCGGCCGGCGCCGACTGGCTGCACTTCGACGTGATGGACAACCACTATGTGCCGAACCTGACGGTCGGGCCGATGGTGTGCGAGGCGCTGCGGCCGCATACGTCGCTGCCGATCGACGTGCACCTGATGGTGCGCCCGGTCGATGCGCTCGTCGATTCGTTTGCGCAGGCCGGCGCGAATTCGATCAGCTTCCATCCCGAGGCGAGCGATCACGTGCACCGGACGCTGCACCAGATCAAGAATCGCGGATGCCGGGCGGGCCTCGCACTCAATCCCGCCACGCCGCTCACATGGCTCGACGAATTGCTGGACGACCTGGATTTCGTGCTGCTGATGTCGGTCAACCCCGGCTTTGGCGGACAGAAATTCATCGAGCCGGTACTGAAGAAGATCCGTGCGACGGCGCAGCGTATCGACGAGGTTGCGGCGCGCACCGGCCAGCGGCCGCGACTGGAGGTCGATGGCGGCATCAAGCTCGACAATGTGGCCAGGGTGGCGGAAGCCGGCGCGGATACGCTGGTGGCGGGGTCTGCGGTGTTCGGCGCGCCGGACTACCGGGATGTGATCGACGGGCTGCGCAGCCGCGCCGAGCGCGCGCGTGAAAGCGGCACCGTGAATGGGTGAGTCGGGAACCGGCGAGGAGGACAGACGCATGCAAGCGCTTATTTTCGATGTCGACGGGACCATGGCGGACACCGAGGCAGCCCATCGCG
This sequence comes from Burkholderia sp., assembly GCF_018375725.1. Taxonomy (GTDB): domain Bacteria; phylum Pseudomonadota; class Gammaproteobacteria; order Burkholderiales; family Burkholderiaceae; genus Burkholderia. The sequence goes on along the minus strand of NZ_JAHACR010000033.1, from coordinate 21,162 downwards.
AGGCGTTCAACGCCGCATTCGCCGAAACCGGCCTCGACTGGCATTGGGACGAAGCGCTGTATGCGCGCCTGCTCAGTGTGGCGGGCGGCAAGGAGCGCATCTGGCATTACTGGCACTGCGCCGAGCCGGAGGAGGTGCTCGGCAGCGAGGCCAAGGCGACGATCGACGCGATCCACGCGATCAAGACCCGCTACTACGCCGATCGGGTGCGGGCCGGCGACGTGCCGCTGCGCCCGGGCATTCACCGCCTGATCGACGAAGCCGACGATGCCGGGATACGGCTGGCAATTGCGACCACCACCACGCCGGCGAATATCGACGCGCTGCTGAGCGGGCCGCTGGGCGCCGATTGGCGCAAGCGGTTCGTCGCGGTGTGCGATGCGTCGACGGCGCAGGTGAAGAAGCCGGCGCCCGACGTGTACGAAGCGGCTTTGCGGCAGCTCGGCTTGCCGGCAGCCGAATGCCTCGCGCTCGAGGATTCGGAAAACGGCTTGCGCGCGGCGCGCGCCGCGGGTATTCCCACCGTGATTACGACTACCGCGTATACGGTATCGCAGCGCTTTGACGACGCACTGATGGTGCTGCCGAACCTGGGCGATCCCGACCAGCCGCTGCCACCGGGGATTGTCGGCGTGGAGGGCGGCTGGGTCGATCTCGATGCGTTGCGGCGCGCACATGTTCGCGGTACGCCGTCGCACGTGTAGCTTCGCGGCTGGCTGGCTGCCGTACGCCGGGGCGCGGCAGCCTTGCCAGGAACTGCGTTGAAGGTAAGCGCATCCCGCCCGCATTTCGCATGTGCATGACGTGGCACTCAAAGAGATGTATTCCGAGACACGTCATGCGACCGAAGGCATCCGCGAATGCCTTCGATGCGCCTGTATGGCATCCGCCGGGCGCTTCCCGGATCTGCCGGCATGACCGGGTGACGCGTCGGATCGCGTCACGGCGGGCCAGATTCCGCGCGATACATCGGCGGCATGCGATGTCGGAGAACGGCAAGGCATGCTGCGGGCGCCCGCGATCCACGGCGCAAATCTGCGATACCTGGCGTAGCATGTGCGCAGTTTCGGCGGCTTCGGACCGGCCCCGTCGCGTGCATGCGGATCCCGATGGCGCCGCGTGGCTCGAACGGCCGCGTATCCCGCCTTCTTGTCTGGCGTCCGACGTGACGCCCGGCCGTAAGGCCGCGATTTTCCGATGCCGGAACTGACAGGGCGTTATCGTTCGCGTGCCCGCGAACGAAACCGATGCCGACGACCGATTCCGTTCGGAGAGAACCCACATGCCGCATCAACCGGATGGCCGGGCGCTGTTGCGCCGGCTCGGTATTCAGCAGCCGATCATTCAGGCGCCGATGGCGGGTGTCAGTACGCCGGCACTCGCCGCCGCCGTCTCGAATGCCGGCGGGCTCGGCTCGCTGGGCGTCGGCGCGACGCATGCCGAGGGCGCGCGCAAGATGATCCGGGAAACGCGCGCGCTGACCGGCAAACCGTTCAACGTCAATGTGTTCTGCCATCGGCCGGCCAATGCGGATGCCGGGCTCGAGCGCGCATGGCTGGACTGGCTCGCGCCCGAGTTCCGGAAATACGGCGCGGAGCCGCCGGAGTCGCTGTCGGAGATCTATACGAGCTTTGTCGTGGATCGTGCGATGCAGCAGATGCTTGTCGAGGAAGCACCCGCGGTCGTCAGTTTCCATTTCGGATTGCCCTCCGCCGATGTCATCGCTGCGCTGAAGCGCGCCGGCATCACGTTGCTTGCCAGCGCAACGAACCTCGACGAGGCGGCGAAAATCGAGGCGGCTGGTGTCGACGCGATTGTCGCGCAGGGCATCGAGGCGGGCGGGCACCGTGGCCTGTTCGATCCGGATGGCGCCGACGACCGTCTTGGCACGTTCGCGCTGACGCGCCTGCTGGTCGGCGCGTGCCGGCTGCCCGTGATCGCCGCCGGCGGCATCATGGATGGCGCGGGCATCGTTGCGGCGCTCGCCCTCGGCGCGCAGGCCGCGCAACTCGGCACCGCCTTCGTTCCCTGCCCGGAAACGTCGATCGACGACGGTTATCGCCGCGCGATTCTCGGTGACGCCGCGCGCCGCACGACATGGACGACATCCATTTCCGGACGAATGGCACGCGGGATGGTGAACAAGCTGACCGAACTCGGCAACGATCCGCATGCCCCGAAGACGCCCGATTATCCGATCGCTTACGACGCGGGCAAGGCGCTCCATGCTGCCGCGAAAGCCGAGGGTGAATTCGGCTATGGCGCGCAATGGTGTGGACAGGCGGCCGCGCTGGCGAGGTCGTTGCCGGCCGGCGAACTGGTGGACCGGCTCGAGCGCGAAATGCGGACGAGCATCGGGCAGCTGCAGGCATTCCGGGACTGATGTGCGGGCAACGCCAGCCCGGCACGGTGCGGGTTTGGCGTTGGCGCGTGCTTGCCAGCCGGGGCCGCATCGCCTGGACGCGTCACCGCTGCATGGTGAGCGGTTCGCTGTTGATCCGTGCGTCGGCACCTGCGAATTCCGGCGTGGCGGCGCCGCTTGCAGGCGCGGCGCGCATGACGCCACGCGAGGACGCGCTCAACCGTCACAAGGGACTGGCCCGCAACGGGCGAGTCGTGCATCGGTAATGTATCGAACGGGGGCGGCGCGGGCGTGCAGATATATATATGTGGCGGCATAAACCGGCGTGCCCGTTCCTCGCTGGCTGACCACGGTGATGGGGAAGCGCTGCCTGGCGATGCTTGCCCGTCGTCCGCCCTGCCGAACTCGGACTCGGTCAGCGCCAATATCCGTCGACGTAGATCCACGCCGTGCCGTGGCGACGCCAGTAACCGGGAATCCAGCGATGCCCCGGCCGCCGCGCGATCCAGCGACCTGGAATCCATACATATTGGCCGCGCTGCCATTGCCACGTGCCGTCGACTTATATATATCCCCGCGGCCGAGGCGGCGGCGGGCGGCGGTCATGCCGCATCGGCGGCGGCGCGACGCCCGGACGATCGTCGTAGGGCGGCCCGCCCGGTACGCGATGCGGCCCGGATGGCCGGTAGACCGGTGCGGCTGGCTGGGCCGCGGCGGAGCGCAGCCAGCCTGCACCGGTGCCGACGAAGGCTGCGGTCAATCCGATGGCACGTAATAGCGAGCGTCGATTCATCACGGGCTCCGATCTGCGGTTGAGGTGGACTTACGTTAGCGCACCGGTGTGCCTGTCGCATTACACGACCGGTTAAGGCTGTTACCGCATATCACGTCGCGAGCCCGATGGCCGGCGAGGACATGGTTGGTGGTGGCAGTGGATGCGACGTCTCGGAGCAGCAGCTTTCGTGACGCAATCCTCCTACGTTTGCGTTGCGGCGGCGGTGTTTCATTCGTACCAGACCTACAATTTGCGGTGTAAAATGGTAAAAATTGCCGGTTTCCGCTGGTTTTCGCCGTTTTGCTTGTTGTTTCTATACAACCGTCAAGACGCACGCATAGAAGAATAGTGAGGTGGGGTTGACCAAAAAAACGGCGTCAAGAGTGTGAAAATAATAGTGAAAACAAGCACTTGCGATGTGATCCTGTTTTTATTATTGCGGATATCGGAAAAGCTTATTTCTTTATTTGTGAATGGCTTCCCTAGGGTACACCCCTAAACTCACGGTTCCTAAGCGGGCATCTACCCGGGCACTGCCAACGAGCGGGATCGCTGGCGTTTCCGGGCCGTTGCAGACCGTTTAATGAAACAAGGTCGCAAGACCTGCCTCTTTTTATAGAAGGGAGCTCCACGAATGAACAAGACTCTGATCGTTGCAGCAGCTGCAGCATCGTTCGCAACCGTCGCTCACGCACAAAGCAGCGTCACGCTGTACGGCGTGCTGGACGCAGGCATCGCTTACCAAAGCAACGTCAGCGGCAAGTCGCTGTGGCAAATGCACAGCGGCGGCATCGACCAAAGCCGCTTCGGCCTGCGTGGTTCGGAAGACCTGGGTGGCGGCCTGAAGGCAATCTTCACGTTGGAAAGCGGCTTCAACCTCGGTAACGGCAAGTTCGCGAACAACAACGGCATGTTCAACCGCCAGGCTTTCGTTGGCCTGTCGAGCAACTACGGCACGGTTACCCTGGGCCGTCAGTATGACTCCGTCATTGACTACCTGGCTCCGCTGACCGCAACGGGCAGCTGGGGTGGTACGTACTTCGCACACGTCGGCAACGTCGACAACCTGAGCACGAACGGTGGCTACGCTGCTAACAACACCGTCAAGTTCACGAGCGCGAACTACGCTGGCCTGCAATTCGGCGGCACGTACTCGTTCTCGAACAACACGAACTTCGGCAACAACCGTGCATACAGCGGCGGCGTGTCGTACCAGTACCAAGGCCTGAAGCTCGCGGGCGCATACTCGCAGCTGAACAACCCGAACCAAGCTAGCGGCGGCGCAGTCGACACGCTGAATGCTCAAGGTCGTGTCCGTACGTACGGTGCAGCTGCTGCGTACGCATTCGGCCCGGCACAAGTCGGTGCAGCATGGACGCAAGCTCGTCTGGACAACACGGTTGCTGGCGGCTCGCAGCGTTTCGACAACTACGAAGTCAACGGCAAGTACAACCTGACGCCGGCTCTGGGTCTGGGCGTTGCTTACACGTACACGAACGCACGTCTGAGCAACACGAGCGCTCACTGGAACCAAGTTGGCCTGCAGGCTGACTACGCGCTGTCGAAGCGCACCGACGTGTACGCAGAAGCTGTGTACCAGCGTGCTAGCGGCGCGAACGCATCGATCTACAACGGCGACATGAGCACGGCGCCGAGCACGTCGATGAACCAAACCGCAGCAACGGTTGGCCTGCGTCACCGCTTCTAAGCGTGACTGCTGGTTTGACCAGCTCTGAAAAAGGCGCCTTCGGGCGCCTTTTTTTATTCCGCGGATCCATCCTGAAATAGGCCGACACTTTTTCGAGCGATGGCAGGGGCGCCAAATGGCGCAAGGGATCAAGCGGATGCAGGCGCAAAAAAAGCGAGGCCAGCACTGTGCCTCGCTTTTTTTGTCCGGTATGGCGGGAAACGATCCCGGCGCCGTGTCAGCGCGTATATTCGCCGTTGGCTTCCGGCTGGAACACGATTTCCGCGATCTTCATCTGCTTTTTCTCGCCGCTCGGCTGCACGATGTTCACCAGCTGACCGCGCTGCATGCCCAGCAACGCGATGCCGACCGGAGAAAAAACGTTCAGGCAGCCGCGCTCGAGATTGGCTTCATCCGGGTAAACAATCGTCCAGGTCGTGTGCTCGTGCGTGAGTTCGTCGAGCAGCGTGATCTGCGAATGCATCGTGACGACGTTCGACTTGATCGCATCCGACTGGACGATGTCGGCGCGCTCCAGCAATGTGTCGAGCATCTCGTGGAAGCGCGGATTGTGTTCGGCGTGCTTTTCGAGGCGTGCGACGTCAAGCTCGGTCAGCTGATAAAGGCGTTGTTTCATGGCAGTTCTCCAAATGATCGGCAGTAACAGGCAGGGCTTGCCTACGTAGATCGCCCGGAGCCTGACTGACGCGGCTCCGGGAGGAGGCTGAACCGTCAGATCAAGCGCCGGGCAGGGGCGAGCGGCGCGGGTGCCGTGCGTCGAGCGGGGCGGTGGGCCAGTTGGTTGGTGCGCGCGTGCGTGCCGGTCGGACAGGACGGCAAAGCAGCGGAAAAAGAAGGCGCGCGCATGATTGAGATGAATCGTCAGTGGAAATCGAATCTTACGATTCTACAACATCTTGCATGTGACGCAGCGATCACCGGCGTAAGCAATTGTTGCCAGATTGATGCCATTCAAACGACATCGCCGCCAGTCATGACATCGATCGTTGCCAGTTGTGCAACGCTGTATGCTGGAACAAAGGGTTTACCCTAGATCTGGGGGCGACTAGACTCAATGCTATCGCTTCAGACAACCCTGCCCGAAGCGACCTCAAAACACAACATATTTCGGAGGTAGGTCATCATGAAGTCGATCATCTACGCAGCGCTAGCCGCTTCTATTCTGGCTACCCCGATTGCATCGATCGCCCAGTCGGATCAGCCGATTACGCGTGACCAGGTCAAGGCCGAGCTTCGTCTGCTTGAGCAGAATGGCTACAAGCCGCAGGCCAGCGATCCTGAGTATCCGGGCAACATTCTCGCGGCCGAGCAGCGTGCGCAGCCGGCTCAGCAAGTGCTGTCCCGTGCCGACACGAGCGGCTACGGCACCGCGGCCGTCGGCGCGGCGCAATCGGGCGGCCGTCGTATGAAGGAAGCGGCAACGCCGGTTAATTCGGTCTATTTCGGCAACTGAGTCGCGCTGGCCTGCAGGCACATTGGCGAGCGGCATGCGCGAGGCGTGCACGCCGCTCGTCAACCAGAGGCAAGACCTCCGTCGCCGCGTCCCGCGGTGGCTTTGGCCCGGACGCAGGACGCGTCTGGGCGCCTTTTGCCGGATGCGGACCGGTCAGGCTGACGTGACGGCGGGCGTGCCCTGGATGTAGTGTTCGAGCTGGCTGATCGTGAACTGCTGATCGGCGATCACGCTCTTGACGAGGTCGCCGATCGAGACGAGGCCGATCAACCGGCCATCGTCGAGCACGGGCAGGTGGCGCACCCGGTATTGAGTCATCAGCGCCATGCATTCCTCGCTGGCTTGCGACGGCTCGACGTAGCGCACTTTGCTGGTCATGATCTCCTCGACGCGCGTGGCCTTCGACGAGCGATCCAGCAGCACGACCTTCCGCGCGTAATCGCGCTCGGTGACGATGCCGGCGATTTCATCGCCTTCCATGACCAGCAGTGCGCCGATGCCTTTCTCGGCCATCAGCTTGATGGCGTCGTAGACAAGGTCGGACTTCGTGACGGTATAGACGGTGCGGCCCGAATCCGGCTTGGCCCTGAGAATCTGCGCGACAGTGGTGCTCATACGCTTTCTCCGTGTGCTGGCGATGCAGGGAAGGCTGGGCGTGAAGCGCGTCGCCCGACTGGAACCAGTATAAGCGGGCGAACCGCGACAAGCGCGCGACTGCGACTGTATGCAGATTAGCGGTAAACTTCCGGCACTTGCTATCCAGAACATTCCTTAATTACTGATCGTTCGATTGAATTCATGATGTCTTCACGTTCCGAGTCGCCCCAGGCGGGCGATGGTCAGACCGGCGAGTGTGTGACGCTCGTGGCCACCGCTTCGCTCCCGACGCGTTACGGTACATTCACATCGTATGCTTTCCGTGTGGCGGGCAGCGATGCCGAACATCTCGCGCTGGTGATGGGCGACGTGGCCGGCGAGCAGTCCGTGCTGACCCGGTTGCATTCCGAATGCCTGACCGGCGATGTATTCGGCTCGTATCGTTGCGACTGCGGCGAGCAGCTCGATCTCGCCTTGCGCTATATCGCCGCCGAGGGCCGCGGCGTGCTGCTGTACCTGCGCGGTCATGAGGGGCGCGGTATCGGCCTGAGCAACAAGATCCGCGCCTATGCGCTGCAGGAGCAGGGACGTGACACCGTCGAGGCGAATCTCGATCTCGGTTTGCCCGACGATGCCCGCGAATACGATTCGGCGGCCGCGATCCTGCGCATCCTCGGTGTGACGTCGGTACGGCTGATGAGCAACAATCCGAAAAAATTCGATACCCTCGTGAAGCACGGCATCCCGATTTGCGAGCGCGTGGCGCTGGCTGTGCCGGTGCGCGAGGAAAACGAACGCTACATCCGTACCAAGCAGACGAAGTTCGGGCATTACTTCGAAGAGAACGAATAACGGAAAATTCGGGTCTGCCCGGGCTCGTCGAGCCTGATTCGAAATCGTCTTAAGTGTCGGCTTTGCAAGCGTAATGGTGTGGCGTGTCTCGCCTGGGTAGCGCGTCGACACTTGTCTGCGCGCGCCTGAACTCGTTGCTCCGGCGTAGGTTTTGGGGATGTTGCGCAGAAAACCTACGCCGCGGGAAGAATGCGCTTCGGTGCACGTGTCGCGGCCGAACCGCCGGGCGGCGAGCACATGACAGGCCGTGTCCTAGGGCAACTGCCGCCGGATCAATGCCGGCAACTGCATCAACCGAAAACCGCCGGGCCCACCCACTTACGCATGGTGTACTCGGCGGGGAACGGTCGAGCAGCAAGACATGCTCGGCACGTTCAAGGCCAATTGGGGCGGGTGCTCCCGGCAGTGCTGCTCATCGGCGTCTCATCGTGCAGCTTGCCGGCGCGGCACTGGCACCGCTACGTTTGTCAGCGGCGCACGACGTCGATCTTGTCGACCATTGATCTGCGCGGTGCAATCAGCGCAGCAACCGCTAAAATTGCGGTTTTAGTCCGGAATACATCCATGTCTTTTGCCTCACTTGGCCTGATTGATCCGCTGCTGCGCAATGTGCAGGACCTCAATTACCGGACGCCCACGCCGGTGCAGGCCAAGGCGATTCCTGCAGTGCTCGGTGGCAAGGACGTCATGGCTATGGCGCAGACCGGCACTGGCAAAACGGCCGCTTTTGCGCTGCCGTTGTTGCAACGGCTGGTGCAACATGGCCCGGCGGTGTCCAGCAACCGCGCGCGCGTTCTGGTGCTGGTGCCCACGCGTGAACTGGCTGAACAAGTGCTGCAAAGCTTTATCGCTTACGGCAAAGGCCTCGACTTGCGATTTCTGGCTGCCTACGGCGGCGTGAGTATCAACCCGCAGATGATGAAGTTGCGCAAAGGCGTGGATGTGCTCGTCGCCACGCCGGGCCGTTTGCTGGATCTCAATCGCCAGAACGCGGTGCAGTTTGATCAAGTACACACGCTGGTACTGGATGAAGCCGACCTCATGCTGGATCTGGGCTTTGCGCGCGAACTCAACGCCGTCTTTTCTGCCTTGCCCGCGCGGCGCCAGACCTTGCTGTTCTCTGCCACGTTTACCGATGATATCCGCGCGATGGCGGCGAGCATTCTGCACGGCCCGGTCAATATCAGCGTCAGCCCGCCCAATGCCACGGCCGGCAAGATCAAGCAGTGGGTGGTGCCGGTGGATAAAAGGAACAAGCCTGACCTCTTCATGCATCTCGTGGCTGAGAACAACTGGAAGCACGCGCTGGTGTTCGTCAAAACCCGCAACGGCGTGGATTACCTGGCGGCCATGCTGGATGAAGCGGGCTATGCGGTCGACACGATCCACGGCGACAAACCGCAACCCGCGCGCCTGCGTGCGCTGGAGCGCTTCAAGGCGGGTGAAGTCCACATGCTGGTCGCCACCGATGTCGCTGCGCGCGGGCTGGATATCGACGATCTGCCGCTGGTGATCAACGTTGATCTGCCGATCGTGGCGCAAGACTATGTGCACCGTATTGGCCGTACCGGCCGTGCGGGCGCCAGCGGCGTGGCGGTGTCCCTCGTGTGTGCCGATGAAGCGCCGCAACTGGCCGCAATTGAAGCGCTGATCCGGCAAACGCTGCCCCGTGAAGAAGAGCCGGGCTTCGAGGCAGAGCACCGCGTGCCGCAAACCAGTGCGACGGGCCAGATCATCAAGAAGCCCAAAAAGCCTAAAAAGCCCAAAGTGCCGCAAGCTGCGCCGGGCGCCGTCCAGGTGCCCAGCCAAAGACCGCGCACGCAAAGCGGAGAAAACAAACGCAAGCCCGCGGCGCAGCGCGCTGTGGCCACGGGCAAAGGCACAAGCGTGTCCAGCGGTAGTCCATTCAGCGTGCAAAAGCCGCGCGGCAAACCCGCCGGCAAGCCAGCTGCGGGTTCACGCAAGCCGGCCGCCAAACCCGCTGGTGGCCGCGGCAAACGCCATCCCTGATCCGCGGGGATGAGTAACGTCAGCCCTGGAGCAGGCGGGAGGTTTGCGGCCCGCTGGCAGGCGGCGGCGCGGCTTCGGCGTGTATCAGTCGACGGGTGACGGCGGGCGGAATCCAGTCTCCGTGACAACCTCTGAATCGAGCGGACGTTGAAATCGTGCGTAGCGTGCGCCCGACCGAGGTCGTCTCAGGCGTATGCGCCCGCTTCTCACACGAAAGCCGTCATTTGATCGACTCATCGCGAACTACCGCTTGGGGGCGGTCGGTATCGATCACGGGGCGTCGGAACGTCGATCGGCCAGGATCGGCCACCAACCGCAACCGGTCAGCTTAAACCCCAGCGTGTCCGATAACGGGCGGACATGAGTCATTGCCATTGACGCGGGGTTGCCCACACATGGCGGCGAATAGAGGCTGTATCGCTGATAACCATATGTGGATTAATTGGTGGCAAGCCTTCGATAGGCGCGGAGACAATCGACAGCGGACTCGCAGCTCATTCGCATGGGCGTGGGCCGTTTTCATGCTTTCGCCAACCAATCCGGAATGCTCCCATCCTGATGAATTCTCGAACGTTTGCCGGGCGCGCACATGTGCGGCGCGCTCTTGGCCGATTTTCCCTTTCCCTTGGCGTCGCGGTGGCGCAGCTTGCTGCTGTTGCCGCATGGTCCACTGCGACTCAGGCCGCGCCATCGGGGACGCTCGTTTTCTGTTCCGAAGGCAGCCCCGCTGGATTCGATCCGGGGCAGCACACGACGAGCACCGATTTCGACGCCAGTACCAATACGGTCTACAACGAACTCGTGCAGTTCAGGCGCGGCACGCTCGATCTCGAACCTGCGCTTGCGACGAGTTGGGACATCTCGGCGGATCAGCGCGTCTACACGTTCCATCTGCGCAAGGGCGTGAAGTTCCAGACGACCTCATGGTTCAAGCCGACGCGCGACTTCGATGCAGACGACGTGCTCTTCACCTTCAACCGCATGCTGCACACGGACGATCCGTTCCGTAAAGCCTATCCGGTCAGCTTTCCATATTTCGGCGATCTGGGTTTCGACAAGAACATCGACGGCATCGACAAGGTGGACGACTACACCGTGCGCTTCCGTCTGAAAGCGCCCGACGTGATCTTCGTGCGCAATCTGGCGATGAGCTTCGCATCGATTCTTTCTGCCGAATATGCGGCGAAGCTCGCCGGGGCGCACCGCGAAGCCGATATCAACCAGCTGCCCGTCGGCACGGGGCCGTTCACGTTCCGCTCGTATCAGAAGGATGCGCTGATCCGCTATGACGCCAATCCCGATTACTGGCGCCCCGAGGACATCCGGGTCGCGCATCTCGTGTTTGCGATCACGCCGGATCCCGCCACACGCACGCAGAAGCTGGCGAGCGGCGAGTGCCAGGTGTCGACGTTCCCGCGTCCCGCCGATCTGGAGGTCGTCAAACGCAATCCGTCGCTGACGGTTGTCTCCGGCGTCGGCTTCAACGTGGGTTTCGTCGCGTACAACACGCAACATGCGCCGTTAAACCAGCTCGCGGTGCGCCGCGCGCTCGACATGGCCATCGACAAGCCCGCGATCATTCAGGCCGTGTTTTCCGGCAATGCGGCCGTTGCGACCAATCCGATGCCGCCTGCGCAGTGGTCATACGACAAGGCGCTGAAAGACGCGCGCTACGATCCGGCGAAGGCCAAGGCGCTGCTCGCGCAGGCTGGCTTTCCGAATGGCTTCGAGTTGTCGCTTTGGGCGATGCCGGTGCAGCGTCCCTACAATCCGAATGCGCAACTGATGGCGCAACTGATCCAGCAGGACTGGGCGAAGATCGGCGTGCGCGCGAAGATCGTCAGCTACGAGTGGGGCGAGTACAACCGGCGCGCGAAGCAGGGTGGAGAGCACGACGCCATTCTGTATGGCTGGTCGGGCGACAACGGCGATCCGGACAACTGGCTCGGCACGTTGCTCGGTTGCGATGCCGTGCACGGCAGCAACGTGTCGAAATGGTGCGACCCGGCGTTCAACGGGCTGATCGAGCGGGCACGCGCGACATCGGACGCGAAGGAGCGAACGCGCCTTTACGAGCAGGCGCAGGTGATCTTCAAGCAACAGGTGCCTTATACGCCCGTCGCGCATTCGATCGTTTCGTTGCCGGCGTCGAAGCGTGTCAAGGGGCTGGTGTTTTCGCCGCTCGGCAGTCACCGGTTCGATGGCGTGAGCCTGAACTGACCGGCGCCCGCGTCGCCCTTTCCGATATGCCGTCATGGAGAGGGCGGTCTGCGAGCCGGCGGCCCAGCCGTCGAGGCGTTCGTGATGCCGGAAAACCGTTTTGACTGGCCCGCCCTCAATGACCGGCAGCCGCCGATCGGCCGGCCAGAGGCGGACGCAATCGATCTCGCCAAATCTCCCGGCCTGCTTTCGACCTGAGAAAAACTGGGTTTCCTTGCGCGCGTTCCGTCTTGCGCGCGAAGCGGCGGTTTTTTCTTGCATCGGCGATGCCTGTTCGCCTATAATCTGGCCCGCGGGGTGGAGCAGTCTGGCAGCTCGTCGGGCTCATAACCCGAAGGTCATAGGTTCAAATCCTATCCCCGCAACCAATATCGAAGCCCGCTCTGCGAAAGCAAGCGGGCTTTTTGTTGCTGTGGCGCGATGACGGGCGTGCGATCGCCCGCCCGGTTCCCGGCAATTCGATGCGTGATGCGGCCCGCGTCGGACATGCTACGATCCCTCTGTCTCAGAAAGAATTGACGCAATGAAGACTGTTTTCGTGATGCGGGGCTACGAGATGAACTGCGCCCCGCGTGCTACCGAGGGCGGCAGATTTGCCGCTCAGGTCGAGGTAACGAAGGTGGGATTCAGCCGCGAGGCTGCATTCCGCCAGCTCGGCGAATTCGATACAGAGGCCGAAGCCGTCGAGTATGCGCGGAAGTTTTCGGAAGAGTGGCTGAGCCGATACGGTTGACCGATGCTCGAGCGATTCACCTATCGCGGTTACGAGGTCGAGATCGAGGCGTCCGCGCGCGAGCCCGATGCATCGGGCGCGAAAGTCCTGGTGGGCATGTCGATTGTCCGCCGGCGGGACGGCGAGGTGCTGTTCCGCGAGCGGCCGATTCGGATGCTGCCGGCCGGCGTGGCCATCACGCCGGAACGGGCGATCGAGTACCGTCGTGACGAGGCTCGCCGGCGGATTGACGGCGCACTTGCATGAGTTCGGGCTGGAGGCTGACATGTCGGAGCATGTGGTTGTCGACGAGAACGGCTATATGTGCTTCTGCGAGGCATATGAGGAAATTCCGGGCGTATGGCGTGCGCTGGTGCGTTTCGAGCGCAAAGGCGACGATGCGGCGACGAGGGCGCGCATCGATGGCGTAGCGCACACGATCGCCGAGAAATTCGCGACTCATCACGAGGCCATGGCGGCCGCGAAAGCTTTTGCCAGGTATCGCGCGTCCAGGGACGATGTCGGTCTTTAATCGTACGAATGAATGTCCGGCCAGCCCGTCAAATCGGCGGGGCGTGCGGCTCAGGTGCGCAGCAGGCTGCCGCTGTTGTTCGCAGTGTTGGCGCGGCAATCGTGCGGAGCGTCCCGGTTGTCTATCTGTATTTGCATGAATCCGGCAAATCTGTACACCGAATCGCATCCGTTGCTTCGATAAACTTATCGACGTCTGAATGAGCCTTTGGCTACGACCTCTGCTAAAGGGATCTCATCCATACACCGCGACTCTCAGCGGTCTGTTCATATCCCCTTGGGTTCCTCACCCAAGGGGATTTTTTTTCGCTTATGCCCGGATGGCCGGTTGGTCAGGCGTGTCGTTGCGCTGGATGGATTGGCGGCCCTGCTGACGATGGAGAAACGCTGACGGCGGGCCGGGTTCTTCTTGTAGCCGCGTTTGCGTTTGCGGCCGCCGCGGCCGGCCTCCCCGGGGGCTCATTTCTTCATCTTGAGGACGGGTGTGCGGGCAACGCGCGGACGGCGTGCGCGACGGATGCGCGGGCGAATTGGCGTCGGGTTCTCCATGGCGCCTCGTCTCGCCCGGAAGCGGGCATAAAAAAGCCCGCTGCTGGAGCGGGCCAAACCATGCTTGGAGACATGGAGGAGACGGGTGCAAATTTAAGGGAAAACCCTTAATCGGGCAAGGGGCTGTTGCAGGTTTGCAACGCGTGGGCTGCGGAGCCGCCTAGTCCCGAATGCGTTCAACACCCGCTCGCGATCGGGCCTGACTCGGTTGCAGTCTCACTCGGCGGCGGTTTCCAGGCCGGCTGGTGTCGATTCGGTATGAAATCTGCCGGTCGACGCTCACACGCTTTGTTGATCCCGATTATCCGCACTGTGCAGTCGATACTCGCCGATTCGGCCGTGCGCGATCGACAGTGCGAACTTGTCGCGCATTTCCGTTTCGATCCATGTGCATGCCTCGCGCGCGCAGTCGTTCAGTACATGTCGTGTCGTGTGTCCGTCGATGTCGTAGAGGAAGCGTATGCCGACTTCATCGTCGGCCAGCTGGCGCTCGAGCTGATTGAGGTGCAGCTGCGGGGTGTGATGCTGGGCAAGCGCACGCAGTTCGTCGAAGTGGTATTCGAGCCAGTCCGCGAAGAACAGCGCATCGCTGCGCGAGGACAGCCGGAAGGTCGCACTGCGTGACAGGCGCATCGTGCAGTCTTGCCCGATCGCCGTCCGCATCGCGTCATGGCCGGTGTCTCGATCGTCCGGGACGGCTGCATCCGCGACCGGGGCGGCCTGGGTCTGAATGGTGTGGTAAAGCTGGCGGTCGCGCAGCGTGTGCCACAGCAGTGTGTCGCCCGCGGCGCATGACGGCTGCATCGTCAGGTCGTGCAGGTCGTCGCCGGTGGCGGCCACGTCGCGAATCACGAGACGCAGCGAGCACAGCGGCGCCCCTCCGGCCAGCAGCGTGGCAGCCCGTGGCAGGCCGCTGACGGGCGGCACACGCCCCGCGGCGCGAAAGACGAGCCCGCGGCGATCGAGCCGCACGAGCGGCAGCGGCGCGGGAAACGACGGATAGGCGACGGCAATGCGCGTGCCGTCGGCGCTGGTCAACCCGGGCATCATGGCGCGAAAGACCGGTGAGTGATCCACGTTGAATCTCCTTCCAATTCATGGCGCCGCCCGGACGGAATGCGTGCGTTCAGACGGCGATGGCTTGCCGGGTATGCGATCCCGGAACGATACCAAGCGCGGCAGACTTGTGCGGATCGATGTCGATCCAGCGAGCGCCCGCCAGAACGCCGTTCACCCGCCTCGGCGGATCGGCTTGACGGGCACGCACGCCAAGCCGGTGGAGCAGGCGTCCCATGCTCGCGAACGTGATGCCGATCAGGTGTCGCGCAGCCGAACTGCGCGGTGCACTCGACTTCGTCGAGCGCATCGGCCGTATCGTGCGGTTCGCGTTCTCCGGTTCGCGGCAAGGTCGTCTGGTAATCGCCCATCGTTGTGAACAACGGCTCGCAGGGTGTCCTCGGAGCAGCCATGCTGGGTATGCGTGCATTACAGCGCGCGTCTCGGGCAGGGATAACTGGTAGTTCTTACAGGGTGACAGGCGAGGTAGCGGCGATTTCGACTGGATCACGGTTTCTTGATCGGCGGGATGGAAAATCCGCGCGCTTGTGCTTGTGAGGGCCGCCTGCGTCGCTCAAATACCAGACGAATTGCAGGCCGACCCTGTTGCCACTGGCGTATTGGCCCGGCATGATGGGCGCCGCTGCTCGCATGGGCGGCACGCGGGTATCGATCGCGCTGCCGCGCGGCTCCGGCTGGCAGCGACGCATCGATGCCGCTCGCGACGGGGTCGAGCGTCGGCGCAACCGGTTTGCTTGCCAGCAGGCATGTGCGCAGCCGTCCGGGGATGGGCTGCGAGTGTGGCGCAATAAGGAGAAGGCCGTGCGCGCAATGTAGCAGCTCGGCCCCGGGATGAGACCTGACAGGTATGACAGCGTGACGTT
The DNA here is from genome assembly GCF_018375725.1 of Burkholderia sp. Lineage (GTDB taxonomy): Bacteria > Pseudomonadota > Gammaproteobacteria > Burkholderiales > Burkholderiaceae > Burkholderia. Next base: position 5,453 of record NZ_JAHACR010000033.1, on the reverse strand, counting down.
GTCGGAGAACACATGGAATCGCGTTGGCAAGACGCCTCCCACCAATTCAGTGCCGCGGAAGACGAGCAACAGCTCTTCCAGCGGATCGCCGCCTATGCGAAACACCTGGGCTTCGAATATTGCTGCTACGGGATCCGCGTGCCGCTGCCGGTCTCGAAGCCGACCGTCGCGATTTTCGACACCTATCCGGACGGATGGATGGCGCATTATCAGCAGCAGAACTACATCGGGATCGATTCGACGGTTCGCGACGGTGCGCTCAGCACCAACATGATCGTCTGGCCGGATGTCGGCAAGAACGAGCCGTCGTCGCTATGGGCGGACGCACGCGATCACGGGCTGGCGGTCGGCGTCGCGCAGTCGAGCTGGGCGGCGCGCGGCGTGTTCGGCCTGCTGAGCCTCGCGCGTCAGGCCGATCGCCTGACGCCCGCCGAGATCAGCATGCTGACGTTGCAGGTCAACTGGCTCGCGAACCTGTCGCATTCGCTGATGAGCCGCTTCATGGTGCCGAAGCTCGCGCCGGAAACGAACGTGGCGCTGACCGCGCGCGAACGCGAGGTGCTGTGCTGGACCGCCGAAGGCAAGACGGCGTGCGAGACCGGACAGATTCTCAGCATCTCGGAGCGCACCGTGAACTTTCACGTCAACAACATTCTCGAGAAGCTTGGCGCGACCAACAAGGTGCAGGCGGTCGTGAAGGCGATCTCGGCGGGGCTCATCGACACGCCCTGAGCGGCGAGGCGGCAAGTCCGGCATGGAATCCGGTCGAAGCCTGTGACGACCGGCGACGCGGGACGGTGTGACGCGTTGTCCGTGCGGGCGCCCGCAGTTGGCTGCCAACCGCCAACCGCCAACCGCCAACCGCCGGCGCACCACCGCACGCCGGCTACTCCATCATCGGTTCCGCTTCCTTCGCGGTCCAGCTGACGCTGGAGATGCTTTTCTCCATGCTCATCCGGCTCGCGATCTGCTCGAGTTTTTGCTGATCCTTCGGATGCAGCTTCAGCGTCGCGGTCACCTTCAGGCGATCCGGCTGGTCGGGGACGTCTTCGCTTGTCAGGCTCTGGAACGACAACGGTTTCGCATACATCGAATTCGACAGCAGCGTGCGGATATGCACTTCATCGGCCGCGAGGCAGATCACGGTGATCTGGTATTCGCGGACGAGATCGGCGTTCGACACCGACGTCGCGTTGATCGCATGACTGACGCCGCGCAGCAGCGTATTGGTGAGCAGCACGACGACGGTGCCGGCGAGCGCCGGGATGAAATGTCCCGCACCGGACAACACGCCGACCGCGGCGGCGCACCAGAGTGTCGCCGCGGTGTTGATGCCCTGGATCGAGCCCTTGTCGCGCATGATGACGCCGCCGCCGAGGAAGCCGACGCCGGATACGACGTAGGCGGCGATCTGCGTGATGCCGGGATTGCCGTTGCCGGTCAGCACGCCGAGCGTGACGAACAGGCACGCGCCGCTCGCGACCAGCGTGATCGTGCGCAGCCCCGCCGTGCGCTGGCGCATCTGGCGTTCGAGGCCGATCGCGACGCCGCAGGCGAACGCGGTGAAAAGACGAAGTGCGAAATCGAAAGTCATTGTTATTTTCCTGCCGTGCAGAAGGCGCATGCGGAACATGCGCCGCGTCGCTGCGGTCACGCAGGCGGGCGGCGCGACGGCGTCGCGCGGTACTGTACCGCGCGAACCGGTCATGCTGTATGAAACGGAGCGGCGTGCCGGACTCGCTGGAACGCGAACCGGGGCAGGAAAGGCTGCGGCGGGCAGGCGTTCAGGCAGCGAGCAGTGCACGCATCGAGCTGCAACTGTCCACGTGGATTCCTGAAGGATTGAACGGGCGGGATTCTAGAGGGCGGGACGCGGCTGCGTCAACCCGCGTCCGTCGCGGGGCGGCTTTGCCCGATCCGCGAAAACGGCGGTTCGGCGCGAGATTCGCAGACGCGCGCACGGGCCGTTGCGCAGACGGCGATCACTGCGCGTCGGCGCGAACGAGGCGCACGCGCGTGATCTCGGGCGGTGCGCCGACGCGTTTCGGCGGGCCCCAGTATCCGGTGCCGCGGCTCGTGTAGACCCACAGTCCGTTCCAGCGTGCGAGCCCGGCCGTAAACGGCTGCTGCAGCCGCACGAAGAAATTCCAGGGGAAGAACTGGCCGCCGTGCGTGTGCCCGGACAACTGCAGCGTGAACCCCGCGTCGGCCGCAGCGGGCGCGCTGCGCGGCTGGTGCGCGAGCAGCACGCGGATCGATACGTCGGGCGGTGCGCCGGCGAGCGCGGCGTGGGGATCGCTGCGATGCGCGGGATCGAATCGGGCCGCCGTGTAGTCGGTGACGCCCGCGATCACGAGGCGGCCGTCGCCGTGCTCGATCGTGCGGTGCTCGTTCAGCAGCACGGTCAGCCCGAGCCGGCGGAACTCGTCGATCCATTGCTGCGCGCCGGAGTAGTACTCGTGATTGCCGGTGACGACATATGCGCCATGCCGCGCCCGCAGCGCGCCGAGCGGGGCGGCATGGTCCGCGAGCCGTGCGACGCTGCCGTCGACGATGTCGCCGGTGACCGCGACGAGATCCGCCTGCAGCCGGTTGACGGCTTCGACGATCGACGCGACGTAGTCCCGTTTGATCGTCGGGCCGACGTGAATGTCGCTGATCTGCACGATCGCGAAGCCGTCGAGCGCGGCGGGGAGATCCGCGATCGGCAGGTCGACGCGCACGATACGCGTGGGCCGGCGTGCATTCAGGAAGCCTATCGCGCTGACGGCGAGTGCCAGCAGCGGCACGGCATCCGCGCTTGCGCTGCGCCAGCGCGCGAGCGACAGCGCGTGGGGCGCGAGCGCGTCGATCGTCAGGAGCGACGCGAGCAGCAGGTCGCGCGCGAGCGTCAGCACGAGCAGCGACGAGAAAAATCCCATCGCCAGCAGGCCGACCCACGCGACGCGGTCGCCGAGCCGATGCGACGCGAAGCGCCGCGACCGCATCCCGAGCGGGATCGCGAAGCACGAAGCGACGAGCCAGAGCGCGGCGGCGCGGCCGACGGCCGCCGACGTCAGGTCGGGGATCAGCCGGAATCCGACGTACGCATGCAGCAGTACGCCGATGACAATCATCCAGATCTGGAAGGCGGAGAGGCGTCGCATTGGTCAGCGGGTAGGTGCGCGGCGCATCGCGCGCCGCGCGGGGCGCACCGGTCAGGCGATGCGGGCGACGTCGTCGAAGTCGAAACGCGGGCTGCGCGGGAACAGTCCGGCAGGGTCGCCGTATCCGAGGTTCACGAGGAAATTGCTCTTGACCGTCGTGCCGGCGAAGAACGCGGCATCGACTGCCGCGTTGTCGAAGCCGGACATCGGGCCGGCATCGAGGCCGAGAGCGCGCGCGGCCATGATCAGGTACGCGCCCTGCAGCGTCGAATTGCGGAACGCGGTGGTCTGGATCAGCGCATCGTTGCCGGCGAACCAGCTGCGCGCGTCCGCGTGCGGGAACAGCCGCGGCAGGTGCTCGTAGAACGCCATGTCCATGCCGACGATCACCGTGACGGGCGCGGCCATCGTCTTTTCGACGTTGCCTTCGGACAGTGCCGGCTTGAGCCGGGCCTTCGCTTCATCCGACTTGACGAAGACGAAGCGCGCCGGGCTCGAATTCGCCGAGGTCGGGCCGAATTTCGTCAGATCGATCAGGCGATGGAGCAGGGCGTCGTCGACGGGCTTGTCCTGCCACGCGTTGTGCGTGCGCGCGGTGCGGAACAACTGGTCGAGGGCGGAATCGGAAAGCGTCATGTTGGGATCCGGAAAATCGCCGCCGGGTCGCGCCGGACGGCTGACAACGAAAGAGAGGCGGCGCCACGGCCGGGACGACCGTGGCGCGGTGCGACATTCCGCGATGATAGCCCGACGCGCGCGAATTCACTTGCCGGCGATGCGGAGCGGCCGCCGCGCCGCGTCACTGCGCCGCGCCGATCGTCCCCGTCGCGAGTGCAAGCGCGGCCGCCGCCGACAGTGCCGCGCTGTAACTGTCGGCATCCGCGTTCTTTGCCGCGAGCAGCTGGCTTTGCGCGAGCGTCGCGTCGGTCACCGAGCCGACGCCGTTGCGGTATGCGGTCAGCGCGGCGTCGTAGCTGGTTTGCGCGGCGTCGCGCAGCGCCTGTGCCGCTTCGTGCGAGGCCAGGCTCGTCTGCAGCGCGTTCTGCGCGGCCACGATCTGCCGGACGGCTTCTTCCTGGGTGCGCGTCAGCCGTGCCGCCGCGCTTTCCGCATCATTGCGCGCCTGCATCAGCACGGCCGAGCGCAGGCCGCCGTCGTAAAGCGGGATCGAAATGCCGACAAACACATTGCCGCCATAGCGGCTGCCGTTCAGGTTGACGGTCGGCGCCTGCTGGCCGATCGACGGCAGTGCGGTGACGCCCAGGCGCCCCGTGCTGTACGAGGTCGACGCGGACACGAAGACTTTCGGCAGGAAAGCCGCTTCGGCCGCCTTGATCTTCGCCTGGTTCGCCTTTTCGGCCGCATAGGCGCTCAACAGGTCGGGACGGCGCGCGATTGCGTCCGACACGATCTGTTCGACCGGGGTACGCAGCGCGGGCGATAACGGCCGCCTCGGCAGGGCCGCGATCGTCGGCTTCGACAACGGCGAAATCCCGAGCGCCGATACGAGGCCCAGGTAGCCGTCGCTTTCGGCGCCCTGCGCCTCCACGAGTGCGAGGTTGGCCTGCGCGCGGTTTTGCGTCGCCTGCGCGGCCTCGACCACGGTGCCGATGCCTTGCCTGAGCCGTGCGCGCGCTGCCGCGGCAATCGCATCGGCGTTGGCGAGGCCCTGCCGCGCGCTTTGCGCGCGCGATCGCGCCGCTTCGTAGCGGTAGTACGCGACGGTCACATCGTGGATCACCTGCTGATGAACCGCGGTGAACGCCACGTTCGACGCGATCGATGCCTGCCGGGCGGCTTCGACGTGCGCCGCGCGGCCGCCGAAATCGAACAGCAGCCACTGAAGCGCCAGCGCCGAGATCGTCCCGCTCGCGGACGTATCGCTCGACGCGGTGCCGAGCAGCGTGGACGTCGTGCCGTGGCCGGCCGCATAGCCGCCCATCGCCGTCGCGGACAATTGCGGCAGGTAGGCGCTCTTCGCGATGCCGACCGCCAGCGCCGCATTGCGCGCGTCATTCCAGGCGATGCGGGTCAGCGGGTTGGTCGATTCGGCGAGATCGATCAGCTCGGGCAACGTGTAGGCATGCGCCGGATCGAGCGCTGGCGCGGGCGGCACCGATGCGAGCGCGTCGTTGGCGGGCAGCGTGTAATCGTGTCGCGCGGCGTCGGCCGGCGTCGTCGGCGGCGCGGTCAGGATCTCGCCCGCCGATGTCGCCTGCGGCTGCCACGGACGATCGGACGCCGCCGGCGCGAGATCGAGCGACGAGGTGGCGCAGCCGGACAGGCCGACCATGGCGGCGATAGCGG
>NZ_JAHACR010000419.1 GCF_018375725.1 Burkholderia sp. | reverse complement strand
CCGCCGTGCAGATCGCGCGCATGACAGGCGATCGATCGCGGGATCTGGCGGCGAGTGCCATGCGTTCCTCCAGGTGTAGTCGCGCGGAGCCGCTCCGCCGCGTTGCGTCGCGTCAACGCCCGCTGCGCGCGGGTCATCAGCTGCCGTGCGCCCGCTGTATCGCCGGCCGCGTCGAGCAGCATCGCGAGATGGGTGAGCGCCTCATAATGGCCCGGATCCAGGTACAGCGTTTTCCGGTAAAAGTCCTCTGCATCGGCGCGAAGGCGATGCGCATCGGCGATCAGACCGAGCAGGTAGAACGCGCTGGCGTCTGGTCCGTGCTCGAGCATGTACGCATGGGCGATGCGCTTCGCCTCATCGAACCGCCCGATGTCGGCGAGGCGTCGCGCGTCTTCGAGCGGTGCCGACGCGGGGTCTTGCGCCCCGGCTTCCGCTGCGTCGGCACTGCGGGGGCGAAACGCCCGGCTGCTTACCGGCTGGGGCATCGCCGCGAGTACGGCCGGGCCAGCGGCCGGACGACGCGCGGGCCACGGCGGCAGGGTATGGGCGGCCGGCGTTTCCATGCCGCGTGCCGTGCCGCCCGACTGGTCGGCGCGCGAAGTGACGGCGCCTGCCGCCGGTACCGCCGGTTCTGTCGATGCACGATGAAATGCAAATGCGAACGGAATCCGGGCTGGCGTCATCGCATGCCGCATCATCATTCCCGTTTCGGCCGGCCCGACGAAAAGCGTGCCGTCGTCCGCGAGCCGCGCTTCGAGCAGGCGAATCGCGCGGTCCTGCGCATCGCGGTCGAAATAAATCAGCACGTTGCGGCAGAAGATGAAGTCGTAGCGCGCGTCGTCGTCGAGCGGCAGTTCGAACACGCTTGCCTGCATGAAGCGGACCGGCTCGCGTACACGCTCGTTCAGCCGCCAGCCCCGGGGCGTTTCGTTGAAGTGGCGGTCGCGAAACGCGATCGCGGCGCCGCGAAACGAATTGCGTCCATACACGGCCTGCTGCGCTCGCGAGATGGCGCGAGCGCTGATATCGATCGCGTCGATACCGAAACGCGACGGGTCGATGCCGGCGTCGAACAGGGTCATCGAAATCGAATACGGTTCTTCGCCGCTCGCGCATGGCACGCTCAATATGCGCAGCGCGCGCGCCGGCTCGCGCAGAAACCGCGCATCGGCGAGGCGCGCGAGCGCAGCGAACGCTTCGCGATCGCGAAAGAACCACGTCTCCGGCACCACGAGCGTCTCGATCAATGCCTGTCGTTCGTCCGGCGATGTATTCAGCAGATCCCAATAGGCATCGATCGCGGCGTCGCCGCGATCGGCCGGATCGTCGCCCGCGGCGGACCCGCCGCGCTGCGTGATGCACGCACGCTCCAGCACGGCGCGGGCGACCGCGTTGACGCCGAGCGACGACGCCTCGATGCCGGTCTCGCGCGTGAGCCATGATTCAAAACGGGGATCGCCGGCATTCATCGCGCGCGTCACTCCTGCACCGTCAGCGGCGGGTTGGCCGCGAACAACAGCGCGCGGACATCGTCGTCGAGCATATGCTCCACGTCGACCCACTGCACGAAGCCGGACGTATCCATGGCAACCGGCCCGAGCCAGCGCGCGTTCGGTGTCGCGATACCGCTGTCGGCGAAGCGGTCGCGGTCGATCCGGGCGGTCAGTGTCGCCCGCTCGACGATCAGCGCGAGGCGGTGTTCGGCATCTCGCGTTCCGGTCTCATCGCCGGATGATGCCGTGCGGGCGCGATACCGGACGACGACCATCCGTGTCGAGCGCAGGCGCTGCGCGGGACGTCCGAGCGCGAGTTGCGCGATGTCGATTGCCGGCACCGGTACACCGTGCAGTTCGATCGTGCCGGCGACCCACGGCGGCGCGCCGGGAATCTGCTTCATCGGCACGAGCGCCATCACTTCGACTATCTCGGTCGCATCGAGCGCGTAGCGATCGCCGTCGAGTTCGAACAGGAGGAAGAGCATCACGAGGTTCGCCGGCACGCGTCAGGCTTCGATCTTGAAACGCGAGACGCCGGTGCGAAGCTGGCTCGCGACGAGCGTCAGGTTGTCGATCGCCTGTGTCGACTGGCGCAGGGAATCGGCCGTCTGCTGCGCCGCCTCGGAGAGCTGCGACAGCGCCTGGGTGATCTGTTCGGCGCCGGTCGCCTGCGTCTGCATTCCTTCGTTGACCAGCTGGAAGCGTGGTGCGAGCGCCTGCACCTCGTGAATGATCTGCGACAACTGCCCGCCGACCTGTTGCACTTCGCGCATGCCGCGCCGCACCTCCTCGGAAAACTTGTCCATGCCCATCACGCCGGCGGACACCGCCGACTGAATTTCCTTCACGGTCTGCTCGATATCGTAGGTCGCCACCGCCGTCTGATCGGCCAGCCGCCGGATCTCGGTCGCGACGACGGCGAAGCCGCGGCCGTATTCGCCGGCTTTCTCGGCTTCGATTGCCGCGTTGAGCGACAGCAGATTGGTCTGATCCGCCACTTTCGTGATCGTCGCGACGACCTGATTGATGTTGACCGCCTTCTCGTTGAGGATCGCGAGCTTCGCGTTGACCGAGCCGGCCGCCTCCATCACGTTGCGCATCGTTTCTTCCATGTGCGTAAGGCCGCTCTGGCTCGCGCCCGCGAGTTCCGCCGACTGTTCGGCGACCGTCGCCACCTGGTTCATCGTGCGGAGCAGGTCGCGCGACGTCGCGAAGATTTCGCGCGACGTCGCGCCGATCTCGGTGGTCGTCGCCGCGGTTTCGCTCGCGGTCGCCTGCTGTTCCTTCGATGTCGCCGCGATCTCCGCGACCGACGTCGCCACCTGCAGCGACGACTGCTGGGCTTGCGACACGAGG
>NZ_JAHACR010000418.1 GCF_018375725.1 Burkholderia sp. | reverse complement strand
CCGATGCCCAGATCGACCTGAAGGTCCTGATCATCACCAGCCAGCAGGCCGGGAGCACCCCCGAACTGGCGGCCGCCCAGTCAATCCTCGATCGGGTGGGCATCCCGTATACGGTCTACTCGTACGACACCAACAATCCGACGCTGCCCGCACTCGAAACGGGCAATCATGCGCTGTACCAGGCGATCGTCCTGCCCATCAGCGACTACCGGTACATGAACCCGTTCGCCGGCGGCGCGCTCGCGCAGACGCTCGCGCGGTACCAGTTCAAGTACAACGTGCGACTCGCGAGCTTCTACACGTGGCCGGCCGACAGCGGCTGCCTGCAGTACGCCAATTACCAGGACACGACCGCGACGCCGCTGTCGTCGGTGCTGACCCTGGCCGGGCAATCGATCTTCCCTTACATGAACGCCGGCACGACCGCGCTCAATCCGCTGACGATCTCGAACGCGTGGACCTATTTCGCGTCGCCGGCCAGCCCGCTGCCGGCCGGCACGACCGTCACGCCCGTCCTGCAGGCGACCGGCCCGGGCAATACGACGTATTCGATCGGCGCGACCTGCCTCTTCAGCAACACGGCACCGCTCACCGGCGACAGCACATCGCGCGAGACCCTGTCGCTGACGTTCGATAACAGCCAGTATCTGACGCATTCGATCACCCTGTCCTACGGTGTCGCGAACTGGCTGACGCGCGGCCTGTTCCTCGGCGCCCGGCATGTGTACATCGATCCGCAAGTCGACGATATCGGCATTCCCGACGAGATCTTCCCGTATGCGCAGTCCGATTCCACGGGCCTCTGGTACGACGTCCGCACCGGCGCGGTGACGAACACGAGTCCGGCGGGCCAATGCCCGCTCGGGTCGACGAGCCGGTCGACGGGCCTCACTCCCTGCGAATACCGGATGACCGGCGCGGATTTCAGCAACATCGCGCTCTGGCAATCGCTCGTGAACCTGACGACGCTGAATGCCTCGGCAGTCAAGATCTCGATGGCGTTCAACGGCTCGGGCTTCAGCACCAAGTACGGCGGGGAAGGCGATTACCCGCCCAGCGGCACGGATTCGCTGTCGACGCAGGTTGCCGCGGCACAGGGCAATTTCAAATGGATCAGCCATACATACGACCACGCCTTGCTCGATCCGCCGTTCACGACGACCGCCGCGCAAGTGACGACCGAGATGCAGAAGAACCTGACCGTCGCGAACAAGCTCAGGTTCACGACGTTCAATGCCAGCACGCTCGTGACACCGGAGATCTCGGGGCTGTACAACCCGACGACGCTCGGCGCGCTGACGGCATTCGGGACGCAGGTGCTCGTGTCCGACAGCTCGAAGCCGACCCCGCCGGTCGGAACGACCGGCTGCCCGACCAGCAACAATGGCGTGGCATGGCCGCTGCCGGCATTCAACGCAGGCAAGTACAACTGCGTGAACCAGCGGATATTCGAGGTGCCGCGATACGCGACAGCGCTGTTCTACAACGTGTCGCAACCGTCGGAGTGGGTCGCCGAATACAACTACTTCTACGGTGCGAACGGGATCGACCCGACGCGGTGGGGTTATAACCTGACCTACGCGCAGGTGCTCGACAAAGTGTCGGATCAGCTCGCCGTCTATCTGCTCACGTATGACAACCGGCCGATGATGTTCCATCAGTCGAACCTGCGTGCATACAACGGAACGAGCACGCTGCTGGGCGATCTGCTGAATGCGACGTTCACCAAGTACAACAAGTACTACAAGAACCTGCCGATCCTGAGTCCTTATCTGAGCGCGACCGGCACACTCGCCAATCAGCGGATGATCTACAACACGTCCAACGTCACCGCAACGCTCGTGCCGGGCAAGTCGATCGTGGTCCAGGCCTCGCGCACCGACGGTCAATCGGTCGTCGTGCCGGTGACGGGCGTGACGTTCGGGACATCGACCGAGATCTACGGTAACCAGAGAATCTCCAACATCACGCTGCTGCCGTCGACCGCCTACACGACGCAGATCACGCCGGCGCCGGCCTGGCAATAAGCGCCGTCAGCGCGGACGCGCGACGAGGACAACCCAGCGCATCATGATTGCCCGCCGCCCGGCGGGCATCTTTTTCGACCTCAGGCATCGCTGCGCATCGCCAGGCCGCGACTCCGCAGGTGCGACGCTCGCCGTCCGGCCGCGTACGGTTCGGCGCACATCGACGGCAAACCGGCCCGGCAGCAGATTCGCGCCCCGCCGTCCGGACGAAAACAAGGCGCGCATCAGGAAAATGCCGGTTTCTTGATACGATTTTGGCATCTCCCTGCACCGACTCTTGTCGCGAAATCCGGTATCCCGGCATGGCCGCTTGACCTTCCCATGATGGGAATGTCAATACTGGGCATGTTTGCGGCACAGTTCGCGCTTTTGGAATACCCACATGACAGCACTCCATGCATCGGCGGCCCTGAACACGTTCGGGCTGACCATCGACGGCATGCATTGCGGCGGATGCACCGGACGCGTGCAGCGCGCGCTGGCCGGCGTGCCGGGCGTCGTCGACGCGACGGTCGACCTGGCCGGCCGATCCGCAACCGTGATCGCGCAAGAGACGGTCGCGCCCGCGCAATTGGTCGATGCGGTCGTGCAGGCCGGTTATCACGCGGTCATGCAGAAAACGTCCGCCGAGACGGCCGGCACGGCGCCGCAGGCACCGCCGCGTCCCGTCGCCGTCCAGCCGCCTCCATCCCGCCCCGCCAGCGTGACGGTCGATCTCGACATCGGCGGCATGACCTGCGCGTCGTGCGCCGGTCGTGTCGAAAAGGCGCTCGCCGCCGTGCCGGGCGTCACGCGGGTCTCGGTCAATCTTGCGACCGAGCGGGCGACGATCGATGCG
>NZ_JAHACR010000417.1 GCF_018375725.1 Burkholderia sp. | reverse complement strand
CGTAAGCGTGTCCCCAGCACCGTCTCGACGATGTGAAAGGAAGTTGCCAGAGTAGTCCCCACCAAAGTAGTGGGGACCAAAGTGGCAACAGATACGCCGAAGAGAACTTCACGCAAAGGCATCCCGAATCACCCGATCGAATTTCGACGGCATCTGGCCAAGCTGGCCTGTGAGCCGGACGTATCGGTGGCGCGTCTGGCGATGGAGCATGGGGTGAATCCGAACCTAGTGTTCAAATGGCGTCGAGCATTGCGTGCCGGCGAATACGATCCGGTGGATTTGCTGCCCGTGACCGTGGAGGCACCGGCGCAAGAGATCGAGCAACCGGCCCCGGCGCCGGTCGCCAGTGCCGCTCCGGCGGGCGCCATCGAGATCAGCGTAGGCAACACCCGAGTGCGCATCGAAGGCTCGCCGCATGAAGCGACGCTGTTGCTGGTGCTCCGTATGTTGCGCGGCACGTCGGGACCGACAGCATGATCGGACTACCCAGCCACACGAAGATCTGGCTGGCCGCCGGCGTGACCGACATGCGCTCGGGCTTCAATAGCTTGGCCGCGAAGGTCCAGACCGTGCTGGAGCGAGACCCGTTCAGCGGCCACGTGTTCGTGTTCCGCGGCAAGCGTGGCGATCTGGTCAAAGTGTTGTGGTGGAGCGGCGACGGCATGTGTCTGCTGATGAAACGCCTGGAGCGCGGTCGGTTCGTGTGGCCACGTGCCGATGGTGGCGTGGTGTGCCTGAGCCAGGCGCAACTGTCGATGCTGCTCGAAGGTATCGACTGGCGGCAGCCTGTACGCACGGCGGAGCCGACATCGGCGTTGTAAACCTGCCGGCCGCCGCGTAGACTGCCGGCATGACCACGGCAAACGTCTATCCGGACGACATCGAAGCGCTCAAGGCCATGCTGCTTGAGCGCGATGCACGCATTGGACATCTGGCAGATGTTGTCGAATCGCACAAGGTGGCGAACGCTACTGCCAAGGCCGAGATCGAGCATCTGAAGCTGCTGATCGCGAAACTGCGCCGCATGCAGTTCGGCCGGAGCTCCGAGAAGCTCGACCGTCAGATCGAGCAGCTCGAGTTGCGACTGGAGGAGCTCGAGGCCGACGAAGGCGCTGCCCCCATCGAGATTCCGAAGACGCCGCGTATCGCACCGGAACAAGCGCCGCGCAAACCGCTCCCCGAGCATCTGCCACGCGAGATCCTGACGTACTGGCCGGAATCGGGCAAAACCTGCACGGCGTGCGGCGGTGCCATGAAGCAACTCGGCGAGGACATCTCCGAGCAGCTGGAATATGTACCGGCCAGCTTCCGCGTGATCCGCCACGTGCGCCCGAAACTGGCATGCACGTGCTGCGACCACATTACACAAGCTGCAGCGCCGAGCCGCCCCATCGAGCGCGGCCTGGCTGGTCCGGGCTTGCTGGCTCATGTGTTGGTCTCGAAGTTCGCGGACCATCTGCCGCTGTACCGCCAGTCGGCGATCTATGCGCGTGAGGGTGTCGATCTGGATCGCTCGCTGCTGGCGAAATGGGTGGGTCATGGTGCGAGCCTGATGCAACCGCTGGTCGACGCCTTACGCCGGCACGTCATGACAGCCACCAAGCTGCATGCTGACGATACGCCTGTGCCGGTGCTCGCGCCGGGCAATGGCAGGACGAAAACCGGACGGCTGTGGGTCTACGTGCGCGACGACCGGAACTCGGGCGACATGACGCCGCCGGCCGTCTGGTTCGCCTATACGGCCGACCGCAAGGGCGTCCATCCGCAGCAGCATCTCGAATCGTTCAACGGCACACTGCAAGCGGATGCCTACGGCGGATACCAAGCGATTTACGAAACCGGGCGGGTAGCCGAAGCAGCCTGCTGGGCCCATGCCCGGCGACAGTTCTACGAACTGCACGCCGCACGCCCGAATGCCTTGAACACCGAGGCGCTGGAGCGTATCGGCGCGTTGTACAAGATCGAGGAAGCGATCCGGGGCAAGCCGCCCGATGAGCGACAGGCGTACCGGCAAACACATAGCAGGCCCTTGCTCGATCAGTTCCATGCGTGGCTGAGTGCCACGCTGGAAACGCTCTCGCGCAAATCCGACACGAGTCGGGCGATTCTCTATGCGCTGAACCGGTGGGAAACGCTCACGCGCTACTGTGACGACGGGCGTCTGGAAATCGATAACCTGCCAGTTGAGCGCGCGTTGCGCGGGGTGGCGATCGGGCGCCGGAACTACCTGTTCGCCGGTGCTGACTCAGGTGGCGAGCGTGCAGCGGCGATCTACAGTCTGATCGGTACGGCCAAGCTCAACGGCATCGATCCCGAGGCGTATCTGCGTGCCGTGCTCACGCGCATTGCAGACCATCCGATCAACCGGGTCGAAGACCTGCTGCCATGGAACATGACCACCCTGGCATCGTAAGGCGATAATGCCGCTGGCTTCCCGTTCCCCCGGAGATCAGATGGCGAAATCGTTCCAGCGCTTTACCCTGCACGTGCAGCTTCAACACATCGATCCGCCCATCTGGCGCAGGATCGAGGTCGAAGGAACCGAGTCGCTGCGCAAGCTGCACCATATCCTGCAGGCGGCCTTCGGCTGGGAAGACACCCACCTGCACGACTTCCTGATCGACGGCATGGCCTACGCCATGTTCGAGGTCGACGACGTGCTGGACTTCGCCGACCCGGGCACGAGCGCCGATGACCGGAAGGTTCGACTGCAGAAGGTCCTGAAACCTGGCTCGCGTTTCCTCTACCGGTACGACTTCGGAGACGGCTGGGATCACGCCATCGTCGTTGAGAAAGTGGAAACCATTGAGAGCGAACCGTGGGGCGCGGCCCAGGTCATTGATGGTGCTCGCGCGTGCCCGCCAG
>NZ_JAHACR010000002.1 GCF_018375725.1 Burkholderia sp. | reverse complement strand
CGACCATCGCGCCGTCGCGGACGTTCAGTTCGCTGACGACACCGGACTCGGGCGACGTCAGCAAGACGTGCGTCTGGGCCTTGCCGGTTCGGTCAAGGCTCGCGATGATTCCATCAGGAATCGACAAGGCGCGCATCCGCGCTCGCGACGCTTCGAGCAAAGTGGCGTCCATGCCGCCGCGCTTGAGTGCGAGATATTCCTCCTGCGGCGCGAGCCATTCCGGGACGAACAGCGATGCGACTGGTGCGCCTTTTGCGATGCGTTGCATCGGCGCGTTCGCATAGAGCCGGTCGATGTAGCCGGTGACGCGCGACTGCACGACATCCGAGTGCGATTCATCGAACTGCGTCGTGCCGATGGCATCGAATCCGCCGGTCGTTTCCTGCCGACGCACGGTCGCATAGCGAATGCCAAGATTCTGCTCAAGCCCCGGGTCGATCTTGATGCCTGAAGAGCTCTCGCCTTCATCCGCGTAGACAGGCTCAAGTTGCATGTCCATGAATGGCGATTTACCCGGCTTGTCGAAATGCTGGTTCGGCACCATCGGGTCGTGCCAGTACAGCACCTTCCGCCCGGTCTTCGGGTCGATCTTGCCGCCCGGCGAGGCGGCGCCAGTCGAGGCAACTGCGGTGCCGGTCGCCGCGTGACGCGTTCCCGCGAAATAGCCCGCGCCGAGCAGCGCCGCGCCGGCAAATACCGTCAACACCGCGCGTGCCAAAGGTTTCCTGTTCATGCTGTTCTCCGTCATTGCGCGGCGGCCATCGTCGGTGGCACGACTTGATATTCGAGCTGCGCCCAGGTCTGCGACACCTCTCGTTTGAGGTCGAGCACCTGCAACTGCGCTTCCAGTTGGGCACGGCGGGCAGCGAACGTGTCCGCGAGCGAGCCGCTACCAGCGCGATAGGCAGCATTCGCGAGTTGCACGCGCTGGTCCGCGGCGGGCAGCAACGACTGGCTCAGATTGGCGATGCGCTCGCGCCCGCTCGCCAGGGTCGCGGATTGTGCGCGGATGTCGGCTTGCACCTGTCGCAGCGCGTCTTCGTACATCAGCCGCGCCTTCGTGGCGAGTTCGGCTTTCTCGGCGACGTCGCGGTCCTGGTTGTTTTTCCGGTTCAACGGCAATGGAATGGTGACGCCGACGGACACCATATTCGAGTACGCACCGCCGCGTTGCTGGTACGCGACCTCCCATGTCCAGTTCGGGCTGCGCTCGCTGTCGGCGACTGCCGTATCGGCATCAGCGACCGCGATGTCATCCGCGGCGGCGACGAGCGTCGGCTGCGACAGACGCAGTTCGTCAGGTGGGAGCGACGACACGAACGACTCGGGCGCCGGCGGTTCACCGGTCACATCGGAGACGGGAACGGCCGTCCAGCGTGACAACCCAATAAGCGCGGTCTGATAAGTCTGTTGCGCCTTGAGCACCTGGTCCTGAGTCTGCGCGAGCATCACCTGCGCCTGTACCACGTCGGCGGTGCTTGCCTTGGCGCCGCGATACGACGCCTTCGTCGCCTCCAGCTCGTGGTGCATGTGGTCGCGGAGCGCCTGCTGCAGCGCCAGCGCCTGTTTCGCATACACGGCGTTCAGCCAGGCTGTGGAAGTTTGCTGGCGAACGTTGGCGAGTTGCACCAGATAGTCGGCGCGCTCGCGCCCGACCACCTCATCGGCCAACGCGGAACGCAGCTGCCGCTTCTCGCCAGATACCCACTCCTGTTCGATGCCGATGCGGCGCATCGTCATGAAGTCCTGGCCGATGGTGAAGCGTTGCGGACCGTTGACCGGCAGGTTATCGATGCCGGCCTTGAGCATCGGGTCCGGCAGTTGTCCGGCCTTGACGGCCGCCTCGGAGCTGGCGCGGACGGACGACTGCGCGGCCTGCATCGATGCAGAGCGATCGGTCGCCGACTGTAGCGCGGCGTCCAGCGTGAAAGGCGCCTGCTGGGCGTGAACGACGCCCGCGACGAGAAGCGCGGCAAAAAGCGTGTGCACGCGCCAAGGTACACGCCGGCGCAGCGGCGTGCCGAAAATGAATGGCATGTTCTAACCCCAAAGGCGAAATCCCATAGGGATTCCGCGTCCGGCATACGACGAACCTCACCGCAACTGCGGTGAACCTGTCAGCGAGGGATTAGACGAGACGCGGCGGTCGCCATAACCCGTTCGGGTCACGGACCGGAAGAGACTGGGTGTAATGGAAGATGACAGGCGTGCCGACCGCAGCCGGGCGGCCGATTTCAGCCCTGGCGGCCGGGTGATAGAGGCTGCCGAACTGGCATTGGGCGGTTACTTTGCAAAACATGCCCTTGACCTTGGCCTTGTCGACGGATGCGGGCTTCATCGAATCGCAGCCCGGCATGTCAGCGGATACGCTGGCGTCCGCATCCATGGACATGGTTTGCTGCATCGGACATTCACCGGTCAAGCCACTGGCTGCCAGCCCACTGATGGGCAGCACCGCGCAGAGCAGCAACAGGATGACGGTCCGGAGCAGTTTCATGGCGGAAATTATAGCCTGCAGCCTGGCGCGATCGCGGTGGATAATTGCACTACTTTTTGTCGGACCACGATCTGAACCAGACGGGCAGCTTGCAATGCGAACGCCAATGGCGACTGCGGGGTGCGGAGGAGACCAATCAGGAAGTAGCTGATTTCATTATGCAACTCAGTCGGCGGATGCGGGCTTCGATGCGTGCTCGCACTCGAATGTCGCGAAGGTCGGTCAACCAGCGTTCGAATACGGCGGTCTTGATGAGTTCGATCATGTGTCAACTATGGCTGACACTTTTCGACCGTGTCAACTATGACTGACAATGATCGGGCCACCACATACTGTCTCGATCGGTGGGCGGGCGCCTTCAACCCTCGCCAAACCCGTCGTCCGGGTGCAGCGCTTCGAGCGGTTCGAGCATCGTCCTCACCCGCGTGAGTTCCATCACAAATTCGTCAATCAGATCAAGCGCGCCCAGCACCTGCTCGGGCAAGGTACCTTCGCGGCGCGACGGAACCGACGGTGCGCCATTCAATACTGAGTGCGCCATGCTGTGGATCTCAAGCAGATCGTCGCGTAGCCCCTCGGGATCATGAAGCTGGATGCGTATGCGATCGACAATATCGACGGCGGCCAGCAGGCGGGTGGTATCGTAGCTCGATTCGAGCCGCTCGAGCGCGGCGGTGTCGATATCGCCGAAATAGGTCGTCGTGATGGCCGGGCGTGCAGTCATGGTCGGGGTGCATAGGTACGGGCAGCATGGCCGAACAGCGGATCCTTGATCCAGGCTTCCGGCCGACGGTCCAGGTGCAGTTTATAGTGGCCGAAGCGGCGGATGTTGTGGGTCGGGTACGGGCTCAGAAACTCGATGTCTTCGGCGCGCACTTTCTCGCTGTTAGCCGCCATCTCGCGCAGCGCCTGCATCATGTCCACCGTGTTCTGCAAGATCACGGCCGATGCGACCAGGTCATTGTAGCGTAGCCGTTTCTGCTGTTCCTCCGGCTCGTTCTCGGCGATCACGTCACCGCCGAACGACAGCCATTTGGAGAAGCCGTTGTAAGACTCGATCTTGTTCGTGTTCGCGGTGACCTCCTGCCGCAATTCGAGGCTGCCGATCCACTCGAGCAGAAACACCGTGCGAACAACGTTGCCGAGCTCGCGCGCGGCCAGGTACAGCCGGTTCTTGCGGCTTTCGGAGCCGAGCCGGCGCAGCAGCAGCGGCGACGAGATCGTGCCTGCCTGAATCGACAGCGCGACCTGCATCAGCTCCTGCCAGTGCTGCTCGATCAGCACCCAGTCGATGGTCGCCTTGAACAGCTTGTCGACGTGCTTGTATTTGGCCTTGCTGTCTGGGCGGTACAGGACGAGATCCTTCCAGTTGCGAATCCGCGGCATCAGGTTGATGCCGAGCAGGTACGTGAACGCAAAAACGGCGGCCGACTGCCCCTGCGTGTCGGCATGGACCGTATCGGCCTTGATCGACAGGCCCGCTTTCAGCAGGCCCTCGATCACATAGATCGCCTCCCAGACGCCCGGCGGAATGAAGTGCTGGAACACCGCGATATAGTTGTCGGCAACGTGCCGGTACGCGACCGCGCCCATTTTTCGGTAGCGGAAGTGATAGCCGGCCAGCAGGTTGTTGTCGTAGAAGTCGTACTGCGTGCCGTCGGCCGCCACCGTCTTGCCATCGCCCCAGTGTTTTGGCAGGTCCAGCCGCAGGTACAGTTCGATCAGCTCGCGCTGTGCAGTCTCGAGCTTGTCCAGGCTCACGTGCCGACGGTTGACGAACGACAGCATGTGCGCGGTGACATCCGAGTCGAGATGGCGGGCCGCCTGGGTCGGGCCGAGATTGCAGCCCATCGCGAAAATCGTGAGCAGGTAGCGCTCGGCCGCCTTGCGAATCTGGGGATCGCTCCCGGACAGCGGCCCGAAGTGCCGCGTGAAATGCGTCCAGTGTTCGATGTTCGCGAGGATGTCCAGCATGTTTCGCGTCGGCAGGCGGGCGTTCAGCCGCTCCTGCAATGCGATCGCGCTCGCCGGGATCTCTTTCGCGACGGTTTTGCGCAGGATAGGTTCGCCGTGACGATCGATCACGACGTGCTCGCGCTTGCGCGGCAATTCGTCGTCGAGCTTGTGGGAAGCGTCGGTCAGCCATTGACGCAGGTGGCACACGAAGTCACTGCTGGTCGTGGGCATGCCGAGCTTGTCGCAATAGTCTGGCAACTGCTGCTCGCATTGCCGCCATGGCAGGAGGTGATCGCGATAGTCGGCGTAGGCGTCGGAGCCGGACACGCACAGATCGCCGACCCGTAGCTCTTCGGCCATGTACGAGAACACGCAGAGTTCGAGATACCGTCGATTGGTCGGCAATCCGTCGCCGTGGGTGCGACGTGCGAGCTTGCGCCACCGTGGCGCCGCAAAGCCCAGGTCAACATCAGCATCGATCCACTCGCGATGCCGCGACTCGTTTTCCAGCACGACGTCGAGCGCATCGAGCAGCGTGCGGACCGGGCTGGTCGAATCCCATTCGAGCGTACGGGCGACACGCATCATGACCGAACGGTGGGCCTTGAAGTGCTTCCAGAGCAGCGGCAGATAGTTGCGGCCGCTGAACGCGCGGATCGCCGCACAACTCTCGCGCAACGGCTCGAGATCGCCTTTCGGCGCAAGCAGCTTCCTGACCGCTCGGGCGATGGCCGTCTCGTCGGATTCATCGGCGAGAATGTCGACCACACCGTCCAGCAAGCCGACGAGATCCTCGACCTGATCACGCTGTTTTCGCTGAATGGCGTCCAGTTCGTCGCTCGCGCGCTTGTGGATCGCGCCCATGCGCCGGACGAACATGTCGGCGAGATCGTCGCGGGCGCGCACGCGCATACGGTTGAGCAGCGCGACGATCAGCGTGTAGCGCTTCTCGGGCGAAGTGTCGTTCCTGAGCGCCGACGCGTCGAGCGCCATCGCCTGATTGGCGAGCGAGCGCAACTTTGAGGCTGGAATCCCGGCGACGGCCAGTGAGAAATCGCCGAGCTCGTCGAGCCAGGAGACCTGCTCAATCAGCAGGTCCAGATGCTGGCGCGATGGGCGTTTCGCGTGACGCTTGATCCGGTTGTAGGCAGTCTGCCGGCTTGACAGATCACGCGCGAGCAACCGGTCGAGCGCGAGTTTCTGCTCATCGGTCAGGCGTCGCGTGACGCGCTTGAAGAGCCGGGACTGCGCCCGCGCGTGAATCTGTTCGGTCAGCCGACCGAGCGTCGAGAACGCCGGCAGTTCGATATCGCGCGCGATGAGTTCGTCGATCGTCGCGTTGATGATGTCGACCGGTTGGTCCATCGTCAGCGACGCCGTGTGCGCCGCCCGTGTCGCGATCGCGTTGGCGTCGGTGCCGTAATACGGCTTCACGTCCAGGTAGGTGCGAACCGCCGCGTAATGCCGGAACAGCGTTGGGGAGGTCTCTGTGTCGTAGCCGAACTGTACGGAGTCGCCGATATCCGCGGCTGCCCGAATATGCTCGACAACGGCGGCCGGAATGGTGTCGGCCGGCGGGAAATAGTGCAGTTGCTGAAAGACCTTCAGCAGCACCAGCAGGCCCAGTCGAGGTCGCTCACCGCGTGTTGAGCGGCGCGCCCATTCGAGCTCGTCGGGCAGTGGGGTGTAACAGGCTTGCAGTTCCCGGGGTGCCAGAACCTCGGGAAAGCGCGGGTACGCGGTACGTTCGAGGGTAGCCATTGCGGATCGTCCGGATCGCAGAGGGCCGCTTAGATTAGCGCAATAAAAATCTGGCGTTACTGCGCAAAATAGTAATAAGCAAGGCGGAGTTCATAACTACAAGGCTTATGATAGGAATTCGCGCTTACCTTGTCCATGCCCCATGAAGGGAGCACATCCCATAGGGATACGCGTCCCTATGGGGTAAATGAAAAAGGCATGACGAATCCGAGCACCTACTGGAGCTGAACTCGCGAAACGTGCTGAATACCCGCGCCGGCGTAACCGGAGAGGGAGCCCTGTGCGGGCGTGAAGATGGCACTGACGTGCCTGGCTGGATAACGGACCAAGCTACCGGCTGGAAAGCTGGTGAGGATTATAGCGGAAATTTGACCACGAAATTCCTGTTGGGAAGCAAACTCGATGAGGCCACTCGAGTCCGGTTAGCCTGGTCGGCCAGCGTCGGCCAGGTTTCCGCTGACAGCCTGCGCGACCCAGCAAATTCCTTTTCGAAAACCGCCGGTCAGTTGAAGAGTTCTTCCTGCTCTGTCGGCATCGACGACGGCGGCTGATTGTCCTCGGCGGAGACCGTAGCGGCTACCTTCGCCCTGCCCCCCACCTTCGCGAGGTAGCGCTCGACCAGGCGCATCACGTTGCTCATGTCGTCGTCGACACGTTCGACGCCAAGATGCGGATCGACAATCTGGCGAGCCTCGCTCGCCTTGATCCCGAGCACGTCCATGATCGGAGGATCGCTGCCTTCCTCGGATACCAGGAAGAAAGCGGTAACCGGATCCTCCTGCCCTTCCCGATCAAGACGCCAGATCACCTGCTGGTGGATACCCGGTGACCAGTCGAGCTCGCCGAAGACCACGACGGAGCAGCGATGCTGCAGATCGTCGACGCCAGCGCCAGAGCGCAGGGACATGATTATCACGTCGGTGTCGCCCGACATGAATCGATCCTTCTCGGCATTCTTCTTCCCGGCCGTCTCGCTGCCGGTGTACATCGCCGGGCGGAGATCCGCCAGCTCCTTTAGCCATATTTCGTAGACTGCTCGATGCCAGCCCATCAACAGCACCGGCTCTCCGGCCGCTACCATCAGGCGCACAAACTGCGCGACGGCTTTCGCCTTGGAAACGCCGGTAGCCTGCCTGACCATCATGTCCAGTTCGCGCGCAGCCTGACCGCGCTCGATGAATGCGCCTGTCGTTGCCCGGATCGCGAGGCGCCGTGCCATTTCCTCGATCGACTCCACCGCTTTCGCGTCGTAGTCGACGTACTCGACGATCCTGGATACCTTGGGCAGTTCCAGACCGACGTCCGACTTGAGGCGACGCAGCATGACATGCTGTTCACGCAGATACGTGCCAAGCGCCTTCGGATCGGTTATGTGACCGTTGTTGTCGACCCACTCCCGGCAGAAGTCCGCGTACGAGCCGAGCACCGTGTCGTCGATGAACTGCATGACGTTCCACATCTCGACACCGTAGTTGTAGATTGGTGTAGCCGTCAGGCCGAGATGGTAAAGCGTGTGCTCGTATAGAACCTTTGCCGCGCCGCCCTTCGCCGTGCCCGTACCCGTGCGCAGGCTCTGCGGTTCGTCGATGACCATCGCTCGGAAGAAGTCCGTCGCGAAAATATCGGTCCAGCCGAGGATCTGGCTGATCCGGAAGATGTAGACGTCCGCCGGCGGAAGGTCGTAAGGCTTGGCCTGCTTGATGATGTGAACCTTCAGGTTCGTGAAGGCCTGGAGCTTATCGGACCACTGTTTCTGCATATGTGGGTCACAAACGACGGCTCCGGGTAGCGCGCCAGGTTCCGCGCACAGGAAGCCGGCAGCGGTATAGGTTTTCCCGAGGCCTCCCTCATCGCCGAGCAACAGCCCGCGCCGTCGACGCAGCAATTGGATAGCCTGCTGCTGGTAGTGGCGAATGACCTCGCCTTCGCGCAGTCCAAGAATTGCCGGCGGGACATAGTCCGGCAGGAGAATCCGCTCGAGCTCGGCTTGCTGGACGTCGAATAGCGCCTTGCCGGCCAGCAGCGCGGCCTGATCCTCGACCGTCATATGCAACGGGTATCTGGCCAGGAACCACTCCAGATCCGCCGCGACCATCAGATCACGAGGTAGTTCGAATGGGCCGGCCGACTGCTTAGGCACCCGGGGAAACAGCTGCTTGAAGCGGATGGCTACATGCGGCTCGAGACGTGAGACTTCCCACGCCTTGCCGTCCTTGATGAGCCGAAGTTCCCCGAACGTCCGCCGCATCAGATCCACCCCCGGCTCAATGAAGCCGCATATACGGGCTTGCCGTTGATCTCGGCGGGCAATCCCATTGCGATATTCGATGCGAGGACGATCGCGGTCACGTCCGGACTTTCAGCGTACCGTGAGATCTGCTTGAAGATGTCGATCTTCCGCGCCTTGTTGCGCATCTTGCATTCCACGGCGATGCCACCGGCAATCAGGAAATCGAGGATGTCCTTGGGCGAAATGCGCTTCTCCCGCTCGAAAGTCACCCCCGCTGCCTTGAAGGCGGTTTCGACACCCTCCTGCAGGTGCTTTTCCGTCGAGAGGTCGAACCGATGCCCGTGCAGCAGACGCACGATCTGCTCTGGGGTATGAGTCGGGGCTGACGTTGATTGGGACATGGGATGACTGTTCGATGTGCTATGCGCCGAGTTTGCGCGATCGCGTCGTGGATTCAACCCCTGGCGCTTTTAGGCC
Source organism: Burkholderia sp. (assembly GCF_018375725.1). Taxonomy (GTDB): domain Bacteria; phylum Pseudomonadota; class Gammaproteobacteria; order Burkholderiales; family Burkholderiaceae; genus Burkholderia. Next base: position 110,489 of record NZ_JAHACR010000002.1, on the reverse strand, counting down.
GCCTCCACGATCAACTCGTCTGGCACGTCAAAGAAGCCTTGCATGCCGCGAAACGGCACCGGCTCGGGAAGCAGACGCGCGTCGGCCGCCATCCAGGCAAACCGACCAGGCGAAAAGTCCCCGAAATTGCCGTGGTCTTCGGCCAGCTCTGACGGCACGCTCTCCTTGAACACGACGCTGCCGATGACGCAGCCGAGGGGCAACTCCCTGAGGGTACGAAAGCCCGCGGCCATGATCGCGCGAAGATATCGGTCGAAGGCTTCTTCCACCGGCGCACCGTCATTGCGATCGCTCACGTACTGCGCGAGCTCTATCAGGTCCCCCGTCGCCTTCGCAGCATGGATGGCCACGCGCGTGCCAACGATCGAGCGTGGAAGGCGCCAGCCCCGCGTTTCGTAACGCTTCGGGCCTACGAGAAGGAGCGAGGCATGCGGTTGCCAGATAGAGATGGCTTTCATGGCGGAGGATCAGATCTTGTCGGTGCGCGTCGACGCCGTGCGCATGGTTCGGGGCTTCGTCTCGACCTGGATCATCGTGACCTTCTCCAGATGCTTCTTTTCGCGGGTCGCCTTGCGCTTGACACGTTTGTTCCGGTCAGCGCTGATCACGATTGCGCCGACACCCACTGCCGTACCTTTTGCCATGATCACTCTCCCTTCACGAAACTACGTTTGCACCAGAAAAGCATCGTCTCCGCTTGTGCCGCGAACGAAGGCATCGATCGCGAAAAACTCCCGGTATCCGACCGAGAATTGCCCGGACCACGTATCGGCCGGCAGCGAGCGAAGCCCGTCCCTCTCGACCTGCCGCTGAAACAGCAGAAATTCCGTCATCGACGCGCGACCTAGGCGCGGGCCGTGACCAGTCAACACGCGGCCGCCCTTCATCGCTTCAACCGCTGCCTCCCACGACGCAAACCCAGCGCTCTCGGCGAACGCCATACAGGGATGCGTACTGGAGAACTCCGTTGGCTTGCCGTGTACGCACGAGATTACGGTGAGCAGCCCTGCCTGTTCCCTGCCCTTGATGCGAGCGTCAGAGGACGAGTCTGGTGATGACAGATCATTCCGATTTGCCATTACCGCACCCGTCCTACGGGTTGTTTCAAAATCCGATTTCATTGCTTGTTCTGCCACTTCTTGCTTACTTTTATCCGTTCAGTCTATCCAGCGATCCTTCAGTTTCTAGCCCCGCGGTGGGATCTCGCCGCAATCAAAAACCCGCGTGCCTTTCGACAACGCGGGTTCAGGGGTTCTCAACGCCTGACGGACGTCGAGCCCAACAGTTCTGCGATTGCAGTTTCGGGACGAATCGCATTCACGGTCGGGTTCCCGATGGGAAAAACCCGATCCGCCCATATGGGAAACCCACCTGGTAGATTGCGCTCGACCGTCCATGCTTTCTCAGTGACGCGTGTGAGCCGGACGGTCCGCACGCAGGGTGCCGAGCTCGATCACGCTGAGCAGCACCTTCGCGAGGTTGCGATCGCGAATGTACGAGCGGATGACGTCCCGCCCGATTTGGCCGTTGTGCTGCACCGTGATCGTGTAGCAACGCTCCGCCGGATCGTCCTCGATGCGCATGAAGCCATCGATTTTTTCAGAACGGATGCGGAACTCCAGTGCCGCGTTGAACATGGCGAAGTCATCGTCAACGTCACGATAGACGAGGCTATGCGCCTGCACGCCTGCATTCACCATCGCCGACCAGACAGTACAGGATCCCGGCGCGTCGTGCGCTTCCAGGTGGTCGATGATGCCGATCAGCCGCTTCGACGTGATGGTGTCACGTTTGATCGGCAGGCACAGATCCGCGAACTCCGCATCGGACCGAGCCGAAAGATCGTCCGCAACGGCCGCATTACCGAGACCAACTGCAAGGATGGATTGAATCGACATATCCTGCTCCTGAACATGTGTTCGCGAAGCAGGCCCCGCACGCGGGACATGCCCCGCGGGGGTGGAAGAATTTGACTGCCGGGAAGCCGGCTGTACCGATAGACGCCAAAATGACGCGCCAGAGGCTGGTAACGTCCAGCTACCGGATCGAGGATCGCTTAAAGTATAACGGCATTTCCTGACAGGAAGCAAATCACGCCGATCACGCAGACTGACTTTGTCGTTACTGCACGGTTTCCTTCGTAACCGTCACAAGGTACGGACCCGAAAGGAAGCTGATGTGCTTCCCGTCGAACGAGCCAAAGATGTCCAGGCCGGCGTTCAGGTCGACCGCGATGGAGGTGTCGAGCGCGTCGCTGACCTGATTTTTGACGAATACCGTTGCCGTAATCACACGCCTCACTTCCGGCCCCTTGATGCAGAACTGCTCGCGCGTCGGCACGACCTTCTGTGCCGTCTGCACATTGCGCACAGGTCCGTAGTAGCAGCCATCGCTTTCCACGACGGTATCGATCACCGGAACACTTTCGACGAACTTTTGCTGGTTGGTCAGATAACTGGCCGTAACGACCACATGCCACTTTGCTGCGTGAGCTGCGCAACATGCCGCGCTTGCGAGTAGTGCAACAAGAATTTTCTTCATCTAGTTCCCCGTAGCGGACGAATCTTGCCCGCGCTTCTTCGAATAATGGACGCCAACCTAACAGCGCCCCTCGGAATCTATGCCGCCTTGGATGGCACCAAATCGACTATTGCCTGGTATCGCTCTCCAAGATGCTCGGCCAAGGCCGACGTCGCGGCCCTTGCCCGTGTTCCGTCCTCCCGGTACAAGCGGGAGTCACTGGACACGGGACGATCGGAGATCCAACTCGGATCCGCCTCAAGTCCCGCAATGCGGGTATCGGAATCAACTCGGCTGAGCACCACGCGCTCCTTGTTGAGGCCGTGCCCGTAGAAATGCAGTGCATCGATAAGCTGCCTGACGAGAGGTGCGGGAAGCGTCACAGCAGCATCGTCGAGTGACATGGCCTGAAGTGCGTTCTGGTCGATGCCTCGAATATGAGGAAGCGTGTCCATCCTGGCCGGTCCTATGCTGAATGGCCTGCCGGCGACTAACTTCCCCGCTCGATCAGGCCGGCCGGAAAGCAGACCCGGAAATTTCGGGAACGCCTCTACCCGGCCACAGCGGCAGGTTAGCTTTCGAAGGTGACGGGAACAATCGCGGAACGCGCGCTAAAGCCGGGGGGTTTCGGGTCGCTTTCAGGCACGCGGGTACTGAGAATACTTCGTTGCTCAATCAGCGTGCGCTCCCCACTCGCTCCCATTCAAGCAATGTCGAGTCCGTCTTGGAATCGACAACGCGGCAGTAGCTGCCGTTCGGACAGAGGAATGAGACGATCAGGGAAGCTAGCCAGTGCCAAGGCACCGCGTATTTCGGCGCCCGCGTGCCGCGCCGCACGAAAACTTGGTAGCGGTGCATGGTTCAGTCCTCGCGCAGGGGAGACGCCAAGCCTCCCTTGGCGTCCCACCGAAATCGGGCGACGACGTTGCTCCAGAATTTCATTCCCTTTCTCCTATCGTGCGTAGCGGGCGCGGCCTGAATAAATTTCCGAATCAATTCCTGATAGGAACATTTCGGACGGCCGGAACCGAAAATACGCGATACCCAAACTGCCCGCAATGGGAAAAGGGAGGGCAATCAGGGGGGAATGGCGAACTGAAGTCGACGATTCTCAACCAAACTCAGTTTCCGATTAGGATGTATCTGCGTTCCGAGTCCGCTGCGCCTTGTCCTGGATCGTCGAATGGGCGCCGTTCTCCGCAGACGACTCGCTCTGAAACAGGGCCGTCGCTATGTGCGCGAGATAAGGATCGTCACCCATGCACGGGCATTCGTCGAGGGGATTCGTTTCGCCTGCGGCTGCTTTGCGGAATCTGGAAAGAAACTTGAACATGGTCGCCTCAATATTTGAATATGTGTTTGCATCGGCGCCACGCTCCAAGCGCCCTTACTGGTAGATCTTCAGCTCCCGATCCGGGGGCAGCACCGTCGGCGCGGCGACATCGGCAAATGCCGATGTCGAAATTGCCGACGACAGAACGTAGAGAAAGGACAGGGTGAGACCGAGCATGTGCATTACCGATTCCGTCGGTGGATTGCAGGGACCATTCAGGATAGGCTCGCTCTTTGCCCGGAACAACGGCAAAACACGCGCTTAATCGGCCGTCTTTCCGCAACTGGAAGCGGTCGACCACACCAACCGCTTCTAGTCATCTCACTGCAGCCGTACGCGCGAATGGCGAGGCAGATTCGCTGCAAGGTACTCGTGCTGGTCCGCCAGGATGTTGCGTCCGGACAGGATGAAGTGCTCTGCCCGGCTCGGCACGTATGGCAGGTACACGAGCTCCATGCCGCACTCGGACAGCAATTTGTCACCCTTGCGGCCATTGCACTCACGACATGCAGCTGCGCAGTTTTGCCAACTCGACTTGCCACCGCGCGACTGCGGGTGGATGTGGTCCCGGGTGAGATGGTGCCGGGCAAACACCACGGCGCAATAGGCACAGGTATTCTGGTCGCGGCGAAACAGCAGGCTATTATCCCGTTCGCCCAGCGGTAGTTCCGGGCGCAGCATCCGAGCCATCACCTCGCTGCCGGCGATCGCGATGATGGGCCGGATTGCGATTTCCGACTGGATTCCGAGCCGGGAGTAGCCGCCGCGAAAGACCTTTTCGGTTTCGCCCAGTTCCCAGGCAACTTTGTTTCGGGCATAGAGCGTGACCGCTTCTTCCGGGGATAACCACTCGACAGGCGTACCTGCGATATCGAGCGCGAGCACTTGCTGGATCGTCATTTCATTCACCTTCGTCGCATTGCTTTTCCAGGTAATCCGGGCTTCAGGGCCGCGCCCGGGTACGGCGCAAATCGAAATCTGGAGAGGTACGCTTGGTGCCGCCGGCGCGATTCGAACGCGCGACATCCCGCGTAGGAGGCGGGAGCTCTGATCCACTGAGCTACAGCGGCGGAGATGGTCCGTCCGGCGGGATTCAAACCCACGACCTCCCGCTTCGGAGGCGGGTGCTCCATTCGAGCTGAGCTACGGACGGGCGACTGGACGCGCGAGTCGGGATCGAACCGACGCCGGGTTTCCCCAACGGCTTTGCAGGCCGCTCCATTGCCGCTCTGGCATCGCGCGATTGAAAATTGGTAGGCGGTGAGGGAATCGAACCCTCGCCTGACGGTTATGAGCCGACGGCTCGTGCCAATGAGCTAACCGCCCACGAAACTGGTCGAGATGGCGCGGATCGAACGCGCGACCTTCGGCTTATGAAGCCGCCGCTCTGACCGGCTGAGCCACGTCTCGATATAGGACGGCCGACGCGAACCGGCTTTCGCCGGAACGGGTCTGTGTGCGTCAGCCGAAACTGGAGAACCGTACGGGGATCGAACCCGCCTACGCAGGGCGAAAACCTGCTGACCTCCCAGAAGTCCAACGGTTCATGAGCATGGTGCGTGCGGCCGAAATCGAATCGACACCTGAGGCTTAGAAGGCCCCTGCTCTATCCTTTGAGCTACGCACGCGTGGTCGGACAGGAGAGACTCGAACTCTCATTCCCTCACGGGACTCGTCGCTTTTAAGGCGCGGGCGTCTACCAGCTGCGCCACTGTCCGAAAATGGTGCCCACGGCCGGACTCGAACCGGCAGTGTCTCGCGACGCCGGAACCTAAATCCGGAGCGGCTTCCGATTTCGCCACGTGGGCATAGCTTGGTCGGCACGGCGAGATTCGAACTCGCATTCCCCTTGGGAGCCTGGTCTTGAATCAGGTGCGTCTACCGTGGTTTCGCCACGTGCCGAGTGATTGGTCCGGCCTGCGAGACTCGAACTCGCACTGCTCTTTCGAGCTCCAGTTCCTGAGACTGGCGTGTCTACCTTGATTCCACCAAGGCCGGATTAGTTGGTGCCTGAGGAGGGAATCGAACCCTCATGGATGTTGCCCGCCGCCCTCTCGAGGCGGTGCGTCTACCGTATTCCGCCACCCAGGCATGATCGTGATGCCAGCAGTCCGAACGGACGACCCGCTTCTTATAAGGAAACCGCTCTGGTCCGATGAGCTATACCGGCGATAATGGGGGGCCGACAGCCTGATTCGAACAGGCGACCCGCCGCTTACGATGCGGCCGTTCTTCCAACTGAACTATGTCGGCGCGAGACTGGAGCTTCGAGCGGGGATCGAACCCGCGACCTCGCCCTTACCAAGGGCGTGCGCTACCCGCTGCGCCATCGAAGCAATGACTGGCGCCCCGTGCGGGGATCGAACCCGCGGCTTCTCCCTGGACAGGGGAGCACTCTGGCCTCTGAGTTAACGGGGCAGTGACTGGTATCCGGTGACGGGATCGATCGCCGACAATCTGCTTGTAGGGCAGCTGCTCTACCTGCTGAGCTAACCGGACGTTGAACTGGCGGAAGACGGGCGGACTCGAACCCCCACAGCGCTTGCGCACTCTCACCGCTTTCAAAGCGGGGCCATTGACCGTTCTGGCAGTCTTCCATGGATGGCAGAAGCGGCGGGATTCGAACCCGCGACTCCCCTCTCGGCGAGTTCTCGATTAGCAGTCGAGCCCAATCGGCCTCTCTGGCACGCTTCTATACTGGTCGGGGTGGCAGGATTTGAACCTGCGATCTCCGCGTCCCGAACGCGGCGCCGTGGACCGGACTAGGCCACACCCCGTAAAACCGTTGTTGATGCGAGACTGGTAGGGGCATCAGGCATCGAACCTGAGACCTCCGGTCCCCCAGACCGATGCGCTACCGGGCTGCGCTACACGCCGTATGTATGATTTGGGCAGCGCGGTCGCACGCGAGCGATCGTGCCGTGGTGAGGCACGGCCGTGTCGACCGCGAGCGACGCGCTGCTTTCTGGCCTCTCCGGAAGGACTCGAACCTTCGACCTCCTGCTTCGTAGGCAGGCGCTCTGATCCAACTGAGCTACGGAGAGATGGCTGGCGGAAGACAGAGGACTCGAACCCCTACGGCGCTTGCGCACCCACACTGCTTTCGAAGCAGGGCCTTTGACCATTCGGGCAGTCTTCCAAGACGTGGCACCCCCTGACGGAATCGAACCGCCGCGGCCGGTTTTGGAGACCGGTGCTCTACCAACTGAGCTAAGGAGGCAATGAATGTGGTTCCGGTAGTTGGGCTCGAACCAACGACCCCCGCCTTATCAAGACGGTGCTCTGACCAACTGAGCTACACCGGAGTCGAACTGGAGGAAGGCACGGGACTCGAACCCGCATCACGACGTGTTACGCCATGCACTCGCGCTTCCAACGCGGGGCCTTACCATTCGGCCAACCTTCCATATAGGGCGCCCGGGCCGACCGTAGGTTGGCCGGGCGGTCTGCTCTACTCGCGCCGTCGATTTCACCCGCCGCTATAGTGGGCAGTGTTCCATCGAATGCCAGCCATCGAGCAGGATGGCTGTTCCCGCGGCTATCTTGCGGGTTGCGGTGTTGGGATCTCTCCCGAAAGTGGTCGGAACGGCGAGGTTCGAACTCGCGACCCCTTGATCCCAAATCAAGTGCGCTACCAGGCTGCGCTACGTTCCGAATAATGGTTGCGGGAGACGGAATCGAACCGTCGTCGCGTCGGCTTATGAAACCGAGCTGCCTACCAACAGACATCCCGCAATTGAATTGCACTACTAAAAATGGCGGGGGCGGAAGGATTCGAACCTTCGAATGCCGGGATCAAAACCCGGTGTCTTTGGCCTCTTGACGACGCCCCTCTTGAACCGTCATGCGCTTCGGGGTGGACGACTGGAATCGAACCGAGGACCACCGGATCCACATTCCGGGGCTCTGCCAACTGAGCTACGGCCACCCCGAAACGCACGTAAAATTTGGCTCCGCACCTGAGGATCGAACTCAGCTAACCAGTGATTAACAGTCACGCCCATGCACCTTGCTCGGGTTCTGCGGAATCGATGAAACAACAAGCGGATGGCGAAGCGTAAGCGCCATTCGTTTGTCGCCTCTGCTGGTCGGGGCGGAGGGAATCGAACCCTCGCCGCGTGGGTAAAAGCCACATGCTCGAGCCTTCGAGCTACACCCCGACAGCGACATCTTGTCGGCACGACGCAGAGACTTGTTGCTCTTGCGATGGGTGCCTGCCTTCTTGAACATGGCCGCCGCGACGAAGGGATTTCGCGGGGCCGAGGGTTTTCGCTTCACGGCGATCTCCTGCGGTTGATGATCTGGTGGAAGTGGTCGGCTTCGAACCGACGACCTTCTGCTTGCAAAGCAGTTGCTCTCCCAACTGAGCTACACCCCCATTGACTGGCGCCAAGAGAAGGAATCGAACCTTCGACGCGCGGCTCTTCAGGCCACCGCTCTACCAACTGAGCTATCTCGGCGAAAACTGGAGCGGAGGACGGGGCTCGAACCCGCGGCCTCGACCTTGGCAAGATCACGCTCTACCAACTGAGCTACCTCCGCAATAACACATAGGATTACTATCTAATGCATGTACAACATGATTTGGAGCGAGCAACGGGAATCGAACCCGTGTTCTCAGCTTGGAAGGCTGCTGCCTGGCCACTAGGCTATGCCCGCATGGAGTCGGTAACGGGATTCGAACCCGTGTATTCACCGTGAAAGGGTGGTGTCCTGGTCCACTAGACGATACCGACAAAAAACTGGTGGACAGGGCTGGATTCGAACCAGCGACGCCTTTCGAGCTCCGGATTTACAGTCCGGCGGTTTGAGCCTCTCACCCACCCGTCCATGAACGCATTGCGAAAAGACCCTAGAAGACCCTTTCGTAATGGAGCGGACAGCCGGCTTCGAACCGGCGACCTCGAGTTTGGGAAACTCGCGCTCCGACCAACTGAGCTACGTCCGCATCTGGATCCGCCAACATGGGCAAGATGGGTGAGGCCACCTTGCCCTTGCAGGCGGATCCATAAATACCTCTCCAGATTGTTAAAGACACGTCAGTGACCCCGGCCTCGCCGGCACTGGCCTGACGTTCACTACCCGTCAGGTCTTGATCAACTCGGGACGTCGCGTTTCGCCAGCCCCCTTGAAACTCGTTACTGCGACTGCCAGGAAAAACAAAAAGCCCGGAGTCCTGTTAGGGAGCATCCGGGCTTTTCGCCTGATCTTTCGATTGATCGCTGGACCTTACGTGGCTCCAGCGATCCGGGGTCTCCCCCCTCGGATGCTTCCTGTGCTTCCCTTCCACTGATAGCTACGCGGGTAGCCGACCGTGGTAAGACCAAACGTCGGAATGCAGATGGACTCATGGCGCTCATTGAGCGTGGGTCGCAACGATGACGACGACGGTTGGCCGGCGGCCGCGGCTTGTGCCGCTGCGCGATCGGTTCTGTCGTTCAGTTTCGTTGCCATGACGTTTGTCCGGACGAGACCGTTGAGCGCATCTCCGACGAGCGCAGACGACCGGGACGCATCGCGTCCGGCTATGGTCGTCAGGTTCATCAGATTTGCAGCCACAACACTCTCCACAGGTGGTTGGTTAAACCCCGCTTTGGGGTTCGATGGACTGCAGTATGCCGAGCCGAGTTTTCCGTGTCAACTACTTTTGTGCATGGGATGGATATTTTTTCCTCTGCACGCACACTTTAGACTTGTCATGGACATTCTCTGCCCCCACTCCGGTCAGGATGCGCTATCATTCGCCTGTCGTAGTGAGGGACGACATTATGGGACAACTGACTGAATTTAAAGACGAATCGCCAGCCGTCGAGTTGCGCGTGCGCGTTTGCATGGCCAAGCGCGGCATCAAAAGCATCGCCGAGTTAAACCGGCAACTGCAGGAAGAAGGTGTGGAAATTTCGCACCAGCAACTATCGCGTGTCGTCGATAACAAGGCGCAACACCTGAGCGTTGCACTGCTTGCTGGACTCATCAAAGTGCTGAGATGCAGGATAGACGAGCTGTTCTCAGTGAAATCGACACAAACCACATAGCGGCGTAATCACGCCCAACAGGCGGTTCGTATCGCCCGGGAACCAGCTCGACCTTGAGCCATTCCGGATCGGTCGGCCTCGTGAATCGCTGGGTCTTCCAGTATTCGCGTGAGCAGGCACGTACATCCTCGCGGTGATCCCGCCACCAGCCTTTGAACTTGGGGCGTTCAAGCTTGCCCAATTCGGCTCACTTGATGAGCGTGGTCCCGGTATCTCCCGCTTCCATTCCCGCGTCGGTCGGGAACAACCATTCGTCCGACTGAGGGGGAATGTCGCCGAAGCCCTCACCCCGGAGTAGGCATCCGGGGCGTAAGGGATGAAGGATGGATCAGGAGAAGAGACCGAGACTGTCGTCGGTGGAGATCGCCGTGCATTCCGCGGCGGCGAACGCGGCAGCGTCCGTATTCGGCGGGGCAGGCGTGTCGCAGGACGATTCCCAACCGGAACCGCTGCTGCCGGTGTCGATTGAAGCCGCCCGCTCCGCTACCTGCTCGCGAACGCGGTCCTCGGTGATCGATTCGATCATCAGCGTCCGGAAGCTCGTCGGGATATCGGTCATGAAATAGAACCAGAGGTCCGAATCATCGGTACTCGACGAGGCGGTCGATGTCAGGCGTGAAGAGGTTGTTGCTCCTGATGCTCCCACCGGAGCAACAGGACGGGGAGCGCCCCCCGTCGGCGCCGCACTCGCGCGGCCGACCGAAGCGATGTTGCGGATTTGCGCCGCCGCCGCGAGCGGAATCTTGATATTGGCCTTCTTCGCCTTCTGCATCACGTCCAGAAGATCGATCGCCTTCTCAGCCTGTTGGTTCAGCGCCCCCTTATCGGCGATCAGCGAGGCCATCTTGCCGGCGTTTTCCTCGTCCATCGCCTTCAGCTTGCCGAACTGTCTCTGATCCAGATAGCCGGCCAGACGAGTCTGCAGCATCTCGTAGTCCCTGTTGTAGGTTTCGCTGTGAAATCCAAGAACCGTCCAGTTGCGCTCAAATACCGCGAGCACATCACGCGTGAGGAAGGCAGGAATCACATCCTGGAGGGACCGCAGCGTCTTACCGGAGATCTTGGGCAGCAACGCCTCGACCGTGCTGTTCAGATACGCCTTGCGTTGCTGGTTCAGCCTCGCGATCTCGTCGTCAATACTCTCGATCCGGTGCTGGATCGATTCCAACGCACGCGATAGTGCCGCCTGGGCATTGTCGAAGTCGGGCTTGTTGTTTTGCGGCATGTGATCTTCTCCGTTACGCGGCGAGCGCACCGTCTTCCTGACGGCTCGCGAAATAGTTGGCGAAATACTGGACGAGGCCGGGCTTGTTCAGCCCTGGCGCCCATTCGAGAGGTTTCCCCGGCTGAATGAGCAGATCGGTCCACGGATCGAACCCGAGATCCGTGATGTCGTGCATGCGCAGGAAGTAGCGGCGGTTCACCGCATCTCCATGCCACAAATGGCGGATCTGTCCGGGAACAACTCCTAGACTACCCTGCACCAGCCGATGGAATCGATCGCCCCACTGTTTCAGATGCGCGATCTGGCGACGATCGTGCTTCAGCGCGTTCTGGATGCAGAAGTTGTAGTCGCCGAAGATGGCGTGCGCCATGAAATGGTCGGCGCTGCCCGAGATCGCATGCTCGTACAGGCCCACCTCAGCGAAGATTTCCCGGCGCATCGCCCAGCCATATCCGGTATGCCCGTGAAGATCGTAGCGGCCAGCATTGAGCAGGCTGGGCTTGCTGTTCATCATTGCCGCAAATGACCGGGCAATATCCGGCTTCGCACCTTCGATGTTGCCGCGCTCCAGGCGCAGACAGGTTTCGAATACCTGAGCAACTTTTTTTTCATGAAGGACCCGCAAGAGGTCTTCCGGCCACGTCTCGCTCTCGAACAAGATATCGCAATCGATCCAGATGACGCCTTTGCACGACGCCGGAAGCCACGGCTCGGCCATGTTCAACAGGCGCTCCTTTTGCCAGAGCAGCGTCCTAGAGCGTACCCGGATCACGTCCAGTGATTCCGGCAGTTCGAAAGGATCGTCGCCAAATGCACACTCAACGGTCAGGCACGGGACACCAGCGCGACGCATGCCTTCAATGAACAGATCGTAGTTCCGCCGGCGAGTGGCATATCCGCAAGGGTTGAAGTAGGTTGTGACCGCGAATAGCTCGCTCATAGAATCCTTGTCCTATTCCTTTTCGACGGTAATGCTGCCCAGCCCGCACATCTCGACGTGCACGCGGCAGCCGCACTTCGCACAGGAGGCATCGCCCTCGCAGCCCGTTCCGGCACGGCGACCACAGCGTTGCAGCTGAGATTCCCCGATCCAGATTCGCGCGCCACACCCCTCACCCGGGCACGACACGACGAGCGCAGATGACTCCCCTTCCGGGAAACCAGTTGCGCCCACATCCGGGGCAAGACGCTTGCTGTTCACGAGATTTCCTTCGGGTACCGAGTAAGGGTTGCTACTGCTAACAGAGCGAGCGTACCGGACAGGCGACCCGATTCAAGGGGCGCCGCGCACTCGAGAGCGAGATCTGGTCCATCAAGATGGAATCCGATATGCCAGCGGACGAACGTCGACGCGATCGAGGTAGTTGGCGATCTGCTCGTGGCCGAGTTCGCCACGCGCGAGGATGTCATCGGCCAGCTCAACCAACAACTCCCGGTTACCGGCGAAGAATTCACGCAGGTCGTTCCGCTGACGTTCCTGCAGGGCGTCGATCGTGTCCCGGTTGATCTGCCGTTGCCAGAAGCTAACCGGGCAACGATAGAAGGCGCCAGCGCTTCCAGCGATGGCAAACCGCGTAGCCGATTCCATCCATTCGGCGTAGTCGTCTGTTCCCCCATTGCCGCGGGAGCCCAACACTGCAAATTCCGCCTCGAGGCCCGCCAGATTGATCAGCATCGCGATATAGGCGTAGGTTGCCGGTACCTGCATCGGAGTGAGCTTGACCTCACCGCCTCTCGAGTTCTGTTCGTCGATCACCGCGCGGACAGAGACACGCATGTCGCTGGGCCGTTCGGGGAGTAGCCTGTAAAGCAGCGTATGGCCGGCCTCGTGGATTGCGACTCGCCGCATTTCCTGGGGGGATTGTGTGTAGGGCCGCACGATCACTTTCTTGGCGGCCGGGGCAGATCGACGCTTGGCCACCAAGGATTCCACAGCAGCAACAACGGCCACGGCCGCCAGAGCCGGAATTGCCGCTCGCGGCACGTCGCTCAACGCGGACAGTAGCGCGGAGATATCCGGAGCGCCAAGGCTCAAGAAGAGAATGACGACCGTGAGCGCAAGTGCGCGGAGCAGTGTCCTGCGACCGTCCGGTAGGATCAACTGAGTCAGCCCGATCCACATGAGGCCCACCAACACGATATCGGCACACAGGTCGAGCGTGAGAGTTCCCTGAAGCGGGGGACGCGGAAGCAGGAGGAGAACTCCCGCCGCGACGGCAAGCCATGTCGCCCCATCGCTCGCTACCCTAAGGGCACGTTCATGCCATTTGGGGGCCCGCAGGGCCAACCGATTGACTAGCTTGCTCATAGAGGAGTTCCAGAGAAACCGAAAAGCTGGCAGAGTCACATTGCCCCCTACCAGCGCCGACGCATCAGATTGCTGCGCCCGTCTTCGGATCGACGAGCTTGACCGTCACAACGACGTCTTGCTTGCCGCTCGCGTCGGACGCGGAGTTGACGACGGTTTCGACGCCGGCCTTGACCTTGACCGCGGATTTGAAGCCGTTCTTCGACACGTCGGGAAGCTGGATCGTGCCGATGTCGGCTTTGAAGTCGCGCATGGAGTTGAGGCGGGCACTGTCGTACACCAGATCGAGGAGCACGTCACCGTTCGGCAGCACACGCGGCAGCACGCCGAAGTCAAAGCCCGTCTTGAGATCCGCATACGACACGCAGTTCTTGGTCGGATTGTCCTTGCACGGAGCGATCGCGCTGACGTAGGAGATACTGGTGTGCTCGTCCACGTTGGTGCTCACGCCGTCGGCTGCGGTCAGCACGACCGAGGTCGCCTTGTCGCCCTTGTCGCTCTTGATGCTCAGCGTGATTTGCACGACCTTGGCGTTTGCCGACACCGAGGGAATGTCCGCAGACGCCGTAGCGCAGTAGCCGAACATCAGGGCACCGCACAATGCAAACAGGCCACGGGTGGATTTGAGATTCATGTTTCACTCCAGGTTAAGTCACGCCGGCAACATGCGAGCGCGCACGATTCAGTTCAAAGCAGAGCTTGTTTGCGGCTGGCAGAACACGGTACGAATACGGTCACGTCCACCGGGCGATTTGGAATCACTGCGAAGTGCTCGCGCCTCTGTCGACTACCTTGGCCAGCACAGAAATGGTTTGCGCCTTCGAATCGTTCGCACAGGACTCGACGACCGTATCAACGTCGGGCTTCAGCGTCACAGTGGATTCCAGGCCGCACGTGTATGTATTCGGAATCTGCACCGTACCCACCTCGTTGGTGACGTTCTCCAGTGAGATCAGCTGGCTGTTGGAGGCTTTCAGATCGAGCACGACGTAGCCGTTCTCCAGTACATGCGGCTCGGCGGCGATTTCCAGTCCAGTCACCAGCGGCGACGTAGTCACGCACATTTCGTTACCGATCGAGGTCGGACCGACTGAAAGTCCTCCGCTGGCTGTCGACGAATCTTCCTTTTTGCACGGCCCCACATCGCTGACGTAGCCCCCCTGGGTGACTGACCGGTAGTGAGTCGACTTCCCGTCATGCAGAACCAACGGGACGCTCGCCAGCGTCTCGTTCTTCGATTGGACGGTCACCGTGAGCATCACGACCTTGGAGCTTGCCGGCGGCACGGCCCGAGCAGCCGGCGCCTCCCACTTCTTGTCCCGGCACTCGACGACGGCGCCGCTGGCATCCAGCGTGATAGTTCCGTTGACAGTACAGGAGCTGTCGAGCTTCACATCGGAGGTGGCAGGTTTGCTGCTCGTCACACTTTGCGCATTTGCAGCAGCGCACATGCAGAGAGCGAGCACGGCACTGATAGCACCGAGGCGACGCGTAGCGTTCCACTTCATCACTTCACTCCTCAAAAAATGTTCAAAGCAGGCCGAGCAAATCTGCGCTGTTCACTCCAGCGAATCGCCGCGATTCGACACGAGGCCATCTAGATTCAAGTCCCCGCCTGCCCACGCGACTTCCACTTCGTTCTGGTCATCCCACAACACCAGATTTGCCTTGCAGCAGTGGCTGACCCAGACTTTGCAGGTCTTGCTCTTCAGCAGCACGTCGTCCTGAGTTTCCTCTCGGGAATATTCAAAGTCGGCCTGCACCGGACGACAATTCCCGCAACCGTTCTCACAGGTCCACTGTTGACTGTCGGCCAGATCGGGCAAGACCACATCCTCGATATGACGTTCTTTCGGCAAGGCGACAGCGGTATCCATAGGTGATCCTCTTAGGGATTGATACGTGACCGCTCACCGACCGACAGTAGCGGCCTGGTGCTTGGTCTGGACGAATTCGCTGATCTTCTGTCGCACCGGCGCCAATGCGGAGTTCACTTGCTCAACCTCGTTGGCCATGTCGACGCGATTTCCCGTGGTGTCGATCGGGCTGTCGCCGATGCAGAGCGTCCATTGGCCAGTGCTCGACTTGCAGGGATGCGGCAGATCCGTCTGCTGCGCCTGTGCGGCGGCTGGACCAACGATCAGGATGGAAGCGGCCAGCGTCGCGAACACGAATTTCATGGACAAGCCCTAGGCTGATGTGGAATCAGCCACCCATTATCGGGATCGGGAAAAATCCGACAATTCGGAAACAGGCTGCAAAATAGGGGGGATTTGCGCGATTGCGTGGGCTTTTTGCAAGCTTCTTAGGAAAGGATCGGGTGTGCTCGCGCGCCGCCCGATGGGCAAAAATGAAACCCGTTCGGGATGCGTTCGCCGCCATCGCAACCTGCCGCTGCGTGCTATGCACCAGCCGCGTGTGCTCGTCGATCCGAAACCAGAGCTCTCACCGCAGAGAGGTACCGGTGCAACGTCGGGTGCAGGGAGTGCTCGCGGGTTCCACGGCCGTCAATTCGGCCCGAGCAAACGCATCCTGAACGGGTTGAGGCGGCTCGCCCGCCACGGAGGACAACTTCGAAACCGGTGCGGGCGAATTCACGAGATAGACTACCGTGCCCGCCGGCTTCGACGACGAGCCAGCCGCGGCGATAGGCATGATCCACGCGTCTTTTGTGCCATGAACCTTGCCTTGCTCGTCCACCCATCCGCCCCAAGGGCCAAGCAGCGCAGCCTCGCGGGGTGCATCTTCCACCGGCACGATTCGGTCCGTCACGATCAGGGCGACTCCCGGCTTACCGCCAACCGGCGCCGCACGGAACGACACCTCGCTGCGCGCTCCTTGGTATTCGAGAGGCAGGTGCTTTTGTGCTTGTCTCTTGGCATCGTCCATGTCACAGACAAACGCCACGCTCTCGCCCATCGTCCAGCCTGGCATGTCGCAGGGATTCGACCTCGCGCCCGCCGGCGCCAGCCCGAGGAAAATCAGCAACGCACCAATCATGAATCGTCCTTTCTGTTTTTTCGGGCCGCCTGGCGGGCTTGCGCCAGCTTAGCCTCTCCCAACACCAACACCTGGCGAAGAACCAGCAGCTTGTACCGGCATCGCGGCAGAATCACATAGAGGTGTTCGTCTTCCGTGGCCTGACCGACCGTCCGCTCCTTGATCGCGATTCGCAGCGCGGTCTTACAAAGATCTTCGATCGCGAACAATACGATGATCGACAGCACGGCAAACGCATCCGCATCGTCGGGAAAGCAGACACCCAGGACCGTCATGAGGGCAGTGACGAAAACGGCTTCCTTCGCTTGCCATGGAATCCTGCGGATCACGGTCAGCACCTCGTCAAGCTCCGGTGGCCAGCACGGCGATCAGCGTCACATCGGCCGGATCTCCACCGCGAGCCTTCACCGCATCCACCCTTTCATTGAAGTCTTGATCTGCCCCGTCGAAGTCGTGGCCGTGATCTTCTACCGTTCCTGCGGAATCATCGCGCACTTCATAGCGCTCGATATATACGGTTGCCGCTCTCAGCATAGATTCCCTCACTCTCTCTCGGTCAAACCGCGCGCCCATAGGCCGCTTCCTTTCAATTCTGGAGGATTCGGCAAGATTGGACCGCTCGAAAACGACGCGCATCCGGGCGTACTTTCGCCTTTCAGATTACCGGCGATCGAGGCCGATTCAAGGGGGATCAGTTGGAGGGTCGAACCGGAAGCGGAGCTGCTCGCCGGCTTCGGCATCGAGGGGCTGCAGGATGACATCCTCGCGCCGAACCCATTGCGGGCTGACACGGCTCGACACGCCCTTCTGGAACTTGACGAAGTCGCCGTTCGGGTGAACCTCGACGATGTAGCCGTAGACGAAGCCACCCGTTGGCTCCGGCACCTTGCAGGCACGTCCTTCAGACTCAAGCGCTTCTTCACGGGTCAGGCTCAATCCGGCCTCCCCTTCGACTGCTCGTAGTTCGCCCAGGCCAGGATCGCGCCGTCGATATCCTCGTTCCGGTCCGGAAACCTGCGGACAAGCTCAGCCCTCAGCGTCGTCACCTTGCGGATCTGCTGGAACCGCGCGATGTTCACCGCTGCGAGCAGCATTTCGAACACGCCCTCAGTCATCGAGGCACCGGATCGCCAGTCGCGCTTCGGCGGTGATCTGCGCCTCGAGATCGTCCACGGCTTCCGCGACGATTTCATCATCGCCGGCCCGGTAGCGTTCGCGGGCCTGGTCCATCGGAAGCACGACAGCATTCGGCCAGCCGAACTGGTCCGCGGTGATGTCCGCGACGAAGCCCACGCCGCCCGGTGTTTTCCCTTCTACCCAGTAATGGCCATTCCACATGCCAGCCTGGTCGATGGCGCCTTCGCGGAGAGCTCCATCGCCCCCGCGCACGGCCGCCGCGCACTTGCCGAACTGCTCGAGCGAGTTTCGCAGCAGGATCGCGCCGTAAGCGCACGTCCCCCTCGTCCTTGCGATGTTGCTGGCAGAGAGCACGCGATCGAACACATCCCGCATCATTGTAGTAAGCCGAGCCACCTCTTGTAAGTCCGGGTCACAGTCAAGCGCGATTTGAGGGCCCGGCCAGTGACCCGTGGCCGACTTCCATTTTGGATTGTCAGGCTCGACTTTGCGCATGGTTTCCAGCGCGTCCGGATCACGGTAGTCCGCCATACACCGAACGCAATCACTGCCACAGTCACCGGTGTCCGGTTTCCCTGGCCGGTCGAACTGCTGGCCGCAAATCCGGCAGGCGTGCGATTCGGGTTGCTGTGGCATGACAAGTTTCCATGGCAATAGTCGGGCCAATGATAGCAGCGAGCACCGGCAGAACAAGCCGTTCCACAAAGGCAAACAGCCCATCCACCAAAAGGGTGAATGGGCTGTTTGGGTACGATTCAGACCTAGGTTATGCGGCCATGAGTCGATTGATGATGCCGTCGGCATCGCCACAGAACGGCGCCACCATGTCGAGCGTCAGGTCGATAGCCCGTTTCCGGGCTTCGAGCGTCAGCCACGGCTTGCCGATCGCCGCCAGATTCGGGAGCTCCGCCATCGCCGTCAGCAGCAGATTTTCGGCCTGGATGCGGGTGTTCTCGGCTTCGAGCAGCGGACAGTTGTCCGGCGCTCTGACCTTGAGCCCTGCCGCATCGCGTGCCTCGAAGCACTGCTTGAGGTAGATCGCGAAGTCCGACTCTTCCAGCATGTACGATCGCTTCCGGTCGAGAATGACCACGTCGTCACACCCGTGCTCGACATACTTCCGCGCGATGCGAAACTGATGACGAGTCAGGATCTCCGTTTCATACGCGACGACGACCGGGCGGACTACATCCTCATGAGACATCGAGAGCAGCAGGTTCTCTGCCGCCCGGATCATGTTGGCATTCGGGACAAACTCGCCCGACATGGCCTTCGTGATCTGCTCGTGGACCTCGGAATCGACCTTCTGCGCGATCGACTCCGGGATGTCCCCGATCTTACTGTCGCCGCCCATCCAGTCACTATCGGCATGCCATGCCTGACTGCCGACAGGACGGAACACGTGATGCTTTTCTGGCCGGCCCAACTCGCCTTGTCGAACCATGCATCGCCATTCGAAACCGTCGATCTCGACCGGCGTAGAAACGAAGAAATGCGTGCCGGCTTTGAGGCCGGACGATGCACCTTGAACTGCTTGAGTCATGTTCCTGCTCCTGAGTAACGCGAAGCAGGCCCCGTAGCGGGTGACTGCCCCGCTTGGGTAAAAAGTGCTTTCCAGATATGGCCGGTTAAACCTCGGTTCCGCCAATCCAACAATCGCCGAGATAGGCATCCGCTACGTCGCCGTCTACGGCATGCACAACGTCCTCATGATTGAGCGACTTGACTATCGCGTCAGCCGTCCATGGAACGGATGGCGAGACGCTGAACACGACATTTCCGGTTGGCCCCCGAACAGAAAGGATCTCGTTTTCACGTCCGATCAGCAGGTCCCGCTCGCCAATGTGGATCGGGAGCCCTACCAGCTTGATGCCGCATGCTGTCCCATCGTATGCGCCCTGCTCGATTCCACGCATCTGTACCGGCTTGGGATATCCGAACCTCTCGAATTCCGGAACGCCGCCACATTTCTGAATAAAGGCGTCACCGTCGACGCCGTTTTCGACAGCGTGGCCCCGAAACTCATCAAGTCTTTCCATAGCCTGCTTGATCTTCCCTTCGCGATCTTGCAGTTCCAATGCCAGAATATGGCCATTCCCACGCGCCAGTTGCACCCCGTGAAGAGCCGCCTCCTGCTCGCGCAAAACGTTCAAAGCGTGCTTGACGTAGAACTGAACAGACTGTGGGATCTTTGTTTCGTGCATTCTCCTTCTCCTTGAGTGACACGAAGCAGAAACCCGGGCGGGTAACTGCCCCGCCTAGGTTGACCTTCAGGCTTCGACGCTATTGCTTCTGCTCTTGCGCGACCGATGCAGCCCACGACTTGTACTCCGCCGTGCCATTCTTCTCCAGCCATCGCTGATGGTCTCGCATCGCGGCGACGCTTTCGAAGCCGAGAGCTTTCGCCTGTTCGAGGTTTTGGCAAACCGCAGTCCGCTCCCAGCCATCTTGTGGGAATTCCTCGCCCATCACCTCTGCAACTTCGTCGACGAGATCGATGCGTTTTACGGCGATGAAGGTCGCCAGATCGAGCCGCGTTACGCCATCGATGTTGTCTGCACGTACGGAGCTGAGTACGCGATACACATCCACCTTGCGCAACTGGTCGATCGAGTCGGCCGCGATCTTGATGAACTGCTCGAGGTCACTAGCTTGTCCGCGGTCGCCGTGCGCATGCACATTGACATGAGGCAGTTCCCGCTGAAGCGCTTCCCATGCGGCATATTCCGCCGGCAAAGTTGCCTTCACGTATGCGCGGTCGCCAAAATGGGACGCTTTACATCCAATCCCTGCTGCGCTTCTCGTTGGAATCGCGGCACAATGGCCTCGGGAGTTTGTGTAAATGTCCCAATTGCCGTGGTTACAGATGAACGTCGGGAAGTTCCCGGTGTTATACACATCATGCCTTTCGGGCTTGATCGTCGGTTCCGTCATTTTCCTGCTCCTGATGTCGCGCGAAGCAGGCTACCCGTGCGGGTAACTGCCCCGCTTGGGTTGAGATACTGCCCGAAGGCAGATTGATGAGAATGCGGCGGTGCCGCCAGGCTGGGTGATGGTCCAGCTACCAGTGAAATCGGGATCAAGTATATCGGAATTTCCCGCCAAGAAGTGAAGCCTAGTCCCGGAGTGCTGAAAACCAAACCTGGCCACACGGCTAACTCTGTTCGACGGAAAATCCGAACAAAAAAATGCCCGTCGGCACCCCAATAAAGGGATGCACGGCGGGCGGGTGATGCGGGTTAATGGTCACATGCCGAAAAATTTCGATGGGGTCTACTTGATCTCCTCCAGGTTCCCCGACAACGACGCTTCAGATCCACGCATTTTCCGGTGCGCCACCGGCTCTCCCGTCGACCGCCAATACCGAACGTTTCCATTCTTGGCAAAACGCACGTTGGCAGGAAGCACGTTCAGGTCGTCAATGTCCGTGGAGTCCTTCATCGCGGTTTCGGCCTCGTCTCGAGTCAAATGGAAGCTGCGGAGATGCGAACCGCTCCACCGGACCGCCGCCAGCACAAAGCCATCCACCGTACGTTCAACACCGTCAACGATAAGCATTTTCCCTTCGGTCTCCGAGGCTGCATGCTCCTGACTCAGCAGCCGGAAGTACTCCTCCTGCTGAGCTTCCGAATACTGGAAGCTCTCGTCAAGGCCAAAGTGCTCGCACACATAGGACCATGACGGCATTTCCGGCGCCTCCCGAATTTCATCGAGCCACATTGCCAAATCAGTGTCATCGTACGGCGTGGGACCATCGGGCGGCAAACCGCGAGCTGCTCGGAAATCGAACGCCATGCGAACCATTCTGCAACAGTGCAAATCGTCGAACAGCTGTTCATACTGCTCGGAGCCGACGCCATACCGCGCGTAGGCTTCGCACGTCTGCTTCTGCAAACGGTCGATCAACGAGTCGAGGTCCATTCCGCGCTTTACGATCAACAACACCTGCAACGTCGAAATCGACGGCTTTCGTCTTTGTCTCGGCGCAGGGCGGGTACCGGCCGGCGTTTCCAGCAGTGAAACTTGATTCATATGCTTCTCCCAAATCGATATGCGAGAAGCATCCCCCAAGCGGGAATGCTCCCCGCGAGGGTTTAAAAAGTCACTTTCGGCCCGACAAGCTGGCAGGGGTCTCGACAACCTCACCACACTTGCTGGCGACGTAACAGCGCATTGCGGCAACGTGTG
This sequence comes from Burkholderia sp., assembly GCF_018375725.1. Classification (GTDB taxonomy): domain Bacteria; phylum Pseudomonadota; class Gammaproteobacteria; order Burkholderiales; family Burkholderiaceae; genus Burkholderia. Next base: position 88,743 of record NZ_JAHACR010000002.1, on the reverse strand, counting down.
GCGTGGGACCATACATTGGCGCAATCGGTGCAAGAGCGAGGGATTTCGCCATCCATGCCCGGTCTGCATCTGGCGTTACTGAAGGAGCCATATAGCGAGCGCTTGACAGCCACATATTCTCCCGGTCGATGATCGGACCAGCAGACTGCCAGGATGTCGAAAACGTCGGAATCGGTACAGCGTTGTGGGTAATGGGGTCAATGATCCACTGCTCGTTGGATATCTTTCCCAAATGCTCGACGATCTTCTCTTCGCTCCACGCTCCCGCAGCAATGCGGCGGAAGTGATCGTGCGCGCTGACAAGGCTACAGCCGAGAGCTTTAGCCACGGCCCAGTCGAGCCGGCTTCCGGACAATTCCTGAACCTTGACAGAAACGGTTTCAGACTGGATCCCCGGCAGTTTCAGCGTTGCCTTGCGAGCAGCGAGCAGCATGGATTCCGCGATGTCGGACAGGTCCTTCACCTCGAAAAAATCACAAATGCTGTCCTTGGCACGAACAGTGAACGGACCGTTATGACCGAGTGCAACAGTGTCTATCAGAGCATCTGTCGAATCAGAATAGTCGCGCAGAGCGTGGATCTTCTGCAGATCCATCTCCAGCACGACTTTCGTCACATCCACGGCTTGCTGGCCGTCGATGTACGTCGCGTAGTCGTTCACCCAGGCTTGCGGAAGAAAGACCGCGAGAATCCGCTTTTCCAGCAATTCCCCATCCGGCCGACCTTGACGGATCGTCTCGACCGAACCATCCCCAGCTTGACCATCTGCCAGCTCACCGAATGGGACGACTTCGGTGACCTTCCAGTTGCCTTCGAGGCTCACCAGGCATTCACCGGTTACGGTGGACGCCATCGCGTCCACGATTCGCGTCAACAGTGCCGCCGGCGGAGCCGTTCGAGACGCGTCTTCGACGCTCGCGGCGTAAACCCGCAACGTGACGCAGACGAACACCTTGCGATCGGTCGGCTTCTGCGCATCGTCTTCGGAAATCCATCCCCGGACGACGGAAAGGATTCCGGCCGGGAACTGTCCCTCGGTCATCGCAACTTCGCTGAACCCTCGCGCTTCTTCTTCAGCGAACTCGCAATTGCACAGATCAGCGTCGGTAAAGCCCGTCGCCTCGAACGTGACATTGAACGGGACCACGCCCCGTCGGGAAACCACGGTGGGTTGAGACATATCCTGCTCCTGAAAGATGCGAAGCAGGCCCCCGGCGGGAAACTGCCCCGCTAGGGTTGTGCACCGAATAGTGCGTTGTTGGCTGGTTTCGGTCCAGCTACCGTCGAAAATCAGGCATCAGTATATCGCGGAATTCCTGACGAGAAGTTCCTCGATGCTGCGCAGGTCAGTTCGAGTCTTGCGTTGGCTGCGACAGATACCTGGTCACGCTATCCGGCAGATGTACGACGCCGTTTTTCGACTCAGCAGCCGCCTTTTGCACCGCGTCGACGTTCGCCTTGAGCTTGGCGCTCTCGCCTTGTACGTAGCTCGGCCACGGCACGAACGGTTGGGCATAGTCGCGACCCAGTCTGATCGATTTCGGGCACCGATAGACGGCTGTATTGGCCTCCAGGCGCACAAGGATCTGGTCGCCACTGCAGGTCATCTGCTCACCCGTGAAGCCGACGTCCATCGAGCCGGATCTGTTCACGTCACGAAAGAAAATCCAGTGATCGATGGCCGTCCCGCAGACATAGAGTGCTGCGAAGACCGCCCAAAGCGATAGGCCGAACCTCAGATTCCCGCCCGACTGGCCGGCCCGCGCGGCCGAAACGAACTTGATCCCGAACAGGATCAGGCTCAGCAAGCCGACAACGAAATACGCAAGCGGCGTCCAGTTGTACGCAGCTCCGCCGATGCCGCCAAACAGGTTGAACTGAATCAGCTCCGTTCCACCGAGGAAGGCGATCGATGCCGCCAGGCACGTCAGCATGTGCGCGCCGCCGATCAGAGGTCCCTTTCCCGGCTTTCCGAGTTGCCGGATGGCGGCAAAGATATTCGCGTACATCAGGAAGGCGGTGATAGCAAGAAACGGCATAGTGGCCTCAGAAATTGGAGATCCCGCTCAATCGAGCGGACTGCGCGCCGCCCTTAGCGATCCATACAGCGCCATCCAGCGGCTCAGCATTTTACTTCGCCGGGGCTGTCATCCAGGTGGTACCACCGTATCAGACGGAAATCCCGATTCAAGGGGGAAGATCCGCGCGTGTTTTCCGCGCGGTACATCGTGCACGATTCCTTCGGTCAAAGCCGGCCTGCCCGCGCAAGCACAACCGCATCCGCGTGTTGGATCGGCTCGCCCAGATATTCAGATATCCGCGCATGGAGCAGCGACGACTCCTCCCATGGCTTGTCACTGATGTGTTTCAGCGCCTCGCGCAGAAGGCCGACCGCTTTTTCGTGTTGAACCGCATCGATCCAGTACTGCCCTACCATGTCCACTCCGTGGCCAGTCGTTAAGCCGGAAGGCTCTCGACCGGAATCGTTTTAGGCATCTGCTGCGCCGGGACGCCGAGGAAGACGTCTCGCCAAACCGCCACATGCATGATGATTTTTCGCCACACCAGACGAGCGCTCTCCCGCACCCAATCGAGGGCATCGCGCAGGGGAACGAATCGGGGATCGACGCCTTGCATAATGCGAAATTTTCCGTCAGAGAGTTCACATAAACAATCGATAAACGTTCACAAATAGCGGGGGATTTCCTAAACGGAAACGCCCGCAGCGTCCCTTGTGGGGAGGCTGCGGGCGTGGGTTACAGGTTCATACATCCGGGTTGGTAAATCCCCCCAAAGGGGGACTTACGTCACCCAAAACAAAGTTCCGCTTGTCGGGAAGCAACTTGTTCCACCACTCCCCCCTTGCCCTTGGCCTCTTTCAAAGCAAGCAAACTCGCATATCGGTCTTGGACGCTAACTGCGTCAATGCATTGCGCGTTAAAACCGAGCAGCGTTGACACCTGCCGGCGAACACGAGCCAGAAGTTCGGCTTCATCGCGAGTGGGCAAACAGGTCGGCCACCCAGACTCGTAAAGCAGATGCTTCGGGATCTCGGCTTCGATGGCCTGGCGCTGCGCAGCGATGGCTTTCGCCTCCTTCGCCTCGCTTCGCAGTGACGACGGCAGGATATGAGGCGCCACGTCCGACAACCAGCGGTTTCCCTGAAAGGCGAAGGACGACTTCACCTCAAGTTGGACCATGCGGATATACGGCTCATGGTTGTCCTCGCACATCGCAGACGCGATGAGATCGGCTTCCGACGACATGATGCAGAAACAGCAGCTGACGCGTGACAATCCGTACCGGGTGTAGGCCTCGTGCAGACTGAGACCAACATCGTGGATCGCATACGCCACGTCCTGAACAGGCCATTCGATGATGGCGTTCCAGGTAATCCCAACCCCACCCTTGCGGGTGAGCTCGGCGTTCGGAGCCCAGACCGGCATCTTGCTGCGGTTCGGGCTTTCCTGACGGCGAATGCCCGTCACGTTGATAATGTCCCCTTGCGGAAAACGCTTTTTCAACGCGCTGGAAATGAGGTGGGTCTTCATTTCGCTGGTACAGAACCGCATCGATGGCGTGCTCCAGGGAAGAATAAGCTTCACGCAGGACAGTTCCTCGTACCGCAGGACACTGTTGCGCCATCTCACCTCCCAGCGGTCCAGCATGTCGCCGGCCTGACGCCGAATCACGAGCAATTCCCACCCCAATCGATGAGCCAGACGCTCGCAACTCGGCAGGCTGTCTTTCCATTCGATACGGCCGAGGTCGGAATGCACCAGTAGACGCGGTCCCTTGTGGCCGATCGCATCCAGGTGCTTTGCCACCGCGATGGCACAGGCATCCGAGTCCTTGCCGCCCGATACCCCGACCGCTACTACGGCATCGCGGTCGAGCAACGCTTCGACTTCCGGGGACAAACAGACCTGATTGGGCTTTCCTTGTGGGGCACCCTCCAGAAACCGGGGTGTGATGAAGTGAACCGGTTCTTCGATAATTCCCATTTCGTTTCTCAAATTATTGAGAGAAACGCTCCCGTGGGGGAGCGCGTCCCCGCACGGGTAAAAGTGAAGCGAGCATCCCTCCTTGCGGAAGCGATGTCCCGCCAAGAATGGATGCAACTTATGCCGCGACAGCCTCGGCTCGCACAAACGACGCAAACGAAATCGACGTCGCTTGTTTGAACGCCAAAAGCGCATGGCCAAGGGCCTTGAACACCGAGACGAAAGGCGGAACGCTGACAGCCTGGCCACATACTTCATGACCGAACGTCTGCGTGACTCCTGTCACCATATCCTCCCAAATCCCCTTGCAGCGAGCATGCTCGCGTACCGTGGGAATTCGGAGAAGATCCGGATCGGCCGGATGCTGCAGGAAGGTTCCGGTGCTCTGACGCTTCGCGAGCGTCTTGTTGAGCGTCGGCACCTTTGGAGATTCTTCGTTGACGATCGTCATCTTGAATCCCTTCCCTGCCGCTTCGTCGCGTTCCTGCTTGTCCTTCAGGTACGTGAGAGGCGACCAGCACTTATCGTCCAGCGCGACGACTTCCATGATCTCGCCCAGCTTGCGAGCCTGAGGCTCGGGCCGCTCGACCAGATCGAAGGAGAACTCAACGCCCTGTGTGACCGCGACCATGCACATGCGCTCGCGATGCTCGAGCATGTTCCATTCGGCCGCATTCAGCACGGTCTCGTGGACGACATACCCGAGGTCTCGGAACATCGAGCGTGCGATCGCCGCCGACGCCGTGTTCAGCCAGCCGGGCACGCACTCGATGGCGACGAAGGCCGGCGAGGCCTGTGCCACAGCCGCAAGTGCCGGTACGATCAGATGCCCAACGTCAGGGTGCGACTCCGGGAACTCCAGCTTGCGCTTCGTCCGCCCGGCGTTCGACGCCCCGCTGCACGGGATACCGAGCACCATGCCGTCGAGCTTGGGCAGTTGAGACATCACCCAGTTGTCGAACACCACTTCTTGCATCGGAGCCGTCAGCAGGATGGTCTGCGCGTCGAAAACCGGGTTGTGCTCGACCGCATGCTGCATGCAATCGTCCCGGATCTCGTTCGCGACTGCCAGCCGTGAGCGGATGCCTGCCTCTTCCAGCCCCGTATGAGCGGCTCGGTCGAGGATGCCGATTCCCGACGAGAACGAAACCATAAGCAGCGGTTCGTCATTCGCGAGCTTCGACTTCAGCCGGTCGAGCCGTTCCTTCGCACGGACTTCCGAGGCGATCGGAAGTACGAAGATTCGGCGCAGCTGCACCACGATGCGGACGGCCGTCAGGCCCATGCGAACGAAGATGCCGAGAAGGCTTTCGTTCTGGATGTCGATCACCGGAACCTCGCGCTCGCGCACGACCTTCTTGGATACGACACGCTCGCCATCGTCCGCCGCCTCGAGGACCAACATACAGCGGTCCTCATCGAGCTTGACTCTGAGCTTCATGCCCGGCAGGAAGCCAGCACGGCTCGCCTGAGAGCCTTCGATCCACAGGCGCGGCGTGCCTTTGTTGCTGCCGAGCTTGCGGATCTCCATGCCTTGAAGGGATTTCATATGCTTCTCCAGGGGAACGTGCGAGAAGCGCTCCCTGCGGGAACGGCTCCCGCAAGGGTTGAAAGACAAAGTGGATTACTTCGTGAACCAAGCCGCCGTCTCGAAGAGGTGCCGCGCGGCGTGGTCGTGTTCGTCGAATGCGACCATCTTGCCGCCGTAGCCTTCAGCGACGGCACGCTCGATCGCGACCTCGTAGTGCTCGCCCTCGTCCATATCGACGTCGGCAACGGGCAATTCGAACGTGCGGATCTCGGGAATGCCTTGCGAGCTTTCACAAAGGACCGCCACCTTGATGCTGGTGCGCTCCTCGTCGATGTTCGGCTTCAGACCGAGCAGACGGTACAGGTTGTCTTCGGCCTGACTGAGCTCGGCAGACAGCCGTGCACCTTCCGCGTGCCCATCGTCGGAGAGACGATGGTCGCCGCGCAGGAACGACGCTTCGCCGTGAGCCGCGATCGCCGCCTTAACGCGATCGGCCCAGCTCGACGGATACGAGATCTCTTCCCAGGCTTCGCCGCGGGCCAGTTCGGTCCCGTCGGGCAACACGGCCGTGGTGATATCGATCTGGTAATGATTCGCCGGATCGCCGCCTTCGACCGTGGCCTGCTCGATACTCTGCCCCGGACGACGGAACGGGTATTCGATCAGCACGTGGCCGTTTTCGTACATCAGGCCATTGGCCTCGAACTCGCCCGGGCCATCGGCATCGGTTGCCTTGACCAAGACTGCGTACGGAAAGACCTTCCCCACGAGAATCGGGGCGATGAACGACTTGATGTTTTGCTGTTTCATGTGTGCTCCAATGAACCGCGAAGCACACGCCCACCAGGGCCGAGATGCCCCGCATGGGTTTAAAATCACCGGATGGTGAGAATCGACTGCGGTCAGAACGCACCGCAATATGGCTAGATTTCGGACTAGCTGCCGTTGGGAAAACGGACCTATTCTGCCACAAACTTCCTGATGGGAAAATTCCCCAGCTCGGCACAAAAAAATCCCGCCGGCACTCCCGAAAGGGAGCACACGGCGGGCGGGTTTCAGGCTGATCGATTACACGTCGATAGATGGGATCGACGGCTTGTGCCCAGGCTCCGGCTCAAGTTCCGAGCGCGAAATCACTGCGCAGCTACGCACGTGCGGGTGCTCGTCATGCAAGAGCGCGTTTCGGGCGACGTCATCACATTTCGCATACAGCATGCTTGCGACGACAGCCCTTCCGCCTCGATCAAGTTCGCGGAGGTCAAACTCCAAGATCACCGCTCGTTGACTCAGGGTGGAGATCTCGGCTTCGCGCAGCTGATACAGCTGATGCACGACCGAATGGGGCATCGAGCCTTTCACCGGATATTGCTCAGCGAGCATTCGTGATGTAACCGGCTTTTCCGGCAGTTTCCGGTCGCCGATTGCGCTGTTGTGACTCGCGCGAGACGCCGCCAGATAGCTTCGGGTCGCCTCGCCGGCTTCCTCCAGTGCCTCCTGTATCATGCCGTCCTCGTCCGGAAACAGCCCTTTCATCTGGTTAACCTGAGTCTCCAGCGAATCGACTGCACCGTAAAGCGATCCGGCCACTTCCTTCCAGTTCGCCTCGGTAGACGCGATTTCAGGCTTGCGCCCTTCCCGCGCCGCCGGCAGTTCCCCCTCGTTTGCTCCGGCTTCGCAAGCCAAGGCATTTTCGAGAGCAACAGCCTCCTCTCGCAGCCAGGACGGAGTATCCCCGCCAAAAGCTTTGAGCAGTGCCTGTGCCGCGTCGCGGACGGTCACTTCCGGCCGTTTCCGATCATGTGACTGATACGCCAGCAACGCCCCGGAATCCAACATCGGAGGGGCACCAGCGAGAATCGCCGATCGAGCCTTTTCACCGTCCTGTCGCGTGCCGAACGGGCCAGCGATGTTTTCTTGCCGCTCGACATCAAAGACAACGAACGGGGCATTTTCGCCGTCACCAGCGAAATTGCCGTGCTGATCCGTTCCATCGACAACAAGACTTCTCTGGGCATTGACCGAATTGATCGCGTCTCGCACGGTGTCTGGCAATTCGATGAACTCATCAAGGTAGCCGTGCACGATGAACGCTATCGCTTCGTCAAACGTCACCGTCTCGGCAAGGCTGACGTAGGCGCTGGCCTCCGAAATCAGGCCATCTGCACGCTCGCCCACAACCGTGAAAATTCCGTCTTGCCTAACGTGCGGGACCGCGTGGGCGTCGATCTTGACAGACGGCGCTGCCTCATTGACCTCGACCACCACGTTCAACGCCCGCATGCGCTCCACCGCTGCGATGATGCTCGTAGCAATGCGATTCGGAGGTGCTTTCAACGCGGCGGAATCCGCTTCAGCCGGAACTTCCCGCGTATACACACTGGTCTCACGAAATGCATCGCCGCGAAATTCAGCCTCAGCAGCCAGTTTCCACGCCAAATTCCAGAGAGGATGCAGTTCGTCGCCGATACAGGATTCCTGATTCTCGGCAAGGCCGCATTCTACAAAGGCATCGAGCATCAGCATGTTCGCGTCACAGAAGTCGTGGGTATGGCATACCCCAGCGATTTCTTCGACGCGGTTCCGTTCACGGACTTGTGTGAGCTCCGCTCCCGTCAACGACAACGCCAATTGACGGCAGAAGGCGATTGCTACACGCACTGCCGCTTCGTGAAACTGGGCCAAAAACGACTTGCCACTTTGCTCGGTCATATGTGCTCCGTTGATTGAATAGCGAAGCACACAGCCCACCGGGACTGAGATGCCCCGCATGGGTTTGAAATAGTGGCCGGTGAACCCAGCCTAAGGATCAAATCCCGATCCCGGGCGACGGCGGAATTCCGCCATCGGCCCGGCACCGGTTTCTCGTCATCTCCTGACGTAGAGCCAGTAGAGAACGCACGCTACGAGCCACAGCAGCCACGCGACACAGAAGACGCCGTCGAACGCCGGCTTCAGTGTCTTGTGCCTGGCTGTCGCCCTGCCCAGTTGGGCGCCCACGAAACCACCTCCGAGGGTGATCAGATGCAGCCATGCTTCCTTGATGCGCTTCTCCCGCTCCACTGCCCGGCGTTTGTCTTCGACGAACATCACGAAGGCAACGACGTTGATGCAGAGGAACAGGATGCGGAACGCACCGGGAAACAATGGCGACAACACGACCAATCCTGACGCGAAGGCAAGTCCGGTCAGTTCCCGAAACGGTTTCGGCTTTGCTTGTGTCTGCATACCCCTCCTTTCGGGATTGAACATGACGAAGCTCATCCCCGATCCAGGCCGGGAAGCTCGTCGAACTTGGTGAAACGGATGCCTGCGCCGGTGTAGGTTGCGATTTCGCCGTACACGACGACGCGATCGACCTGCAGCTGCGCAGCACGCGCTTCCTCGAGCAGCTTCTTGTAGGTTGCGCGATTCAGTACGCCGTTGACGACGAAGATACCGGTCCCCTTGGAGACGGTGGTAGCCCTTACGAAGCCTGCGAGGTACTGGTACCCATCCAACGAAGAGACCGCGGCGTAGCTATACATCCCCAGCACCTGCAACTTCAATGAGGCCGACGGCACATTGTCTACCGCTGCGGATTCAGCTTGCTTCGCAGCCTCGCGGCGAGCTTCATTCTTCACCACCGTGTAGTCGCCATAGGCCATTCGGTCGATTCGAGCGAAATCGAGCCCATGTTCGTCACATAGAAAGCGAAGGTCCGACAGCATGCCGAGAACCGTCTGCTCGATACCTTCCGGTGTCGTCGGATCGGATTCGAACGTCTGGTCTGCAACACGCCACGTCTTGAGGGATTGCCCGACGCGTACAACCCGCATGCGCGGACTGTAGATCAGGTCCTCGGAGAACTCCGGCATCTCTGCCGGAACTTTGATATCGACAGAAACCGTGTCTGCCGTGTTGGTCTGCATATCCCGCTCCTGACACAAAGGGCGAAGCAGGATCCCAAGCGGGAACGTGCCCCGCATGGGTTGAGTAAAGGCGGCAACGCCGCTTCTGGCTGGAAATGGCCCAGCTACCGTCGAAACTGCCGAGAATATTACCAGAACAGCGGCATTTCGAGCTTAATCGGACTTGGAGTCACTGGTGGTGTCGGAATCCGGTTGCGGGGGGCTGTTCCGGCGCGTCTGGGTTATCGATTCGGATTTGCCGTTCAAAGCCCGTGCGACGTCGGTGTCCACCTTCGGATCCATAACAATCACCCTGCCGCCTTCGGCGATGATCCGGCTCATTTCATCCATTCGCTCCTTCGTCAGTACGTCATTCAGCGGGCCATGCAGCGCATGATGACTGTGTCCGAAAAAGCTTGCCGACGAGGGCGCCCAACTGCCGTCCTCAGCCTGCGTCCAGTGCTTCGGCGTGAACGAAAGACCATCCTGGTAAGGTTGCCCATCCCGCATGCGCAGATCGTCGTGGATGAACGGCATATCCGGACTGAGGGGAACCTGATCGCCGGCCGAAAATCGCTCGGACACAAGTCGCCTCAAATCCTGCAGGACGTAGCGACCGACGTCCTCGGGAGGCGGCATCCGAAGATTTGCCGGCTCACGCCATTCCTGCGAGAATTCCGGCGGCTCGGAGCCATGCTGAAGTTCGGTCCAGTTGACGATCTCCGCGACCCGCGGCTTGTCGCTGCGCTCCATGCGGACGACTATATCAATGGCTTCATGAATCGACCCGACGCCACGACCGCCCAGCAATTCCGTCAGCGTTGGGATCACGTCCTCTACGCTGCGCGCGTACAGGGTCCCTAAACCCCCGCCGTAAGCGGTCCAGGAGCGCAGAACGTTGGAGGCGATGCCATCCCGGAGCTCGTCGAAAGCTACTCGACGATGGCCAAAGTGCGGGGGTTCGTCCGGCCCGCGTTCACTCTTCACGAATCGGTCGACATTTGGCGGATATTCCGCGTCGCTGCGTGTCACCTCCAAGACCACGAATGCGTCCCCGGGAGCTCGAATCGCCATTTCGTTGAGCAGCACATGCATCAGAAGCGATTTGCCCGACGAGGTAGCTCCGATGATCAGAATCGACTTTCGTTGGTCGATCAACTGATCGAAACGACGGCGGTGCTCGAGCGAAATGATTCCGTCGGCAAGCAAGGCATCGAGGGTCGACGGAAATGGTCGCTTCACCCTGAAGACATCCGTGACGCAGGAGAAATCGAGATCCCACGTCAGGGCGTCCGAATACCCGAGTTCGGCGAGCCGTATGCGCAGGTCGTGGTAGGAAAACAGAAAGAATCGTACTGCGGTATCTTCACCAACCGCCAACGCGGCGTTCAGCGCAGCCAGGTTATTGTGGCCAAGAGCACGGGCGAGAGCTTCAAGCACATGGGAGTGCTGAACGCCCGGCAACTGTTGCCTGGCCGCCCGCTTGAGTTGATTGAAGGAATTCCGGCTGAGAAATGCTGACGGCATGACGAGTCCTTTTGATCGAGGTCTACATACCGGCGATTCCATGCAGACCTGACAAAAGGTCGTCTTGCGAGAAGAAAGTAAGCCGCCTGTTTAACCCGCCGGCAGGTTGGGATGGCATCCAGCGGATAGCCTAGCACACGGCCCTAGGCGCAGCAATTCCCCCGCGGAAATGAAAAACCCGCCGCACACCCCGAAGATCGGGATGTGCGGCGGGTTCATTCAGAGCTGGACCAGCTTGTAGTCATCGAGCACGACGCTGCGTGCCTTGCGAAGCTTTGCCCGGATCTGGGCGTCCGTCGGGTCCTGCATGTAGTAAGAGACAGCCACGTCGTCACCGTCGTTACGGTGAATCCACGCGTCGACGCGATGTGTGTAACCTTGCTTCTTGTACTTCGCGTCATTCTCGGCCGTTCGACGGGCTTCCTTCTTCCGCCCTTCCTCGAACTCCGCATTGAGCTTGGCCATGAAACAGCGCTCGCACTGCTTCTCCCGGTTCGTTCGCACGGTATCGGGATCGAAGGCGGGCTTACCGCACTTCACACAAGCGATAACGCCGATCGTCTCGAGTAGTCGGCTCATGTCACCGACCGTCGCATCAGCGAAAGCAAGTTCCTTCTCGTGCACGTACGCCTTGCCACCGCCCTCCGACATGGTCACCGAGATTTGGAACCCGTACGTCGGATTCATCCAGGAACAAGGGGAGACCTCGGCCGTCAGGATTGCACCAGCGATTTCGCGCGAGACGCTCGCCTTCTTGAGGTCCGTTTCCGGACTGGATTGCTGATTCATATTTCTGCTCCTGTATGAGATACGCGAAGCAGACACCCCAGCGGGATGAATGCCCCGCATGGGTAAATAGCCGGTTTTCCGGCCAACATGAGAAAGCGGGGAACCCGCGTTTCGGCTGGTATATGGCCCAGCTACCAATCAAAACTAAGTCATTTTGCCATAGTTTCCTGACAGGAAGTAATCGCTCAAAAAGGACACCCGCCAGCACCCTCAAAAAGGATGTGGCGGGTCGTTATCTGCACCGGATCAATACCGGCGATGCTTCGCAGCGGACTGCGCGGCCGCGTACTTCTCGGCCATCGTATCGAGTCGGTCGGTTTCGACGCTCGGCGTGTCGTACGAGTTCATGCCTCCCGGATTCGACCCACGCCAGGCGGCGCAGGCGGCTTCCATCGTCGGATGCCCCGTCGAACACCACATGAAGGTGTCATAGTCGTACTCGACATCCCATTCCGGATCGTCACCCGTCTGGTAGTAGTCGAAGAATCCCCGACTCCAGGTACCGTTCCGGCTGGGCCACACTACGTTTTCGCGATTTCGGCTCATTGCGATTTCAAAGATGACGAGGACGTCTCCCGCGCGGGGAGCGGTCCCCGCGTGGGTTGGACATCAAGCCCGGTCACGCCTACGCGACCAGGCCATCTTGAACGGACCAAATCTCCGCACGTTTCAGAACAGCGCTGCCTGCTGCAACTGACGTTGCGGAACCGGCAACGGTACGGCCACCGCAACGACCGGCACAACATCTGCCAGTCGCCCTTCCACCTCGAACGGGTTTGTATCCCACGTCGAGCGTTTCAGCTTGGCATTGAAGACAGCTTCTCCGTCTCCGACCAGCGGGGTCAACCGCCGGGCACGCCCCCATTCACGGACACGAAAACGTTGGGTCGTTACGGTCTCGTTTCCGATCTGGAAATCGATCGGATCGCGGAACACGATGACGTCTCCGGCGTTCGGCGCCGCGGCACTTTCGAGCGACTTCTGCTCGTATGCCCTGCGCTGAGCGTCACGCCAAGCTGCGGCGTTTTCCAGGTTCCGGCCCGAGCCGGCGGGTATCTTCTCGATCGGCGTGAGCTGATTGAAAAGCGACCTCGGCATGGACGTTTCGCCCGGGTCGGAGAACTCCCAAATCGGCTTCCAGCAGAACTCCTTCTGGTCACGGGAGATCTTCACGAATTCCGCATAGTTGAAGCCCTCCCCCGTCGCCTTGATCGTCATGCGCACGACGAACCAGAGACCGCCTCGTCCGGGTTTTCCATCGACAACCTCGTAGGTCGCCACGTCGTTTTCCACCCTTTTCCCGGCGTAGTGGGTATCGACATGACGCAACATCTCCATTGCCGATTTGCCCGGAATATTCCGGGTACCGCTGTAACCCATGATCTGCTCCTGAGTAGATCGAAGAGGCAGACACCCCATCCGGGATGCCTGCTCCCCGATGAGTTAATGAACAACAGACGACGCGACGGCCCCGATGAGATTCGTCCGGCTCGCAACTCGCTGATCCGGGATACACCACGGCGCCGACTCGTATCCGGGTAACATCCGGATCGCCCTGGCACGGATGGCCGAGATGATCTTGCCGGCGAGCAACGACGAGTAGTCGTCGAGCCCTTCGACCTGGCACTCGTATCCCTCGCAAAGCTTCAGGATTGCCACCGGCTCCGGCAGAGTCGCCATCGGCAGATAGGCGTGCGGGACGTGGATCTCGCACTTGCCATACTGCTTGGTGACCGCCTTGACGTTCGCCTTGAACAGCTCGCCCGCGATCCATGTACCGGCCGCTGCACCGCGGTAATCCAGCTTCAGATGCGGCAGGCAGATCTGGTGCTGCACGGCGTAGGCCGCGAGCGTGCTGATGTGGGCGTTCGAGCAGAGAAAAATTGCCATCTTGTACTCCTCATTTGAAATCGCAAGGAGCACACACCCTGAGGGATGTGCGCCCCCACAGGGTTAAAACATGAGCGCAGCCTCGATGGCGGCTCTAAAAAAGCGAATCAGGCTGCAGCTTGAAACGTAACGCTGCCGCGCTCGATCAGCCGTTCTGCGAAGTCCTCGACCTGGTAGTTCGGATACCACCAGACGTTCCCGAGAACAACGATGCTGCCATCGTCCTGCAAATCGATTGCATCGGAGAGCATCGGCGCGTCCGTCAGGGCACCGACGTCGACAGGGGCGATCCCGAAGAGCTTCGCGTTACCCAGAAAGCCCAACTGATCGAGCATGTCGTCCAGGAACCGGACGTCATTACCACCCACGCGGTCCTTGATGTCCTCGAGTATCTCGAGGTCACGATCGTTTTCGATCAGGAACGTGAGATTTCCCGTGGCTTCGATAATGTGTTTCATGACGCTTCCTATAACTTCGGCAAGGAAGCGTCCCCGGCGGGAATGCTTCCCCACCAGGGTTGAGTTGTGAATCAGCGCCTGTCGCCTTGCGAACGAGCGGCGCTGACTTCGAAATCGAAACTGAGTTTATTCACTGCGCCGACAAACGGACAATCTTTCCCGACTTGTATGCAATAAACTCGGTCGATGTGTTCCACTGCCCGCCCGGATGCCCGAGGGAATCGGTGAACTTCAGAGCCCTCGCAACACGCTCGACTTCGGTTCCGTATTGCGACCTGTCGAGATCACAAATCCGGAACTTCATGCCCAGATCGGCAACACGCGCTCTCATTCCAGCCGCTCGGAACGCCTGTCGTACGTCCGCGCTGGTGACAGCGGTCTGAAGACCGGTTGCAGCATTGGAGCAGAGAATAGCGGCCATCTTGTACTCCTCAATGGAAATCGTGAGGAGCACACACCCAGCGGGGATGTGCGTCCCCACAGGGTTAAAAAATCGACGGTCAGCTATTGAGCCATTCGTCGCGTGTCTTGATTTTCCAGCCGAGTGCCTTGGCCGACTCGACGTAGATCTGGTACTCGTCGTCGTTCGTGCCGCGCCACCCAGCGATCCCGCGTTCCGCCAGCGTAACCTCCGCGCTGCCTTCCCGCGACATGAGCGCCGCCTCGAAGACGGCTCTGCAACGCCAGGCGATCAGGTACTCCTTGCCGGGCTCTGCGCAGTGGAGCTTCACAACATTGCCTTCCACGGCGACCGGCTCGGCACAAAAAGCCATCGTGTGTCCGTTGTAACCGTCCGGAAGAAACACGACACGCGCGGGCCGTGATGCGACGCCCGACAGCGGAGATTCCTGATGGATAGCAGGCTGGATATTCATACGCTACTCCTGAGACGAGCGAGAAGCGCCCACGCGGGAGCAACATCCCGCAGGGGTAAAATGGGGCGCACCGTTGTCGGTGCAGAGAGATCCCGGCCGAGAACACGGCCGGGAATGGCTGGTTACGGTCCAGCTACCGGGTAAATCAAGCGAAATTATACCCGAGAATTTCTTGACAGGAAGCCAAGGACGGCTCCCGACCGCCGCAGCCAGTCGGAAGGCATTCGCCCGGAGGCAGGACTTCAGCATGGGAAGAATGTGGAACGGCCCGGAAACCTGCTGCAACGGGGTTTCCGGGCCTGTCTGAAACAGCGTGGCGCGATCTTGCCGGCTTAGAAGCCCGACGTCTTACGGTTGTCGGTTTCCTGCGTGAGGGTCAGAAATTTGCCGCGCTTGTCGAAATTCACGACGGTGATGATGTCCCGCCCCGTGGCGGCACCGACGCCGACCAGCGCAAGGGCTCCCAGGTGCGCTTCACCATAGTGGAACGTGGCCGTGGTGGATCCGTCCGCGTTCGTGACCGTCTTCATCGGCTGGCCGAGCTTGGCTTCGACGTCGCTCAGCGTGCTCACGCCTTTGACGAAGCAGGTGCTGACACTGGCGTCCGGCTTGACGCCTTGCGTGAAAGAGCAGGCGGCGACGTTCAGCAGAGCAGCGGCGGCAATCGAAGCGACAAGCAGTTTGCGAATCATGTTTTTGTCCTCGTAAGCGGTTTGTATCGACGCGGGTGCGTCGGATGTAAAGTCATCTTATCGGTGGCGAGCCCGGATTCAAGTGCCCATCTTCGCCGGAGGCAGACGCATCATGCGGCGAGCAGCATATTAACGGTCCCGATACCCTTCTGCGTCGACTTCCTGGGTCCAAAACGCGAGCTCTGGCCATACCGGAAGCCGGTGACCGGGCCGTAGCGCGCAGAAGCCGGCGTGCGCGAGTCCGTTGATGCCAGCGTAGGAGCGTAAGAACAAGGCCAGTCGGATCGTTTCGCCATCCCCGTCGTACTGGTCGTCCTCGATGATCTCCTCTCGGGAGAAACCGAGGTGCAGTCCCGCCGCGAAGGCCCACGCGGTCGCTTCCGGATCGGAACTCTGAATGACCGCCCGGTAGAGCGCAGTGTCCGGGGGCAGGCCCAGTTCCCCCACTTGGCGGAACATTTCACGGCGACCGGCGTACAGGTTGCCGCACATGAGATGTCGATAGCGCCTGGGGGTGATCGCTAGATGCGCGCCCTCGTGCAACAGAACGGAAATCCGGCACGTCGGATCCACCATCAACTCGCCGCGCTCGATGCGCACGCCCTCGGTGAAGCCGGTCGCACCCGGCTCATACCGCGTCGGAATGCCAATTTCGTTGAAGAAGGCGAGTACGCGATCAAGCGTACCCGGCCTGTATTTGGGTCGTTTGTTCATTGGATCGAATATCGGCTTTCGCTGCTTCCAGCCGTCTGCCACACCCTCGTTATATCCACGGGACGCCCCGACGATACCGATAATCTCACCGGTTTCTAGACCTTTCGCGGCTCACCCAAAATGCGATCGCCCGCGCTCAAGGGCGCGGGCGACAAGGTATTGTGATGATCAGCGTGCGCGGCTCGGTGTCAGCCGGCCGGCGCCGCGGTCGCCTCGTGTCTTGGAATGACCTGCTGATCGTCACTCAGCAACCTGTTCGAGACCTGGATCATAGTGCCGACTTCGAGCTTCTTCATCGGCCGGACGAACGGTGCGAGCCCCTGACTGAGCTCGCCTGCGACCAGCTCTCCCCTCAGGCCAATGAGAAAGTCTCGCCACCAGTGATCGACGTGCGGGCCAAGATCGCGGAGACCAGCCATCTCCTTCTTCAGCGCATCGAGATTCTTGTTCAGTTGCTCAGCCTTAGCATGCAGTTCTTCACGGCTATCGCTCAACTCAATGAGCCGGTACAGTTGCCCTGGTCGGACAATGAGTTCGAACCTCTCCACGTACTCCTCGCCGCTCGTAAAGGCATCAAACAGATCTCGAAAAGCGGCCAAGTCAGCGGCCAGGCCTTTGAGGAGGTAGTCTTGTGTCTCCGGACTCCACTCGGAGTAAGGCTTAGATGCAGCGAGGAGACGATCGAGGTCGAATCTGGACGTCTCGAAATTTCGGGGCATCGCGCGTGGAATCGCGTCCCTTCCGCCGAACTGCGTCACCTCGGAGAGTCTGATCAGAATTGCCCAAACAACTCCTGCGGCGGTCTCAATCTTGCCACAGATGCTCTCTACGGCCTGTTCGTGATCATGCACCCGACCGCTTTGCTCGCGTAGATCCTTGATTCGCTCCTGCACCTTCTCGTCCATCAGGCCTCGAGCGATGCGTGATAGACAATCGGACTGCTCCAGCATGGCGAGCTCCGAGCTTCCGCTGGATATTTCCCGAGCCTCCGCCAGCAGTGCACCCGCAACAGCGCCCGGCTCTACTCTCTGCAACAGATCCATCAGCACATATGCTGCGTCGAAATCATACCCACGATCGCTTGCCATGATCCCCTCTCGCCGAATCGGTTCCCGCCACGAAGTCTCCGTCAGCATACCCGAAATGCAAACGCCCGCATCCGGTTTGGACCAGAGTGCGGGCGTCTATTTCGTGCTTTGGGGAATCAGTGCGCCAGGCTCGTGGCGAACAACTGGCGCGACACCGACTCGCGCATGGAATTCAGCTTCTGAACGCAGGCCTCGACGAGGTCCTTGTCCTTGGCTTCCTCTGCGTTTTCCTTCACCGTCGAAACGAGGAAGTACTGCCGGGGCGACTTGCTGTCCGTACTGAAACCATAGTCGGCCAGAATCCGGTCGAGACGGTCCATTGCCGATTCGCCGGATACCGCTGCTTTCACTGCGTTTTCTGCCATGACGTTCTCCTTCTGGTGCTTTGCGAAGCACTCACCCCGGACCGAGATGGGTGCCCCGCCCGGGGGAAAGGAGTCCGCCACCCTTACGGGATGGCCGGCTCCAGGAAGTCGGCCTTGCGGCCACGTCAAATGCGACCAACCAGCATCGCTGGCTGGCTGCGAACGGACACATCACGCGGCATCGAGCGCTTGGGCAGGGTCGCCGCAATGGTCCGCCGGCGCGAACGTGATTTCGTAGGGATCGACTGGTTTCGAAGCCGCACGGCCCGCGCGAACGGACGCCTCCCGCTGAGCGCGCTGTCTGGCCAGCAGCTCATCGAGATAAGCGATCGCACGCTTCTTCGATTTGCTCATGATGGATTCCTAAAAGAAAGTGACTTTTCGGAGTCCACGTTCCCTCCGGGGAAACACGGACCCCAGGGGGCTGAAGAAGGGATGGCTTACTCAGCCGTTTCCGCGATTTGCCAGCCGGCCGTGCCGAACTGGGCGTCGAGCTGGTCGCCGGTCAGGCGATCAGCGTTGTCCCGGCAGTCACCATCGGACTTATGAGGGTGAAAAAAGCCGCAGCAACCGCAGTCAATCACTTCGATGAAGGGCATCGTCTACTCCTTGATGAAAAACGCGAAGCAGACTTCCCGCGCGGGATGAATGCCCCGCGAGGGTGAGCACCGAACGGTGCGAGGAAGGTTACGGCCCAAGATCGGCCGATTTGGCTGGCTTCGGTCCAGCTACCGTGAGAATCGCCCCCATCATATCAAAAAATTTCCTGACAGGAAGCTGTGATTCCGTCGCTGCGGCCGGGTCAGTGCTGGAAAATCGCCGCGCCGATCACGACAACGACGCCGGCTGCCAAGATCGCCACGCAGACGTACCACTGCCGCTTCAACTTCTTGATCCCGGAAACCTCGTCCAAGACCTTAAAGACCTCGGCTACCTCTTTTGCGTTTGCCCGGGACACCCTGTAGTGCGTTTCGCTGACTGACACGAAAAGGTACGTATCCTCGCCAACAATCGTGCTGCCGGCCGACGTCAGCGCATTGTTCCATGCGCGCGATCGCGGCTTGACCTGCGCCGTCTCGGTCAGCCATTTTTCAATCTCTCTCTTCGAGTACACCCGGTCATCAAGCAGTTCGACCGACATTCCCTTCCCCCTAATAGCCAGTAGCCGTGACCAGGCCGATCATGCCCGCGCAGACCAGCGGTGCAAGGCCCTATTTAACTCGACAGTGCATGCACCCTATCACTGGTCCGCGCCGCACATTCTATCGCCAGAACACGTGGAGACAAGCGATCCTCATAAATGCTTTCCAGTTCCATTGAGGAACTCGGACCGCCACAAAAACAAAACCCGCCAAACGCCCCCTGAATTGGGACGTTTGGCGGGCGGAATTACCACTTCGGTTACGGGCGCGATGACTCGCCTTGCGTAACCTGGTTCCGGAGAACCAGGTTTGCGTGGCGGGCCATGTCCTCGATATGACTGGCCCGCAATGTTTCTGCGAGTCGCAGGCCTTCGAGAAACGACGCCACCTCGAACTGCTCAGTGGAAAAATTGTGCTCGACAATCCATTGGCTGCTGGACTGTCTAACGATACAGATCCACTGGCGAACCTCGTCGTTGCTCTCCACGGTCAGGCGAAATGCACCGTCCGGCAGCAGTTCGAGGCTGGGGAAAAGCTCCTGAATCGCCGCGAACATCTCCGGTGCCGCCACGAACAAAGGACGGATGGCTGCGTATTCGGCCTGGCGCTCGACCAGTTCCGGATCCGCGCCGCCGTCTCGGCGATCGTCTCGATCGGTCTCCTTCCAGTCCTCGAGGAACTGGTCGGCCAGACCGAGGAGGCGGTCAGCATCGGCTGTCGAGAAGCCCGAGGCGGCGGGCTTTGGGGAGGCGACCGCGACGGTGCTCTTGCCAACCGACAGATAGTTGATCTCCGCTTGTTGAGCGAGTTCCGCGAGAAAAGCGACATCCTTTTGAGCTGCCGTCGCGCCGGCAGGCGCCTGAAACCCGACATCGATACGAATACCGTCGTAGGCCAGGTAACCCTCGAAGGCTTCGACGACTTGGGATTGAGTGTTGTTCATGCGCTACTCCAAGTAAAGTGCGAGAAGCGCCCCCTTTCGGGAGTGAGCTTCCCGCAAGGGTGAAAAAATTCAGGCACCGGAAGTGGTGCCGACATGCCTGCCTAGCAGGCGAAAAGATCCGCAGCTCGCCGGAAATCACCGATGCCGTGCCGTGTCAGTACTGCATCCGGAAAGCGGTTTGCTCCCCCCAACACGTAGTCAAGCATCAATTCGCTTCCGATCCAGTTTCGGCCAAGCCGCTCAGCCTCAGCGCCAGTCTTGAACGAACCCGAGAACGGGTCGTAGACCGTGTCGCCTTCCATCGTGCACAGCTTGATGAAATGTTCCGGGACTGCGCCCGGAAACCGCGCCGGATGGACCGGCAGATTCTGCTCACGGCAAGCCTTCATGTAATGACTGTTCGACTCGGTATTAGCCGCGACGATCAGGTTGGGCGGAATCGCCCCGCCGTTGTCGACGTCGAAAGCGCCGGCCGACAGCTCGTGGCCACTGGGTCGTACAGCCCCCTTCTCACCACCAGCGGCAATGCGCGATCGCATGGACTCGCTGTACGGCACGAGTACCTGCGAATTGTCGGCATACGGCTCGCCGTTTGGTGCGAGCCAGTAGATCTGCTCGAGCGACGGCTTGACGCGGACGCGGCGCACGGTGACCCACTCCGCCGGCGCTGGCATCTTCGACGGGTTGTGCCAGGCGTACCGGGAACACAGCTTCCATCCCAGATCGTCTTCGAGTCGGATGATCAGCCGTTCCTGATACGTCGAAAGCATAGGCTCGCCGCTCTGGAATACGTCCCCAAGGTTGAGCACCACCGAGCCGTCGTCCGCCAGCTTCCGCGGCCACAGTTCAGCAATCCGCATCAACCAGTCGAGATACTCTTCGACCGGCTTATTGCCATACTGCTTTTCGCGCAGAAGCGGATACGGGGGCGACGTCAGGATCAGTCTGAGAGATCCGTCGTCGATGTGTGCGACGGCCTCCTTCGCTTCGCCGAACAGCGCCACGCCTTTGCTCGTCGTGAAGATGGTGATGACGATGCCAGGTGCGGCCTGACGCAGTGCGTCTCGCCCCTTGCCTGTCAACTCCCATTCGCCGCGACCAGACGAGTTGACCAGTCCCATCAAACGGGCGCGCTGCTGCGCCCACCTGACAGATCGCTGGTACACGTTGACATTTCGTCCGGCGAGTAGCGTCGTTTCCTGTTGTTCGACTTCCGGCACGCCGCACTTGAGTGCGATCGCGTCGTAAAGGTCGTGGGTATGCGCCTTGCCGCCGCCGTTTTCGATGCAGTCGAGTAACGGCAGCACAATCTGGTCTTGCGAGACCTTGCGGCGTGGCCGCGAACGAGGTTGATTCATGGTCTGCTTCTCCGGGAAACGCGAAGCAGACAACCCTGCAGGCTGTGTGCCCCGCTAGGGTTCAAGATTCGGCACCAGCTAAGGATGCCAGGATTGCAGCCGCAGAAGGGCCGAGGCTGGATACGGACCAGCTACCGTGGGAAATCAGGTTGATTGTACACGATAACTTCTTGATGGGAATCCGCCAAGCGGAGCACCGACAGTCGGGCGGTCGAGCTACTTGGCCGACGAAAATTCCGGCGCCCGCTCGAGGTCCCGGATGTCCATGAACTCCTTGAGACGCTGACGTCTTTGCCGCGGGCGCAAGTCGAAGTCCACATAAACGTGATCTTCGAAGGGGCGGCAGCACTGGGAATTGACGGTACCAGTCCACCCGGCCCGGCGGGCCTGCTCCGACTGAGGGAAGTATCTGGTTTTCACGTCGTCGGAGACGCGCACCCGATCTCCGGGAGCAAACGGATGGACTTTGGCTTGGATGTTCGTAGCACGTGAATCTCGGTCTACGTCACTGGCACTATGCTCTCTACCACCCAAAACGGCGACCGCGTCTTTTTCTCTCATCATTTTCCCCAGCAGTGCTTGTTACCGTCAGGCTAGCAAGGCGCTTCACGAAAGCAAGTCCCTTGGCCTGCAGCAATGGCGAATCGCCCCTATTCGAATCTGCCGATGCGCTTCGTGCTTCCCGGGGGAATTTATCTGGGGAGCCAACCTCATGAGCGGGAGACTACTTTTTCGCGGAGACGGGTAACGGCCCGCATCGCATCGGTTTCCTGCAGCGCAATGAATCGACCGAAGACCCCGTTGATCACCTGCACACCGTCGTAGACCTTCATACTGTCGCGGTACACGAAAGCGTCGTTCTCGCGGACGTGCCCGTTGCGCAAAAGATGATCCACCACGGCGAATATGTCGTTCGTGACGCTGCACCCACCCTCGTCCCGATCGATCACGACCGCGACCTGGTCGACGCGCTCGATGTCGATGTTGGATCGTAGCGGTATGGGCTTCCGGGTGCGTTGAACGAATTTCCCATCGCTGGCCATGGTGATGATTGTTGCCGCCGTAGCCACGATGCTCGACATCACTCCGGGCGAGAACACAGTCATCCGCCCGTAGACGTCGTGAACTTCCAGTTTCATGCCGGAATCAATATCGACGACATCGGCGCAGCCATGCTTGCGGAGCAGATCCTCCAGCTCGTCCAGGCCAAACACCACGTCGAACAGCCCTTGCCGTCGCCGTCTTATCTCGATCACATATCCTCCCCTGCCATTCGAAACCCGCGATTGAGCCATTATCCTGAACGCGCCCTCGTTTTCAATGGGCGGCAGCGTGGAATTCACTCTCCATTAACGGAGAATCCCCTCGTACAGCTTTGGGCAACCTGGGGGCATCAGGTACGTCGTGGTAAGGATCTGCTGACACGAGCCGCCGAGATTCAGGACCGGCATACCCGACAAAAGGAAAAGGCCCGTGGAACCCCCAAAACGGGTGCGCCACGGGCCGTATGAACGACACTTAAAGACAGATGTGTCGAGACAGGTGGCAGGAGATTCCCGAAGGATTCTCCTGCCCTACGCTGGTCGTGAACTTAAAAGACCGCGGGCGCCTAGCTGTTGAGCCATTCGTCGTAGGTCTTGACATTCCACCCCAACTCGATTGCGTTGGCAACGTAGATCTGATACTCGTCGTCGTTAGCACCGCGGACCGGCGTTTGACAGTCCGCCGCCGGCGTGAGCTTCGGATCAGACATACGTCACCTCCAACTGGTCGAGGCCGGCTTTCACCACCCTAGTGAAATCGCGGGGGCCGCTATTCACGGGGATGGCCTTCAGAACGGCGTCAAGTTGCTCGCCGTCGTCGCTCTCGATCATTTCGATGATTGCCGTGGCCACATCGCCGCGCACCCACCCAGCCGCATAGCGGGGCGCCGTGAAATACACGACCTTCGGACATACCGCGAAGCAGAAACTACCCACGCGACGTGTCGTGAGCGGGTTCGCATCCGCGAAGATCATCGCGGCAAGCTTAGCCTTGCGACGCTTGTCTTCGTCACCGGTTGGGTACGGAAACTGAATCATCGCGCAGGCCTGCACAAGCACGTAGCGTGAGAGAGCGTCGAGCGTCCCCTCGTAAAGCCATGGATCGTGCTGGCACAGACTCCAGCCGCGATGCTTCGAAATCGCCAGCAGTTCCATCCCCCTCCGCTCGTGCGGGTTGAGATCGAAAATCTGCGGATATTCCTGCTCGCGGATCTTGGAAGGATCCGGGGTCCACTCGAGCGCGACGTTCACGATTTCATTTTTCGTGACCTCGCGCAGCTTGTAATCCCCAATCTCGTTCCTGGCCGCATAGCTGATAGCAGCCGATGCGGACAGAAAGTGCTTGATCGCACTACCGTTTCGATACTGGATACCGTCCATGGTGACTGCTCCTTGAGTTCAGCGGAATTAGCCCTGGCGGGCGTGCTCCGCAGGGGATCATGTGAACAGTCACTTGGACGACTTGCGGATCTGCCTGCAGGCGGGTCCGAAATAAGCGTCGAAATGGTCGCCGGTCAGGCGTTCGCTGTTGTGACGGCAATCCCCGTTGGATACCTCACGGTGGGAACGGCCGTAGCTATCGAATTGCACAACGTACGTGAAAGGCATGGTCTGCTCCTAGAGGGTAGCGAAGCAGACGCCCCTCCGGGACGAATGCCCCGCGAGGGTAAGACACCAGAGTGGCGTGAATGGATGACGGCGATACAGCTGCCGTACTGGCTGGGTTTGGGTCCAGCTACCGTTGAATACGCCTTAAATATAGGCGACAAACTTCCTGACAGGAAATAAATTGCAGTGCCGATCCGCAGACCTCGCGACGTGGACCTGAAGCGATCACAGCCCGTCTGCTGAATCGGCAATTATGAGATCCGGCGGGCACCAGCCAATCCGTAGAATCCACCGCCACCGACGATCTCAGCGACCATGTGGGCCAGGGCGCCCAAATGAGGTCCGCTGGGGTAGTCGCAATACCATTCGCCCAGCAGACAAAAGGAAACGGGCTCACGAGGGCGCTGAAAATCAGCCATCAGATAATAGCCGGGTGGGGGACCGGAAAACACGCCGCCGGTGACCTCGATCCTGTCGAACTTGTAGGGGAACGCCCCCTTGACGTAGTCGCTTGCAGTTTTTGCGTCGTACATGAGTTGCTGCTCCTGGGAATTACGAAGCAGACGCCCAGCAGGACAGAATGCCCCGTATGGGTTGAGGTGAGTGACGCCGTGATGGCGTCGGAAGTTCACGGCCAGAGGCCAATTTGGCTGGTTGCGGCCCAGCTGCCGGTAGGTCGAATCTACACCGATTATACAAACACTTTTTGGTAGGACGCATCTCTTGCGTTCTCGTCAGGAAGTATCGGACACTAAGAATGAGCACAACCCATCTAGGACCGCCTAGGAATAGGATCGCTTGCAACGGCCCTAAACAATCGGCATCTGCTGCCGTAATTTACGGGCACATCCCGCACGATCGCGCTCGCCGGCTGCATTGGAGAATGAATGCTGACTCAACTACTTTCTGGAAACATCCCGCTGTCTGGGCCAAACCAGGTAACGCTTTCACCGCTGGCTGCTCTGGCTCGCATATTGGTTCTGCATGGATTCCCGGCGGGTTCTCCCGCAGGTGGTACGCCTGAAGTCGAACCGGCGCCAGTGCAGAACGAGCCGGCGGCAATACCGGACTTCGCGTACTTATTCCACGAGGAAATGTCGATGATGCCGGCAACCTCGGAGCTCGTGCTGTTCCTGCCGCAGAATGAGACCCGCCCGCATCCCGTCCGGGTAGTTGAGCGAAGCGCATGCAAGGTGAAATGGTATGCGATCGAGACCTGGCACGAGAACGTGCAGCGGTGGGTCGATCGAGACACAGCGACGAAGAAGGATGCCGCCGAAGACAAGGCGCGTGAGATGCCTTGGCTCGCCACCGTAGAAAGCGAGTAACGCAGTCACACACATTCAGCCATGAAAAAACGATTCGAATGCGGCCATTCAGGCTTGGGAAAGTTCTGCCATCGATGCGCAAACGAGGCACGTCCTGCACTGATGGCGGCAAAGGCCGCTGAGTCACGCCGGGTCCGTCACGCCGAAGCAGTGGCCATGGCGGCGGCCGAGGTCGCTGCACGGCGTGCTGCGATCGCGGATGAATCTCGCCGCGCCGCGGAGAAAGCTGCTGCGCACCGCTCAAAGCTAGTCGCGGCCGCCGCGAACGCGCCGATCGATCTGAGCCCAGCAATGCATCTGCCGGCCGTTCTCGAGCGTGCGTTAGAGGTTCTAGGCAGACTCAAGCAGGGAGCACACCCCCTTACTCTTGGCGGGAAGATGCTGACGTCCCGACGCGGCGATTTTTCGATCCCGCTGGGATTGCGATACCGCCTGCTGGTCGACGCGGCATCTCTCAAGCCTCTGAAGTTTCTCTCGCACGAAAACTACAACCTGCTGGTCTAGCCGGGCAGGCAGATTACGTCTTCCTCGCGCGGAGCGTATATCCTCGCGCCGCCCGGATACACAGGACGAATGCGACTGCGCCGGCGATCGGCAATTGAGGTGAGCACTTCGGTTCGAGCCTCATGACGATGGGGATGCTGACGGCGATGAAGACCGCCAGACCGAGAGAGAGCCAACGCTGTCGGTTATACAGGGCGAGAGACTTAATCATGGCGATGGTCACCGGATTTTCCCAATCTCGATCACGTCCACTGGCGATCATTGAGCAGCGAGGCGAACGTCCGCAATTCCGCGTCGATCCTTCGCCTGGCGATCGGTAGGTAATGCCAGCCCGGAATCGTCGGCGCTTCGATGAGCCACTGTAGCTGCCCATTGTCCCGAAAGTTTGCCGTCATATTCCACCAGTAATTTAGCGCGCCGCCGGCATGCCCATCCCCAATCATTCGGTGGATCTGCAGCGCGATCGTCTCAGGCGCCTCGAACACGACATAGGGGCGGGATGGCCGTGAGGCATGGCCCTCGCATGACCAGAGTGTGTGGACGTCCGCGATGGCGTTCAGCGCATCACATACCGGGCGAATCTTCGGTTCGATCAGATCCATGCTAACGCCGTTTCGCAATACACTCGACCCAGGAAAGCACCATAGTTAACCGCGCTCGCGCGCCGGTTGATACTTGCGCTCCAGCCATCGCTCCAGAAGCGCGCCAATGACGATCGCGGCGATCGCAGCTGGGATCCCTACTTTCCACGAGAGGGCTTGATCTTGGCACGCCACCAAAATCATCGGCGCAACGACCCAGCCCAGCAACCCGACCAACAGCGTCCAACCAGGCACGTGGCCGTCGCTTTCCTTTCCTTTCAACCCTCCGACTCTTTTCATGCCTTGTATCCCCGCAACAGTCATCCGTTTATCGGCCTACACCAGCCAAGCTTGAACCTCAATGCGAAATACTGGAGACGTCCGTTCAAGAAATCAACTCCGATTAAGGCCTGCCGAGCTATGCCCAGTACGGTTCAGCTGTTGATCTTTCAACTTGTTTCCGGACAGCCTTCAAGATAGTTCCGAATCCATCTGCCCCACTATTCCAGCCCCCTGACCTTGTCGATGGCCTCCTCAATCCGGTCGACAGCGACCACGGTAAGCCCGTCGATGGGTTGTTTCGGGGCGTTCGCCTTTGGGATCAGCGCCACCGAGAAACCGAGTTTAGCGGCCTCTTTCAGTCGTTCCTGCCCGCGCGGTGACGGCCGTATCTCGCCCGCCAGGCCGACCTCCCCAAAGGAGATCAGCCCTTTCGGCAGCGCCTTGTTTCGCATGGACGAATGGATCGAGAGCAGCACGGCAAGATCCGCAGCCGGCTCGGTGATTTTCACGCCACCAACCGCATTGAGAAATACGTCCTGATCAAAGCATGCGACGCCGGCGTGTCGATGAAGCACCGCCAGCAGCATCGCGAGCCGGTTCTGCTCGAGGCCGACAGCGAGACGCCGCGGATTTGGGGAGTGAGTGCCATCGACCAGCGCCTGAATTTCCACGAGGAGCGGCCTCGTTCCCTCCTGCGTGACCATCACGCAGGATCCCGGCACCGTCTGATCGTGACGAGACAGGAACAGCGCCGACGGGTTCGCCACGCCTCGCAGTCCCTTTTCCGTCATAGCGAACACGCCGAGCTCATTCACGGCGCCGAAGCGGTTCTTGAACGCCCGGACAAGCCGGAATGACGAATGGGTATCGCCTTCGAAATACAGCACCGTATCGACGATGTGTTCGAGCACGCGCGGACCCGCAAGGTTGCCCTCTTTCGTCACGTGGCCAACCATGATGATCGCGGTACCGGACTGTTTGGCGATCCGAGTGAGCTGAGCCGCACACTCGCGCACCTGAGCCACCGACCCCGGTGCGGAGGTCAGCGCCTCCGAATAGATCGTCTGAATCGAATCGATCACTGCCACGTCGGGCTTTTCAACCTCGATCGTCGCCTGGATACGCTCCAGTTGAATTTCCGCGAGTAGCTGAAGGTCACTGGCCTTCGAATCGTCTTCGAGCAGCGACAGGCGCTGGGCGCGGAGGGCAATTTGCGCTGCCGACTCTTCACCACTCACGTAGAGCGTCTTGCGCTCGCCAGCGATCGCGCCAAGGGATTGCAGCAGAAGGGTCGATTTGCCGATGCCCGGGTCGCCGCCGATCAGCACCACGCCGCCAGCTACGAGACCGCCACCGAGGACGCGGTCAAATTCGCCAACGCCAGTCGAGAATCGCGGCACATCAGCTGCTTCGATGTCCGCCAGCTTTTGGACCGGGGCGCTCTTTGCGAGTGACTGGAAGCGGTGCGATCCGGAACCGGTGTCGGCAGCAGTTTCAACCAGCGTATTCCAGGCGCTGCACCCGGGACACTGGCCTTGCCACTTGGGAGCGGTTGCCCCGCACTCGGTACAGCTATAGACGGTCTTTGCTTTTGCCACGGATGGTTCCTGTCAGGATTGAATCGGGAACAGCCTGAAAGGCCGTGCCTCGATGGGTTGGAACCATGCTGGCAGACAGAAGTGTGATTTCAAGGGGGCTCAGGTAACCTTCTATTGGGGGCGGCATCAGCCCCCCGCAGGTTCGACCGGTCGCCGAAGTGCCCGAGGGCACCCTATGTCGTCACGTTTCAGTGCTGAAATGCGGCGCGCTTTCGCATCCGCCCCACCGCCGCGCGATACGCATCCTCGTATTCTTCGATCTGGAGCCACAGATCGTCGTCACCGCGCTTGCGGCTCACACCTTTCGCTCGCGTCATCCATGAATCGGCCTTGGGGTCATACATCGCGTGGAAGGCGTTGAACGCGCCGCCAGTTCCCTCCAGGATTCGGCCGACGACGTAGAGGGTTTCGACTTTTGGCTGTCCTTTCTGGAAAGCAGGAACGAGATCCACGGCCTGAACCTCCAGTCCGCCGTCGTACATGAGCGAGACAGAAATCCCGGTCGTGACGCTCGCGAGTTGAGCATCCCGCGCACGCTGCGTGAAGCAGAAGCTCAGGTCGAGCACTCGAAAGATACGCCGAATCATGGGGCATTCCTCAATCGATTGCGGCCGCGCACGCGTTGGTCGGGGCCGCCAGGACGTGCCCAACCACCGGGATCATATCGAGGCCGGCTGCCGTGATCCGACACGGTGCCGCGGCAACGCCGCAACCGGAGAGTGCGGCAAAGATCGGGGCCAACAGCAATACTCGTTTCATCAGCGATTTCCTGCTCAGAAGGTTCCCAGCCGCATTGGCGGTCGACTGATTGACTATCGGCGTCATGACTGGCTACCCGGTGCATTAAATTGAACTTGACGGTTGGGCCGGATTCCCTTCGGGACCTAGGGCTAGAGGCGTTTTCGGATGAACGCCAGTCGAGCGGCCTTGTCATGGCTGAGCGTATCAGTCTGGCCGGATCGCCTGCGGATCTCCTGGCGTTCCCGTTCGACCCATTGGAGAATATCGTCAGAGTTCAGAGAGCCAGTCTCGGCTTCACTTTGAATCAAGCGGAAGCCATCGGTGTCGACCGGCTCATACTCCGAGAGCAACCCATATATCTTTCCGGAATACGTCTTGTATGGGGACCGTCGATACGCGACCACGCCCGCTAGTATGGCGGCCGCCGCGCTGATGAGGATGCCCACATCGCCACCGACGTGCCACCGGGTGTGATCCAGGCTCGCCTCGAGAGCGTTCACCAGCACCGCGTACAGACCAGCTGCAAAAAGAGCCGCATAGCCGGCCGGTCCAAGCTTGATTGGATGAGCTGCCAACTGTCGAGAAAGCCGAATCGTCGATTCGATCTTTGCAAGTTGCCGACAACGGTCCTGATCCGTCATCCGGCCGTCGGGTATGTCCTTCTTGAGCGAATCGGTCATCACGAGCTCGTGCGAATCAGCCTTCGACGCGGCGCAGCTTGACCAGATAGTCCTGGCCGTTGAGCCCATGCACGACAGCAGTATCCTCGCCGGCGTTCAGCCACACTCGCCGGTTCACCACGAGTTCGCTGCCGGAATCCTTTTCCCTCAGTTGGAGGTGGAAAGATGTGAGGCCAGACGACGTCGGCTGGATGTCGCTGACCTCCAATTTCCGATACCCGTCCAGCCCGTCGCGCGGGCCATTCGTTGCGACGAGATAGCTGAACTGCTCGTCGAAGTTCACGGACTCGCCATGCGTCAGGCGTTCGCCGAAGTTGCTGATCGCGCCGCGAGCATCTCGCCGCATCACCTCGACATCGTATCCCTTGATCGGCGTGGCCACCGCCGGCACGATCTGGCTGGGCGCGTCGATCACACCAAGCGGATCGGCGTTTACGGTCGCGGCAGAGAACAAAAGCAGGACTGCGGCAGCAGAAGCCTGGATCTGATTTTTCATGAAAATTCCTTACGGACGGTCATGCTCAGGAGCCGAGCATTAGGGATGAAGGGAAACTGGGGGCCCGCGCTGGACGATCGCCCAAATCGGCGATCACCATCTGGTCAACGTTGCTTAGCGAATTCCTTTCCGGAAGGACGATGCCTGCCGTGTCCGATTCGCGCCGCCGATAAGCCAACACACCATCGAGGAAGGCAAGCGCCCGACGTCGCGCCGCGCGGCGGGTGACCAGCCGGCGAATCCGACGTGATACTTCGCATGCACCCTGCAAACTTCCAATCAGGAATTTCGGCACGGGGCTACGTTCTGCCTCGGCTCTGAAATTGATCATCGCAGATGCCTCCCGGTTGTTTTACTTCTGTACGTTTGCGCGTTGGACTGCGAGCAGCTCCGTGAGCCTCGCAAGAATTTGCGTATCCGTGGAGTTCAGCTGATCGAGCTTACGGGTGACGCGATCGACATCACTTTCAGCCACGTACTGCCAAGATCCCGAACCGTTTTTGTCGGTATGGGCGCACTGCATCGGATGGCCGTCGGGATCATAGGCCATCAGGGGCACCGGCCCAAACCCGGAGTTGCAATGGGCACCTTGGGCTGTCGCAACGAGCGGCGTTTTGGCCACATATTGCGCATGAGCAGCCGAGAACATACCAATGGCAGCAACGAAAATGAGGAGCTTCTTCATTCTTGCCTTCCCAAAAAAGTTATTTCCCGAAGGGGCCACCTTACGCAACTTCCAAGCCCCAAACAATCGTCAAACAGGCGCTATTCAAGGGGGGAAATGTTCGAAATTTGGGTTATCGGTAAAAACTTCCTAATGGGAAGTCCTCAGCGGATGTGAGGTCCAGGAGCCCGGCTACCGTCCCCTCTTGTTTCAGAAGGCGCACTTGTTATCGTGATTTCAAGGCCATCGAGCCTAAGAACAAAGGACCATGAACACATGAAGCGCGATGCCTTTACCTACCCGCTAGATCTCGGTCACGAGTTGATCATCGATAACTTCGCCGGAGGTGGCGGTACCAGCACCGGTCTGGAAGCGGCCTTCGGACGGCCGGTAGACATCGCCATCAACCATGATCCCGAGGCCCTGGCGATGCACGCGCTGAATCACCCCAAGACGAAACACCTGTGCGAGAGCGTGTGGGATGTCGATCCCATCGTGGTTACTCAAAATCGGCCGGTCGGGCTGGTCTGGCTTTCGCCAGACTGCAAGCATTTCTCCAAAGCCAAGGGCGGTACGCCGGTTGCGAAACACATTCGGGGCCTTGCCTGGGTTGGCTTGCGCTGGGTTGCTCTGACCAAACCGCGAGTTCTCATGTTAGAAAATGTTGAGGAGTTCAAAACATGGGGTCCGCTAATTATTGGCAAGGATGGCAAAGCTTTTCCCGATCCGAAGCGAAAAGGGAAGACGTTCAACAGCTTCGTCCGCCAGTTGCGTGAACATGGATACACCGTGGACTGGCGCGAGTTGCGCGCCTGCGACAATGGTGCCCCAACGATCCGCAAGCGCCTGTTCCTCGTGGCTCGCCGCGACGGGTTGCCCATCGTGTTCCCCGAGCAGTCTCACGGCGACCCCGCCTCGCGCGAGGTTCTGGCCGGCATGCTCTCTCCGTATCGCACCGCAGCGGAATGCATCGACTTTGATCTCCCGGCGGAAAGCATCTTCGACCGAAAAAAGGAGCTCGCTGTCAACACGCAGCGCCGAGTGGCCAAGGGTCTCTGGCGCCACGTGCTTGCGAGCGCAAAGCCGTTTATCGTCACAAATACGAGCGGGCACCCTGGCGCTGGATCGGATCAACCGTTGCCGACGATCACCACCGGCAACCATCACATGCTGGGCCAGCCCGTGTTGAAGCCGCTGATGACGAGCGTCTCGAGTGCCGGTGGCTGGAAGTACGAACCCATTTTCCCGACGCCGCCGGCTACGGCAGAACGGCCTCATGAATTCCACTGCACCACTTGTGGCAACACCTTTCCGTCATGGCAACCCGAGGATGCTGGCATCCCGGGAGCATGCCCGACCTGCGGCAACGAGACCGGTATCTACCCCCTCGACGGCGCATTGACGGCTCCGTTCCTGACGGAACACGCAAATGCCAGCAACCAGCGCACCATGCCTGCCGACGAGCCGCTGCGTACGATCTGCGCTCAAGTCAAAGGAGGGCACTTCTCCGTCGTCTCACCGGCGTTCGCACCGCTCGTCGCGGAGCGCGGCAGCATCTCGCCCGACACGCCGGCGCACGATGAGGGCTTCACGGAGCAGGACGTGCGCTTTTTCCAGCGGGTCAATGAGTTCGACGCGGCCGTCGATGCAGAGCAGATGGCTGCATCCACGATCGTCACTATGCGCGGCACGAGCGAGGCCCATCTCGGCGCCGATAGCGTCGAGCAGCCGCTTTCGACCGTGTCCGCCGGCGGCAATCATCACGCACTCGCCGGCGCGCACCTGATCACGATCGGCTACGGGGAGCGCGCGGGTCAGGAGCCTCGTACCCAGACCATCGAAGGACCGCTCGGCACGGCTGTCGCAGGGGGCGTCAAGCAGGCGCTTGTCGCTACGCATATCACGAAGTTTCGTACGGGCAGCGCGGGCAGCGACATGAACAAGCCGATGCCAACCGTCACCGCGAACAGCTTTATCAAGCGCCCTGGCGGCAGTGCGCCGCTCGGGGTGGTCGCTGCACATCTCACGCACCTGACGCACCATGGCGAGCGCGCGGGCACCTCGCCTGCTCAGCCTCTGCCAACGGTGACTGGCGCGCACCGCGGCGAGCAGGCACTCATCGCGGCCAACCTGATCGATATCGGGCACGGTGAGTCCTGTGGTACCGACGCGAAGCGTTGGAGCAGCGGTGTCCGCTCCGTGGAAACGCCCCTCAATTCGGTGACAGGGAGTAGCGTGCCTAGCGCCCTAGAATCGGCATTCCTCGAGCAAGCCAACGGCGGATTTTGGGCCGAAAACGATGGTCGCCCGATGGGGGCCCCAGTATCCACGATCGCCTCGAAGGGCGCGAACCAGCGTCTGGTGACCGCCTGCCTGGTCAAGTACTACAGCTCTGGTGGTCAGTGGCAAGCGGTCAACGAGCCGATGCATACCCTGCCGACGAAGGCGCGCATGGGGCTCGTGGAAACCGTACAGGTTCCTGCCGACTGCCTTGCAGAAGAGCACCGCGAGAAGGCCCGCCGCTGCGCGGAGCTGCTGCATGAGCACCTGCCCGAGCAGTTCCCCGCCGGCGCCGAAATGATCCTGATGTCCTACGACGGCATCCTGTGGGTGCTGGCTGACATCACCCTGCGGATGCTCAAAGCACGTGAGTTGTTCCGCGCGCAGTCCTTTCCGGAGAACTACATCATCCACGAGATTCCTGATCCGAAGCTGCTGTTCAAGGATGGAGTGCAAGTCGCGGACCCGCTGTCAGTGCCGCGTATTCCGCTGTCGACCACGGCTCAGATCCGGATGTGCGGGAACAGTGTCTCGCCTGTCCAGGCGGAGGCTCTGGTTCGAGCCAACTTCGGCCACGAGCGACTGTTCGCCCGCACGGCTGCTTGATCGAGGCGAAAATGTCGATGAAGATCACCACGAACGCTTGCCCGGTCCAACGCTGGCGCCTCGGCCGAGACTACTGGCGCGTTGATCGGGACGAAGGTTTCCGGAAGCAGGACTACGCCGTCGACGTGATCAGCGATTCCGTCGCGAAACAGTTTGTCGTCCAAAATCACTACTCCGCCAGCTATCCCGCCGCGATCGAGCGCGTGGGCCTGTTTCGCGGCACGGAGCTCGTGGGAGTTTGCGTGTTCAGCGTGCCTATGAACAACGCGGCAATCCCGAAGTACACCGGCCTGCCCCCGTCCGCCGGTGTCGAACTCGGTCGCTTCATATTGGTGGACAGCGTCCCGTACAACGGCGAGACGTACTTCCTCAAACGGGCGTTTGCTGCACTCCAACAGTCCAAGCCCCAGGTCAAGGGCGTGATTGCCTACTCCGATCCGGTGCCGAGGCACACAGCTTCCGGGCGGGTTGTCCTTCCGGGCCACGTCGGCATCATCTACCAGGCCGGTAGCGCCCGCTACGTCGGGCGGTCGGCCTCCCGCATCCTGCACCTTTCGGCGAGCGGGCATGTGCTCAGCCCCCGGGCGATCTCGAAGATCCGCCGGCAGGAGCAAGGCGCCCAGGGAGCGGAAAGGAATCTGGTGCGTCTTGGTGCTCCGGAGCGAGGATTCGGGCAGGAGCCGGCGGAATGGATCGATCAGGTGCTATCCAGTGGGACGTTCGCCCGCGTCAAGCACCCTGGCAACCACTGCTACGTCTTCAGCATCGGTCGACCAGGAGAAAAGCGGTTGCTCGAGCGTACATTCGCGGCGGCAAAGCCCTACCCGAAGATGCTCGACCCTCAGCAGCAAGCTCTTTCGCTTGCAGCCGCCTGAAGGCGTCGATCTGAGGCCCGGGGACTACCTGGACACCGTTCTGAAATTGAGTGGATTCGGCATTCACGGACAGCAACTCTGCCCGGCAGTCCAGCTATCGCTTCCGGTCGAACCCACTCTCCATCAGCCGGAGAAGTCCGATCCGGATTGGGCCCAAGATGATCAGCACGATCGCGAACCACAGGATTATC
Organism: Burkholderia sp.; assembly: GCF_018375725.1. Classification (GTDB taxonomy): domain Bacteria; phylum Pseudomonadota; class Gammaproteobacteria; order Burkholderiales; family Burkholderiaceae; genus Burkholderia. The sequence goes on along the minus strand of NZ_JAHACR010000002.1, from coordinate 54,003 downwards.
CCGTCGAAGCCTAGAGGCTCATTCCAGAATCGGTGTTTGAACCATAGACAGAACAGCAGCGCGCCGCCCGCGATCACGCAGAAGATGAAGTACCCGACAAAGCGTCGCGAGGTGTGGTGCCAATCGAACGGCCCGGGGGGCTTGTTCCGCCGACGCCGACCGCCGTTCTCGTTCTTCATGCTTCCTGTCCGGATGTGTTGACACCCGGATGATACATCTCGTCTGCTCGCTCCGCGCATGGCCTTGAAACGCGAACTTCCCCAGGTATCGTGGATTTCATGACAAACGGAACCATCATGCACGACACCAACCAACCCCGCCTCGCCCTGCTTATCGACGCAGACAATGCATCCGCATCGGTCATTTCCGAAGTGATCAAGGCCGCCTCGAAGTTCGGCAAGGTGATCATCCGCCGCGCGTTCGGCGACTGGACCACCTCGAACCTCGGTAGCTGGAAATCGCAGCTCCACCGCAACGCGATCCAGCCGGTGCAGCAATTCGCGTACTGCTCGGGCAAGAACGCTACCGACTCGGCCCTGATCATCGACGCCATGGACACCCTCTACACGGAGAACGTCGACGGCTTCTGCATCGTCTCAAGCGATAGCGACTTCACTCGCCTGGCGACGCGCCTGCGTGAGTCAGGCAAAGCCGTCTACGGTTTCGGCGAGCGCAAGGCTTGCGAAGCGTTCGTGGCTGCGTGCGACACGTTCACGTGGGTGGAGGACCTGAGAACGCCGGCGGAGCCGCCCAAGGTCACGCCGCAGGTCAAGGCCGACATTCAAGGGCTCTTCGCGAGCGCCGTGCGCGCCGCGTCGAAGGATGGCAACTGGGTGAACCTGTCTCACGTCGGCGCCGAACTCCGCAAGGCTCAACCGGGCTTCGATGCACGCATCTATGGTGCCTCCTCGTTAAGCGTCCTCGCGAGCAGCCAGAAGCACATCGAGTGCCGCCGCGTTCCGGATGCGCCGGGAAGCCAGAATACCCATCATGAAGTCCGGCTTCTTCCCGGAAAGAATCACACCATCGTGGAAATCGACGAACTGGCCGTCGCCTAGCCCTAGCGCAGTCGCGTTCAAGGAATCCGGATTGGATCGGAGACAAGCACGAAATCTTTCGTGAACTTCAGAGCAAACACGTGCGGTTGCATTCTTGTCCTTCTTTTAGACGTCGGCGACGATCCAACGCCCTTCTTCGTAGCGGAACCTTTGGTCTTTAATCGCCTGCGCCCAAGGAAGAAGGTCAATGCTCAAGTCCGGGCCCATGACCATCTGGCTACCTTGATTTTCGATCAACGCAAATGGGAGTTCGGGCAATCCGAAGCCCTTGGGACTCGGATCAGGCCAGCGACCGCCGTATCGCTCCTTGATGACTCGCGTCGCAACTGCCTTGGCCAGCGTGAAAAACCGTGGTCTATACAACAACCAGTAGCACTCCCAGCCGCCCTCATGGTAGCGACGTTGCCTGCGCAGATATTCGGCCAATGTCTGCTGCGAATGTTGAATCTCGATTGCAATCTGCCTATTTCCGACGCGAACATGCACGTCCGCTATCCATCGACCGACGGCGCCGCGCCCCGGCGACTCAACTGACGCCAATGAGGCCACAGACGCGAAGGCGTCGAAGACGCTGGCCTTCGTTTCTTCGTGCCACACCGACTCCGGTGCGTTCCCACATTCCCCGGACGCATGCGCGAAGAAACGGAGCCCACCCAGGCTCGTCTTGGGGACCATTGCTGCGTTACAACATGCAGCCTTAAATTGGCCCACGACGTGACGTTGCTTCATGGCTGACCAGTCACTTTCGCTTATTTCACTTGCATACACGACCTGCGTCGTTGCTGCGATGATTGCTTCGTCTGACACTGCACCCTCCAAATCGACCGGTAGTTCCCCGACTTCTTCCCGATCGCTATCTGATCCGGATTCTGAATTATGAGGCACTCGCCACTTGGGCGCTCCACCAGACAGCGAATCCCCCCAATTTCAGGTCACGAATCACCATTGCTGATGCGAGTCAGGTTGGTATCGTCTGTAGCTTCTGCGAACAAACACGCAATCAGCTATGAGCATTGTCACCGCGCCGACCGGCGCCCAGCGCCGCGCGTTCAAGATCCACTCTTCTATCATCAAGACGCTTATCCATGAGCAGTCTGGCAGTCTGCCGAAAGCTGTCGCCGAGCTCGTGATGAACAGTATTGACGCCGGCGCGACCCGCATTGACCTGACGGTCGATGCCACGGGAGCGTTCGAGTTCGTCGATGACGGCAAGGGGTTCCAGTCTCGGGACGAAATCGAGCAGTTCTTCGAGACTTTCGGTACTCCGCACGTCAACGGCGACGCCCTTTATGGTCGTTTTAGGTGCGGCCGCGGCCAGATCATGTCCTATGCCTCGACCGTATGGCGCAGCGGTCAATTCGAAATGCGAGTCGATCTGGAAGACGAATCCATTGATTCTGGGTACGACCTGGTTGAGCACGCCGAGCCGTACGCCGGCTGCCGCATCACGGGCCAGTTCTACAATTTCAAGGTTGGATTCCAGACGAGCGACTACTCCCTTCGGACGTATTTCGTCGGTAGCACTCGGGACGATGAGGGCTTTCCCGTTGGGCCGGGCGGCGAGTTCGGCCAGATTGTCCGGTACGCTCCGATTCCGATCTTCGTCAACGGACAACAGATCAATACGCTTCCGGCCGACGCGAAGTGGGATCTCGAAGACGAGCATGCGCGATATCGCTTCGATCGGGAGTCGCACGAGTTGCGTGTCTACAACCGCGGGATCCTCGTCAACAGCTATCCGAGCAATCGATACGGCATCGGCGGGGCAATCACGTCGAACGTGCCCCTAGCGGTCAACCTTGCTCGCAACAGCGTTCTTGAGGACCGGTGCGCAGTGTGGCAGGCAATCGACAAGGTCGTGCGTGAGAGATTTGCGTTTCAGCTCACGCGCGTGAAAAAACTCAATGACAACGAGGCCGCCGCCCTCCTCCGCGACATCTACTTCTCCCCTGTCAATCTGGATGGGAAAACTGTCAAAGCCATCTTCAAACTGCGATTCATCCCCGATATTTTCGGGAAACTCGTTTCGCCGGAAGAAGGTTTGGCCGGCCGGTGCTTCACTCTCTTTGATGGCCGCCATACGGGGATTGCCGAGCGAGTTGAGCGCGATGGGCTAGCGAAAGTCGTCATGCCGAAGCTGCTGACAATCGCCAACGCTGCCGCGACCGACGACAATCTCCCGCGTGTCCTCACAAAGCTACGAACGAAGCTTCACCTTAGCTGGGATGGCGACGCGCCGATCAAGGTCATACCGTTTTTCCACTTCGTCGAGCAGCTGAACGATACGGCGTCATTCGTCGACGACGAGAATCTCGGCAAAGAGGAGCGACTTGTACTCGAGTGCCTGCGTTCGATCAACCATCGAGTCCAGCGCATCGTCTACCCGGGCAGCGACTGGCGTACCGAGCCCCGGAAGATCGTTGCGGGCCTCTCGGACACCAAGGAAGCGTGGACGGACGGATCAACGTTCATCGCCCTAGCACGCGAATCCCTCCTCGGAATCCGCCAGCGTGGCGCAGCCTGGCTGGTATCCCTATTGGTGCATGAATACGCACACCCCGAGACGTCGGCGGGCGAGCATCATCACGACTTCGACTTTCTCTCGCGCTTTCATGAGGCGATGTTCCGGGTCGATACCGGCATGTGCGTCGATGACGTGCTTCGCTACTATGTTCAAGGCCTCGCCAAGCTCGGACTCTGGCCGTCCTCGCACCACGGCAAGCATGTACGCGCGATCGCCGACTACGTGCCCCAATTGCCAAAGCGCAAGAAGTAGCAAAGGAGGCAAGTTGATTCGGTCGCTTGGCTGACAAGCGTCGCCAGCTTCCTCATCCGATTTGTTCCCCGCCGCTGCCAGTGTGTCCTGCGCACTTCCCGTCCTGGGCGACGTGATCACATTCGCCCACGACCAGGAATCGCTTTCCCGCCGCCTTCTTGCAAATCAGGTGGACCCGGATTTCGACCGGAGTTCCGCCGTTGAGTATCTCGGTGAGCATGGCGTCGGATTGGGCAAGCAGGTAGTCGATCTCGAAGTGACAGTGCCACCTCGTGAAGCGCGGCCCGGGGTCGGCAGGATGCTCCATAGTCTCGATCACGTCGCCTGAAATTGCGATAAATCCTGCTTTGCCACGATCACCGAGCTCGCCTTCCGCCCCGTCCGGAACATGTCTCCGATGGTCCAGATTTGGCTTCCTCTCAGATCAACCGCCTTCGCATCCTTGGCCAGGAACATCATGACATCACGGATCCAATTCGCGATCTCGTATGCTGTGTTGCTGCAGTAGCGAACCGTCGTGGCGAACTGCATGGCGCCGTCAAGCGAATGGCCATGAAGCCACGCCCATGCCATCCATTTGCCAAGTGAGATCGAGTAGTAGTCGCTCCCGTCCGGGTCGACCAGGCGACCAAGCAGATAGAAGATGAACTCCTCATCGCGGCTCGGCTCCCATGAGCGATCGTTCCAGCACTCCGTGCGGTAACTGTCGAACTGCATATGGAGCACGTTGCCGGCCAGATCCCCGAGTTCCGGGTACAACGATCGCAACTTGGCGATCACATCCTTGTCGTCGTACCACAGCTCGATGTCCGCGGTGTTCAGGCGCTTCAGATTGAACACCGGGACGTCACGCCAGATTTTCTGCACGCAACGCTCTGCACCCCACTCGATCTCAATGCAAGCGCGTTTCCACGCACGCTCTGCCTCCCGGGCCCGGAGGAAACGATACTCGTCGATCGGCTCGAATCCTGGCATCCACTCGACGTTGGCGAGCCCCACCCACGGCTCCCGCCCCGACTCATTCGTCTGGCCGAACGTCGGCAGCATGGAAAGACACAGACCGTCGACCTGTTTGGGTAGCTTCATCGGCTGGCCACGATAGACGAAGGTGCTCTGCTCGCCATCCACGACTTCTCCAAGCAGCAGCTTGACCAACGTGGCGTGAGTTGCTTCGCGCGAGCTGAATGCTCCGGGCACGAACGCGTTGAAGGGCTTGTGCCGGATCTCGAACTGCTGGGTCGCATCGTCACCCTCGGCGACTGACTCGACCACGTAGGGCTCCGGGACGATCGACCACTTGCTGACCGCTTCCTCGGCCGATACCGTGGCGTCTTCGATCAGGCTGCGCGCCAGATCGGCAAGTTGCGGGGCCTTGGGCTGGGCGCCTGTCTCCCTGACCAGTTGCACGAGCTTTTCGAAGACGAACACCCGGCCATTCCGCACCAGATACTTCGCGTTCGGAATGGCCTCGATTTCCCGTAGCGCCTCGCGCAGCGGATCGTTCTGCTGATTGAGCAGGAAGCTGGCTTCGTCGAGAAAGACCAAGGGCTTTGCCGTGTTTTGTTCCATGATTCCGTCCAGTAAAATCGTGGGTTAGATGCCAGCCGTGTCTTTTGTGAGGCTGTCCAGTTTCGCCTGCGCATCCGGTGACAGTTGCAGGCTGTTCGGCAAATTGTCGATGATCACCGCAACGTCGCGCGCGAAGCTCTCACCTCCCTCAACCCTTGCCAAGGCGACAACGTCCATCTCGCATTGGTTCGGCCCGTTTTTCGGCTCCAGCGTCATCGTCGCGAACCGGCCGTAGCCCTGCGTCACGGCCGTCTTCTCGTCGACGCACGGTTTGTAGTGAGCGGCCACCATCTGCCCTGCTTTGCCGCTGCTGGAGATCTTTGCCCAGGCTGCATCATTGCTCTGATTGATCGATTTCATCAGATCGTCAGCCGCGTGCTCCAAGGTCATATTGAAGCCGAAGGTCAATGCAAGGCAGGCCGTCCCGGCCGCAAAGGGCAGGCTTTTCGGGGACTTTTTGCGGCGAAATAGATTCTCGATGATGATGGCTAGCAGGTGCGCCATGGTTCCTGCAGATAACGCTGCCCACCACGGCCCAACAAAGAGCGCAGAAAGGGCGACTCCGATCGGGAAACGCTTCGCGCGCTCGCCGAACATGACTGCCCCGGCAGCGTGTACGGAAAGCGCCGTGATCGCGCTGACGATGATCGTATGGAGAAGATGATGCAGCATGCCGGCCCTTATCGGTCGAAGTACTTTCTGTTTTGAAGCGGTTCGTGTTTGGGACGCGGCGGCACGTAGATCCGGGCTGCGTTGTCCAGGAAGGGAACGCGGCTACGAATGGCACGATCCCATTTATGCCGTGGATCCGGGAACTTCTCCCGCAGTAGGCCTTGGTAGTAGCCACTATCGAGTGCCTGCCCGAGCAGGAAGCCAAGGTCGAACAGCGCCATGCGCTTCAGGAATGTCCGTTCGCTTTCTTGCACGAACTTTGCGCTGAAAAGCGGAAGCCTGTATTTGACGTTGATGTTGTACTGAGCTTCAGTCGCATCCACGCTGCTCTTGAAGTTGAATCGGTCTTCCGGCGCGACGTCCTTAAACAAAATCCGCAGCGACTCCAACCGCCCAAAGTGCTCCCCGGCATCGTCCAGGTATTCCGGATCCTTGGTGAATTGAATGTTCACCACGCCGAGTTCACCGTTTTCGAGGGGACGGGAAAAGGTCTTGACCTCGGATTCCAGCATGGCCTCGACAGCAAGCACCAGATCAAATCGCTTGATCTTTTCCCACGCATATTCAGATTGATACCTTCCCATGTTGCTCCGATTCCCCCGTACGCAAGCGACTGGTCGTGCCAGCCCGTTCCACTCGATGTCCCGATCAATTCCTGTCCTGAAATTAACGGCAGTCAGGCACCACGCCTTGAGTCTCCGCGGCAACATTCTTCCTGCTGGGAACCAATCGGCTGAATAGAAGCCTATCACGCCATACAGCCGAAACCAGCCCCCTGTAGTCGGCGCAAAATCGGCGCGCGCCCCCTAGAAACTGAGTTTGTGATGTTTAGCATGGGATCTGTCCGGCTCGCAGCGACGTGTGCGTTACGAGTTGGCCTAACCAACAGGAGCTGAACATGAACAAGCGGAAGGGCAATTCTCCGGTGATGGGCGAACAGCTCGTCATCCCTCTGGACGTCGATCTCGCATTCCAGGCCGGCGTGAAGAAGAAGGCGTTCGAGGGTACGAAGTCCGCCGACCTTTATCGCCCGCTCATCGAAAAGATCCGGGTGATCGACGGCTTCAACCCTCGCATCAAGACCAGGAAGTACCGACTCGGCATCGAAAAGCTGGCTCGCGACATGGCGCGCGACGGCTTCGACGAAACTCAGACGCTGACGGTTTTTCTCATCTACGAGAACGGCCAGCACATCATCTGCCTGCACGACGGCCACCGCCGCCTCGAGGCAGTGTTCCTGGCCAACCAGTACCGCGTGGCGGAAGGAAAACCACCCATCGAGCGCGTACCGGTCACCATTACGGACAAAGCCGACAGCAAGTCGCTTAACCTCGGCGTGATCCGGCGAAATGACAAGGAGCCCCTGACCGTTCTCGAGAAGGCCATCCTCGCTCACCGCCTGAACACCGTTGACGGTATGTCCCCGGAGGAGATCGCCGTGGAGATGCAAGACAGCCAAGGCGAGCTCACCCCCTACTACATCGAGGGCTTGCTTTTGCTGGCAAGCGCCGATCGCCGTATCCACGAGATCGTCGCCGAAGACAAGATCTCCGGCACGGAGGCGATCAAACAGATCCGGAAGCACAAGGCCAACGCGCTGTCGTTCCTGCAGCGCGCGACGGATGGCAAGGAGCACGTGCGGCCGCGCGACCTCCCGGGCGCACTGGTCAAGCGCGTGACGAAGAAAATCGCGCCCCGTCTCGTGACGGCGGTTCGCGAGCTCGAGACTGACCCGGCCTACGGCCAGCTCAAAGAGGAAACGCGCCTGAAGATCAAGGAGCTGATGGACAGGCTTAGCGAGGCGGAGAAGAAGGATCCGCCGCTTGCAGCCGACGACGGCAATTCAGCACCTGCGGCAGATGACGATGAGTGAGATTCTCGCCGGGCGGTTGAGGAAATCGCCCGGCGATCTAGCCGCGTTGGTCAGTGGTCATCCCACAGGCCGAGCAGCTTCTCTGCAGTCTCGACGAACCCCTCGACCGGGGAGAGTCCCGTCCGGATGCCACCATGCTTTTCAGCCACGGCTTTCGCTTCATGGACCAGCCGTTGGTGATGCGCGCTCAGACTCGCTCCTTCGTATGGCGGAACGCCATACTTGATCGCACTGCCCAGCACGTCAAGACGCGGCCTACCGCCGTTCCTTTGAACGCCGGGTGGTGGCTTCCCATGTCTGATATGAGGTCGGCAAGGCGGTGCCAAAGCTTCGTCTGAATCGTGATGGTGGACATTGTCCATCTCTCCTGTCAGGAACGGTCGATCTCGACGTGCTTCTCGTCGAGCCGCAGTACCACGCGATCGATAAGTTTCGGCAGCACAAAGCGAGACGTTTTCTCGTCCCACCTGGCGTCCACGACCGCGTACTTCCCGTCGTCGAGTTGCTCGAGCACGGCCGGGAGATCGCCGTGATACGGGGCGCGGAGTTGGATGTACGTGAACTTGCCGTCGTCCCATACCTTCGTCGGCGTGAACTGCGGCGCCGGCGGGACGACGATCTGGTATTTCGTGCTGAACGGCTCGTCAGCGTGCGCCATTGCGCTGAACGCGGCGCACATCAGCATCGCGAGAACACTCTTTTTCATTTTGCCTCCTTCATCAAATCACGACCCACGGGTCGGGACATTACCTTGTGTACGCGTGCTGGGTATCAGATACTTGGCTCTTTGCGGCTACGCACCAGCAAGCGTCGCATTCGTTCGAGCATGCATACCGCAAAGACACCGAGCCCGCTGAAGCTGGCAAAGTCAATCCAATTCAGCCGCTCGTTGAACGCCGCCATCAAGGCCGCATCCTGCGGAAGTCGGAAGACCACCGGCGCACGCGGGGCCAAGACCGCAGCGACGATCACCATGAACAGCCCCAGAACCATCCCCGCGTTCAACACGATGCCGGTGTAGCGGCTTGACGTCTTCATTCGGCCGATCACAATCGTCATCAGCAAGGCAACCAGCAGTCCGGACAGACTGGCAAGCAACTGCATGGTGATGATTTCGGCCGTTTGCGTGTTTCGATTGTGCTGGCCAAGCCCCCACGACAGCCCGAACGTATTCCAGACGAGCAGCGAGATGAACAACGCGGTAGCCAACGGATGACGGCGCATCGCGTCGATCACACGGGCCGGCGCAAACATGAATGCAATGAGAGTCAGGTCGGCCAACGCGGCAGAAAGCATCCATAGCGGCGACCAATTCACCCAATCATGCAGAACAACAGGGATAGCAGCGCAACCCAGCAACCATGCAAGGAACTGGCCCTTCGGAAGCGACCGATTCTGGTAATGCTGCCTGACGCGCACCTCGAGCATCGCGATTCCCTGAACGAGCAAAAGGCCGAGCCAGAAGTACAGCATTCCGGAGGCAATGTGCTCGAACTGCGTTGGCATATTCGGCCCCAGACCCAGTTCCACTTGCCGCAGGCGGGTGATTGGCTCGAAAGATTGCGCGAGGCCTCGGTGCGCCTGAGTTACTGCTGCGGCCACCAGCCAGATTCCCGTGCGGAAAGCGAATTTTTCTTTCGTCATATTGCGTGTCATGTTCCAGATGCGATTAAAGGGGATGATGGTCAAACGCCGATAGGGAGTAATGGTCCCGTGCGTCGGCCGCCGCAGCTCAAAATCGCCAGGCGACACACCATATAGCCCCGCTTTTTATTCCGCCCTTCGCTCCTGTTTTTTCTCCGTCGCGGAGCCGTTCGGCTGCTTCGCCTGAAGCGGCTGGACGACGTGGTATCCAATCCCGAACCAGCCTTGCTTTTCCTGGACGATGCAAGTAGGCGACGGCCCGGTGCAAGGCTTTGCCGCCCCCACGCCACTCTGGAATCCGAATGCGTACGCGGCGTACGCCACTGCGCCCCAGCCGAAGATGGTTGCAAACGCGCCCAACCCGCTCAGCCCATCCCAGCTATCGAAATCGTCGAAGATCATGTCGTCGAGTGCTTCAGAGTTTGTCAACGCGGAAGTGGATCGCGCCGAGCAGCCTGGTTGGGAAGATGCCGCCGTTGTTTACTTCCAGTCCCGTCGACGGAATGTCCTCCGAGACGATCTCCGGCTTGTAGCCGTTGCACTGGTTGGCCTTGGTCTGGTTGTAGTTGTCCGGCCCGGATGCCGTACCGGAAATCTGCAGTTTCACCGAACCATTGGCGGAGATGGCTGAAGGTATGATCGCCAGGCGGTACTTCCATGCCCCCGACTTCAGCTCGACCGATTCATCGGAGGTCGGGGCGTGCGGAGACCGCTTCTCAGCCTCCTCATGAGCCTGTTTCGACGCAGCGTCCCCGTCGCCGCCGGAGAAGATCACATTGCGGATTGGCTCAAAGTCGGTTTTTGACATGCATGCACCGGCATAGGCGTAGTAGACATGGTCCGACAGGTCAATCGGCTTGCCGACGTGGACAGCCACACGCCGGCGCACCCCGAGCACGTCGACAGTGAGGAAGTAGTCCGGGCGGGGGGACGCTGCGTTTTCCGGCTGGTCGGAGACCTTGATCCGATTTCCCTGGGCATCGCACTGGAATTCGCTATGCTCGACAACCGGAAGGGCAACCTTGTCTGGGTCGTCCGTCGTGTGCTTGTATTCCGTCAACATGCAGAGTTGCCCTTGCCGTGTCAGCAATTCCCCCGCTGCGGGCGCCCCGAAAAGGCTCGTACCCGACCGGGTATCCTTGATCACGACCGCTTGATCCGCCATCGCGGCTGTTACGATGCTCGCCAGTGCGAGTGACAAAACCAGCTTCTTCATTTCATTCAACTCCACTCAGTTTTCGGCCGGGAAAAAAGCGCTGATACGCTATCAGCGGGCCGGAATCACCAGCTTCTGCCCGACCAAGATCAAATTCGGATTCGGAATGTTGTTCCGGCTCTGAATTTCACGATACCGCTGACCGTCGCCCAACTGGTTGGTCGCGATCAGGTTGAGCGTGTCACGCTGGCGCACTGTGTAGGCGTGCTCGCCGGCGCCCGCGGCCCGGGTCTGCGTCTGGTTGCTGATGAAGTACTTGCGCAGCAGATCGAGATAGGCGGGCGACTGCTTGACCTTCGCGATCGCAGCGTTCAGGTAGATCAGCAGCTCCTGGTCTTGTGCACGAACACCGATCTTGTAAGCGATGTTCGAGCCGTCGAGCTTCGTGATCGCAAACCGCAGGTCCGATCCCTTGATCGAATCGACCGCAAACGGATAGTCGTAAATGAAAGCGTCCACTGCACCGCTGTCCACACTCTTCTGGATGAAGGCGGGATCGGAATCGTCTTCCTCGACAACCGTCGTGTTCGGATACTGGCTCGTCACGAAGGCACGTACGTCCGGATCGCCTTTGAGGATGCCCACGCGCTTGCCTGCGAGATCTGCCGCCGTGCGAATCGGTGAACCCGAGCGCACGATCAGCGAGTAGCCGAAGTCGTCGACGTAGGGGACCGTGTACACCACCCCTTGGACCGGACGATTGTCCTGGAACGTCAGACCATCCATCGCGATATCGACGCCATGATTGCCGTCCGCATCGTTCGAAAGCAGTTGCTTGGGCACACCCGCATACGTATCGACCTCGTGATGCATGTCGACCTGCACCTGCTTCCCGTCCGTGTTGAAGGATGGATCGGCGAACAGCAACTTTGCGAAATCGACATTGAAGCCATGAGCCGGGGCGCCGTTCTCGTCGTCGTAGAACGGTGCGCTCGGGTTCTGGACTGAGACCCTCACGAGGCCATTCTTGATGATCGCCTTGAGCGTGTCCGAGTCCGGTTTATAACCGGCGGGTAAGGCCACCGTATTGGCCGCCGGCGCCCGTGCCAGAGCCGCTGCCGCGGAGCTCGCATCGAATCCGGTCGGCGTACCTTGAGTCTGAATGCTGGCCGATTGCTGACCGCCCGTCAGCTTCGACAGGCCGCCCTGCTGGAAAAGCCAAACCACGCCAATGACCACGATGAACGCGGCGGCGCCGAGAATTTTCCCGATATTCTTCATGTTTACTCGCTAGGTCGTTGTGGTACGTTTTACTGCTGCGGGCGTTGCGAAGGCAGCGACACGCGCGGATCGGTCGCGATCGCCGGTTGCGTGTCTTGTGCGAGCGCGGCCTGCTGCGCCTGCTTGACTTCCGGGTTGTCGAGAAGAGCCGTTTCCATCTGGCTGAATGCCATGTTGACGGACTTCATGACGGAATCGATCGACGCTTCGGTCTTGATTTGTTCGAACGTGTCGCCCGATTGCTGGCCGGCGACCTTGTTCATGCGCTGCGCGGCTTGCGACATATCCCACATAGCCCTCGCTCGGTCGATTGCATGCGCGAAATTGTCGAGCTCTGCGTTCACCTGCTTGTAGCGATCCTCACGGAAATGCAAAAGCTGCTGCATCGTGGCGAGTTGCGAACGGAAACGCGGCGCATCGTCCGGATACTGCTTTTCGAACAGACCAACCTTGTCCTGGAAATTCTTGACCTCCGTACGGAACTCGGTGATGCGGTCGGCGAAATCTGCGGCCGCACGGCGCTTGTCGGCGAGTTGGTTGATCAGCGTTTCGATCGGGTTGGCCTTCGCTTCGGCGACGACCATCTTGACCTGCGTGTTGCGCAGCTTCATCTCGACCACCGGGCCGAGATAGATCGCCGCCAATCCGACGGCACCGGCGGCAACCAGGGCCAACAGCCCCTTGAGCAGTAGCAGTGCTGCCGGTGCTGCGATCGCCACCCCGGCAGCGATCACGAGCCACTTGACGATCTTGGCTTTGCGAGCCGTTTCGGGGCTTACGTTCGGGATGAAAGAGTTCATTGAGGCTCCTCGGTTTATCTGATTCGGATTGGTTCTAAAAACTGACTTCGCCTTTTCAAGGGGCGACGTCTGCGTGCTTTAGTTGGGGAAACCTGAATCCCGTGGTCCCTCCCTTTGACTCTGCCGAAGCTCATCGGAACAAGAAAGCCATGTAGTTCCGGGCATGAAGCGGGTGCTGTTCCGCCTCAACGCGCCATTGCCATCAAGATCAACGCAGGTGTTAACGGCATAGTTGCGGAGAAATTGAAGCCCTCGCATCCCGCAAGTCCTCACCCTTCCCGCCCGTTCCACCTTCAGGCCCATCGGACACGCCGTACCGCATGCAGCGCCACCCGTTCTTCTCGTTCGACCTGGTCCGGCGGAAGCCAGTGCTCACCGCGTTCCAGTTGAGAAATGACGTCCCACTGCTGGATCTCAAATGCGACGCTCGGATCGGTTCGGACTCCATCGACGACCGGGTAGAGGTACCAGAACTCCGGGAACTGGTTCTCGCGCTCGAGTCGGAATCGGAGCTCGCCATCGATCAGGATGTCGTAGTTCCCCGTCGCGTCGTGCTCGCAACACACGCGATCAGCGTACTTGCCGGAACTCGCGCGACTGCGGACGGCGGGTTTTCGGGTAGATACAGGCATACGAGCCTTGCGATCAGATAGAGTCGACTCATTGTGCAGGGCGCCGCTTCCAGTTCAAGCCCCGACGAAAAAATCGGCCCCAGGCTGAGTACGGGGATACCAGCGTGGGGCCCAAGGGCAATCGACGTATTGACGTCGAATCGAGGGACGGTAATGAAGATCCGTCGAGTTGATCCTACCACAAAGCCCGTCTTTGGACTTCCTGTCCGGAAGTACCTAACACGGATCGATTCAGTTCTGACCGGACAAAAAAATGCCCGGCTGGGGTTTCCAGACCGGGCATCCGTTCGCGCTTCCTTTAACTTACTACCACTTACGGGAGAAGCGATTCCAATATACACATGAACTCCCGTCCCCTCCAAATAGTTTTTCGAGATCGCATCAAATTGTTCATTACATTCCCATCAGGAAGCGTATGGAGGCTCCATCGCGCCGCCTCGTGGCACCTTGCGGCCCCGCGGGCCGATGCTATCCTTGTGGCCATGCCAAGTACGTCCCCTTCCCCGCTTGCCGCTGTCGGCCGTCTCAGCATTCCGCCCGAAGCCCTTGAACACCGCTTCACTGTCGAAGCGCTGGCGGTCGCGCGATCCCGCGAGTCCGAAGAGCTTGAGCGCGTGATTGGAACCGACAACTCTGGACGCTGCGAACTGTATGGATGGGCGCCGCATGTAGCTCCACATGCCGACGGCTTCGGCTTTGTCTACCTCGTCTGCCTGAATGAAGGGGAAACGTCGATCTGTGCCCGGGATGCTTCCGACGAGGTGTACGAGGTGTTTGCGCCCGCCGGCGCCGTGATTCGGCTCGACGATCGAATGGTGCATTGGACGGCGGATACGGCCGTCCGAGTGGCGGCCTTCGTCGGACATTTTCCGGAACCTGTCGATGAAGTCGCGATCGCTCAGCTCGAAGCTGGGATCGCCGCCTTAGCCAAGGGCCTCTATGCGGGAGCGCCTCGCGTGCGGGACGGATTCCGCGTTCTGCTGGATGACGAGTGCTGGTCGGCAACTACGCTCGACGATGAACTCGAAACGACGTTACTGCGGGAAGCGAAGGCCGCGGGGCGCTGGATCGAGATGTGCTCGTATTGCGGCAACGCTGCCGTCAGGCCGGATCCGAAATGGCCGTACAGCATCTCACTGTCTCGATGCATGAAGCATCTTACTGCCAGCTGACAACAGACGGCCTTACAGTTGTTCTGCGGGCTGACCGGCCATCAGAATAGCAGCGTGCCTGTTTTGGTGGATCTCGCTACGCCCTTTGTCCGCCAGTGCAGACAGGAAAGTTCGATCGTCCATCCTGAACCTGCATAGCAGCTGGTTGATATTCGCGACCTTGACGACCTGGGCGATTGTCAGATTGCCGAGGATTTCGGCCACTTCTGCGGAGATCCCCAGCCGGAACATTCCGGTGTCGCGGTCCTCGCGCAGCATACGTTGCGCGAGCAAGAGATAAGACATGTTCAGTTCCCGAATCTCGGTCGGGATGTCGTGATTCGATTGCATGGCCGGTGCCTTACCTGATTTATCGCGTGACCCGCCTCGACAGATCCGCTGTTTCGGGGTAGCCGCGCTTTCGAGTGGCGCAGGTCAGGTGAGATTTTGCAGGAACCGATGCTATATGAATTTCTCGCTAGGAAGCTATACCAGCCAGAATTTTTTGTCAGAATTGCAACGAAATCGCCTCTTTCTTCTTTTCTAGTTCCTGATGAGAACGCCTTTTTGAGTCATGAGCACCGCGATTGCGCGCCGATACCTCTTTATGAGATCGAGATCGCGTTACGTTGGATTTGGAATTCGCGACAGATCGCTGTTGTCTCCGATATCGCGGAGCTTGACCTTCCGGCCGATCAGATTCGTCGCGGCCCACTGTGGATGAAGTCCCGTAGATCTCCCCCGGCATCCGCGTCTCGGATACGACCGCGTCGACGATACGCATGGAAAAACCTTCTGCCCGGCGCCTCGCTGCCGTCCAAACCCCACGACTGTCTTCGATTACATCATGGAGCACCAACGATGCGCTCGTCGTCAGTGTCACCCGCGAGCATGACACGCATCGGGTGCAGGACGTAGGGATTTCCGCCCTTGTCTACCTGTCCTGAATGGAGCTCGACCATGATCTGGGTTCGCGCGCTCGAGCGTCGCCATGTGGCTCTCCTGCCCGCCCGTCAGACACTCGGGGTGGTCCGCACCGGCGCACCGCGCTTGACGAAGAACTTGTCGACCCGCGCGTCGATGCCGGCCCGATAGCGCAGGAGCTTCGCGGCATTTGTCGCTTGCCATTCCAGATCGAAGGACTGGAGAACGGTTGAATCGATACGATGCGCGATCAGGTAGTACATCACTGCTCTGACTTTCTTCCCCTTCACATTGGCGTAATGCCGCGCGAGCTTCACCGCGTTACGCGCCGCCGGCGTGTACGACTTGACCTTGTGCGCCCGGAAACCGCTGCACTTGCGCTTGGCCGCGAGGATCTGGTCCTTGTCCGATACCCAGAAGCGGCCGGACCAGCCAACAAACCCGGCCGTGTCGACCGACCACGTTCCATCGCGGAACTCCGCTTCCACGGCGTTTCCGCTCCCGTCCTTCAGCCGATATTTCCCGGTCAGGCTCGGCTTGACGTTGAAGCTGAAATGGCCTTCTTGTTCTGTCCACTGCACGGTAGCTTTCCCCCTCACTATTTCCGCCTGTCGCTTTCGGCGTTGGCCCGCCGATAGCTCCTGTAGGTGCGCCACATCAGGGCAGCCTGGCACGCTCCGCCGAGGATACCCAATGTCGCGAGAAAACCGACATCGAATTCCCGCTGGAATAGCAGGAACGCGATGATTACCAGAGTGGCGCCGCAGATCAGGCGCAGGCTCCACTCCACACCATCTTTCCGGGTAGAAGGCAGCGCCATGATGGCAACGTCGCCGATCGCCGAAATCAACAACGTCAGCGCTATGATGTCCCACCCCTCCATTACTTCTACTCCCATTTTTCGGCGAACGCCTGCATGCGCACCGCCTCTTCCGGCTCGACTTCGCCAAGCGATTTGATGACCGACCAGCGTCCATCCTGATACAAGATCTTCTTGCCCTTGCGTAGCGCCTGAACACGACGGTCTAGCACGAGATCGTATTGGCTGGCGCCCGTAGCGTCGGCGATACGTTTTCACTCCGTTTCGATGCCACCAGTCAGCATCTTACGGAAGGTGTTCTGCCCGCTCTCGATCGCGTCGAGAATCATCGATTCGAGCTTCGTGTAGGTCGAGGTCATCGCGAGTCCCTAGAGCAGCTCGTACTTTTCCATCAATTCGAGCTTCCTGCTTTCCTTGCGACGGCGATCTTCTCGCGATTCCTCGGTCGGGACGATATCGCGTTTCGCCGCGAGCGTCGCGTCGTATCGCTCCGTCTCGGCAATCAGCTTGACGAGTTCCTTCAGTTCATTCTTTGCTCGCGTGAACATGCCAGTTCCTTCGTGTCAGAGTTGAGAGGTATTACGCGACCAAACAGACGTGTTCTGCGATCTCCGAATACGACATTCCGCCGTCGTAGTAGTCTTGCAGCGAATGCTCATTCGCCCGCACGTACGCTTCGGCCTTCGCCGGGACGTTCATGCTGACTTCGCGCATCGCCTTGAGCTCACAGAGGACGTTCGGCACGACGCCCTGCTCGAGGACGTTTCCGGTCTTCGCGACCGGGGTGGCATTCTGGCCCATTTTCTAAATTTCCAGAGAGTGACGAAACGGCGATGATGGAATTTTAGTGCAGCTTCTCGCCCCAGCCGTGCGCGGCCGGATTCATGACGGGACAGGCCTGCCGGATAAGACTGTCGAACTCGCAGTCGATCTCGCTCCAGTCGTCTGCGTCTGCGAAAATTAGCCGACCACGATCGGCAGCGCCGATGTAGCGCACGAGATTGCCGTGGATCTCGAACTCGTCGCCTTGCGCATTGATATCCACGAAAGTGCAGCAATACATCGCGCCGACTTCGAGAGCGTTGCCAGCGTGGTCCGTGATCACTGCAACCGGCGCATGCACGGGACGGGTTGTTTCCGTGGGCGCCAAACGGGCGTGGTTCAATACGTTCATGGGTGTCCTGTTGGTTGGTGGCTGACTTGCCATGCGTCCACTATAGCGGCGCGTATGCCCCATACAAGATCGCGCGAAACTCGCTTTCCCGGCTTTCCCTCGTTCTTTTTAGGCGTCGATTCCTGTTCGGAATCAGGTGAGCTTTTTCGGGAATCAGATCCTGATGCAATCGAATTCTGGTCCGCGCGCCGAACCTTGAATGGTGCGCGCCTCCTGGGATAATCCGTCCATACCCGATCACCGAGGAACGGAATTCACCATGCATCTCGCTCACATCGATCAGCACCGGACCCCGACACGCGCCGCCGGCGCCCTGCCACTCGGCTCCATTCTCGGCTCCGTCCAGGTGCCTGGCCACGTCATTCGCCTCTCAGATCAGTTGGCTGGCGAGTTCTACACCGCCGCCGAGGAAATCGAGTTCTGCGGCGATCAGGTCGAGACCTTCGCGATCCCGCCGTGGGCCAGCCGCGACGGTGCCGCGTGGCTTCCGGATCTCGCTGCGCTCGGCTACCGCCGCGCTGACAGCGGCCACCTGGGTGGCCGTGAGGAACTGCTCGTGGCGACCGCGGCCGCAGACATGCACACGGACGACGAGGGCCTGGTGCTGATGGTTGTGCTGCACAACGACGGCCTGACCTTTCGACAGGGAAAGGTCCGCCACAAGCCGAAGGCGGGCGACTGGTTCATCTTCGACGATCGCCTACCTCACGGCGTTGATGAGGCGCCCGGCCGGGCATCGTTTCTTGGCTGGAACATCCCTATCGCCCCGCTCTGATCGACGGCTATCGCTACCCAATTCTCGAGAGGAACACGATGAAACAACAGGACATCAAGGTCGGTAGCGTCTACACCGACGGTAAGGCAGGACTTCGCCGCGTCACGGCTGCTGGTCCGGAATACAAGCTCTACGACAGCCAGGAGGAAACGGACTGCCTCCAATACGAGGTCATCACGAGCGCAGCGGCAGGGTCCGTTGTCGAGCGTGGCAAGTCAGTCGACGGTAAGCCGCTCGCCCACTCCACACGCCAGTCGTTCGCGGCATGGGCGAAGGCCGAGGTGCCGGCCGACCAGCTTGAGCAGAAAGTCGCTGAGTTCGGCGCAAAGCGGGTCAAGCTCACCCCACCTCAGGCCAAACTCATGCGCACCTTTGACCCGGCGGACGAGCTCAAGACGGGTACGCACTGGTGCTGTGAGCCGGACGAGCTACGCCCGGCTCGCGCGTGCCAGGACAAGGGCCTGCTCACGATCGATGGCGAGCCGGGCCGCGGCGAGCATTTCGAGGTCAAGCTGACGCTTCTCGGCATCGAGGTCGTGCGGATCATGACGTCTGGCGTAACGGTGCCGGCGTAACCGTACTTCATCTGGCCTATTGTCTGTCGGGCCACAGTCCGCGGCCCGTCGACACTCGATTACTTTGCGGCGTTAGCGCGAGCATCAGTGCGCGCGACCATTCTCAGCAGTTCGGCCCGAATGAATTTCGGGAGCGTTTCACCGTTCCCCATCCTGATGAATGCCGCCCGATGTTCGCGTGAACTCGAGCACAGCGCTTCCAGCTTTGCGAACGCCTCACTCGACGTCCGATAGCTTTCAGTCTGGCGTACGAACTGACTCCACCAAAATTCAAGCGTGGACACTCTGCGGCGCAGGAGGGCGGCCGCGATCAGATGGTCTCTTACCTCGCGCTCTTCTGGCGGAATGCTGCCCACTGCAAAGCTATCGAAGGGTTCGGTCACGTACCTCTCGTCTAGAGGAGTGTCCATGTGCCGAGTCCGCTGACCATCTTGCATGAAAGTCAGGCTCGGATCGAACGGTTCCTGAGCGTATTCCCACGACGGTCGCGGAATAGCGCCGGCCGGAGGAGCATCAGCGCCCTGTCTGTTGCCGAGGTTATTCATAGTGATGTCTTCCTGGTTTGCCGCGGCGTTTAAAGGCTCCATGCGCCCGCTTCTCTTCAGACCTGATCGCCTGTAGGCCGCTGGCCAGCGCGAGCTTCGACTTCGAATGCGCCATTTTTCCCCGGAGACACATCTAAAGCTGCTTCGTCGTGGCCCCGCATGTCGATTTCGCGCCAAACTTTCGCGCTCAGCCCGAACTCCTCACGATAGGACGCGATACCCCGATTGATGACCTGCTCGAAGCGTCTGAAGTCCTCCTCCGTTTCGGCAAGCACGAGAGCCATGACCGGCTTTGCTTCCATGTCACCGAAACCCACTCGTGGCAGAGCGTGCATTGCATAAAACGTCTGGCCCGCCGGGAGCGCGTTGCAAAATGCCTCCACCGCTTTCGTAAGTTCTTCTTCATTCAACATGACTTTTCCTTCCCTTTTTTTGGAGTGACTAGGCTTCGACCTGAACCAACTCGAGGTCACAACTAGCCATCCAGTTCACTCCGGCTTCTCCTTCAGCAGTCCATTGAAAGCATACTCTCACGGGCAAAACGCACCCGCAGATCTTCAACGCTGACCTCGGCCGCCGACGCCGCTCGGACAACTGCATCTCGCAGATCCGTATGTTTCTCTACTGGGCTGCATCCACTGACTGGACGTACGTACGCACGACCACGCCACTCCTACCGGATCGATTTGCTTTTAACGCCATCGTCCCACGCCTGCAGCGCAGCCGATTTTGTTCGCATCGGGGTTGCCCGGACTCCCCCGGAAAGTGCGACTTCGTGCAGTACGCGGTCCAATACGTCGGCCCCTTCGTCACAGCCGGCTGCGCACCACATCGCGGACAGGGTTCGTTCATCGAATCCATCGCCGTTCTTCCGTCAGTGTGCCGGAACGACGTAGTCCCCGTTGGGGCGCTTGACGACCGTCGCTGGCATTCCGTCGTGCTCGCGGTGTTCGACGGTCCACGTTTCCACCACTCGCTCACCACCAGTCAGAAACTGGACCCGCACGGTGTTCGTGCCTGGTTTGACGACGACGCATCCGGTGAACGGGCGGAGGCTATCATCCGGACGGCCTCCGATCCAATAGTCCTTCCACGGACGAGGATCATCAGGGCAAGGATCGAAACCGAAAATCGCAGTCTCATGACCGTCAACCTGCACCTTGTATCCCGGCTTAATGACGATGTCAGGGTTACCCATGCCGGATTGGACCATGACATCACGAGCCAGATCCCGCGCGTACGGAAACGCGATGGCCAATACAACGATAAGGCCGGTGATGACTGCTGCGGCGTAACGAGCTCGGCGTTCGAGCTTACCTAGTGCCGCCGTGATAACATTTACCATGTCGATCCTACCTTCCCCATTCATTCCGAATTGGCTGCGGCCACCCGATTGACCAGGTGGCCGGAGCGCCGTTGTCACTTGTATTATTTGCCCCGCGCCGCCGCGTAAACCGCAGGCATGTCGACCTCGCCGTCGACGATCGCTTGCAGCACGTCGTCGGAGAAAGCCTTGACGACGCCGAGCTTGCGCGCCTTGAGCTCGACAGCTGCAGCTTCTTGCCACTGCTCGCTGTCGGTCAGTTCCGGCTCCAGGTCGGGATGAGTCGACACGTAGCCAGCCATCACGTTCTTTGCTTCGCTCCGAATATTTCTCGGCATTTCTCTGCTCCTGTCAGGAACTATCGCCACGCTTTCAAAGTGTGCCAGGCGGTTCCCACGAATCTAGCGATCGCAGCGGGCCGAGCCGATCGTTTTCCGATCTGGATTCTCGCCGCCAACTATCGCGTAAAGATCACACCGATCGCTGACAACATGACTAGCAGGCCCAATCCGATCAGGAACAGTACCTTCGCCCGCCAGCCCTTGGCCAGGTCGATTCCGATACGGTTGCTCAAAGCACCCCACACCATTGCAACAAAGAGCAACAGCCCGCCCCTGGTCGTTTCGTGAACGCCCAAAGCCATCATTGCCAGTTCGTACACCGCAAAAACCGCTGTGCCCATCGCGGCGGCGAATGTCACATCGTTGAACGTCGGACGACGAAGCTTCACTCCAAGGATCTGCATGGCTGGTTCTTTCGGGTTAGCCGGAACTTGGCAACCACAGGTTAACGGATTCGAACGGAGCAGCCTTAAATGCGGATGGCGGCCCGCACCGCGTCACCAGCGGCCTTCTCGTACAGCCGAGCGCTCTCATGGCTGTCGTCGCATGCGCGGCTGATCACACGGGCAATATGCGGCACCGCGCTCCGGCCCGGTTCACCTCCCTCGGCGGCCTTCAGCTCGGTCAGCACAGCGTCCGCGACGTAGAGGTAGTCCTGCCATCGGTATTCATTTCCCGCAGCGTCGCCCTGATGCATCGGCTGTTCGCCACAGGCCGAACAGATCGCACCGGCAACCCGCTCCCGAGTTGCCCGGTCAGGCTGAGTAGCGCGAAGTTTCTCCATGACCTGCTGGTAGTTCTCGTGGAGCACCGGCCAGTCCGGACCCCGCTCGAGCGCGTCCGGATCCAGACGACCTTCAAACACGCCAAGACGGACCTGCGGATGCTTGTGGCCGACCGTGGCCAGCCAACCCGCGCACGCGAGCTCTGCGCCGATCCTCGACTGGTGGCAAGCAAAGATCCTCGCTCCGATCTCCGGTCCCATCCCGCGATGGTCCGGACAGGTCGCCGCCAGATTCTCGGCAAATTCCATGTCGAATTGGGGGATATCAGTCGCCGAACTGTCGAGCCGCCACGGGCACGAGGCACACGGCTTGGTCATGTGGTGAAGCGGATTGTCTGCCATTTCCTGTCGCCTCTATTGAACCTCGGCACGGCCCGATGACGCCACCAGCACGGCCTCTCCGTTGATCCCCGGCGCATAGCCCACTCTCCTGAGCGCGTCCAGCGTCGGATAATACGTGAACTCCCCGAGTACTTCGGCACCATCGCCTTCCTCATAGGATCCGCACAACATGACCGTGCGATCCGTCACCTGGCAGGAGAGCCCCGGTCCCGGGTTCGCCACATCACGGACGAAGCCGTCTTCGTCCACGAAACACCCTTTCGGGTAGCTGGAGTTCGACATGGACGTGCCCCCGATCATGCCTTGACGTCCTGCAGGAATGCGTTGACCCGCGCCGCCATCAGCGGATCCAGTCGGCGCTCGATCGCGTCTTTCAGTTCCTGGCTGACAGCGATCTGGTAACCATGCTTACGGCCAAGCGCGAGGAAGGGTTCGTTTTCGGCGCACCACTTAACGAAACTGTCCAGCGCGTCGACGCCGAGCACCTCCCCTTCGACGAGTTGCGTTTCGCGCTCGAACAGCATGTCCCCGTCGCCCATTTTCGCGAGAATCACGGTCTTGCCGACTTTCGTCGGGATCGCGGCAAACCACAGGTCGATCACGGATCCGTCGATCTTGGCTCTCAGCTTCGCGGTCTGCCGGCGGTCATCGAGCTGGTAGGTAGGATGGGACGCCACCCTGGAGTGGATGTTGTACAGGTACAGAAATGCGGTATGGGCATCCACGACGCTAAGTGAAAGACTCAGACTGTCGCCCGGCTGCTGCTCGCCATAGGTGATGACCGCCGTGTCATTGTCGTCGCTGATCTCGCATTTGGCGATGATCCTGCCCGCCGCAAATTGGCGAAGGATCGCGGCTGGGAGCGTGGGAATTTTCTGGTCTACGTGCATTATTCTCATCCGGATTGAGCGTGCTGTGGCGAGACCTCGCCAACCGCGTCATCATCGCTTGCGCGGTCAGACTTCGAGGATCGTGAAGTCCGGGTTGACCTCGACGAGGTTGCCAAAATCGTCCGGTACCGCGAGATACGGGCCGGTGCCGTGCTCGAACACATAGGTCCACCGGATATCGAGCTTCCACTTTTCGATCGTCGCGTTTCCGTACATTGCCGAATCCTCCATTTATCTTGACCGGCAGGTCATGGCGACACATTACCGGGCCGGCAGCGGGATTCAAGCCTCTGCGCGAAAACTCAGTTCGTTCGACATGCCTCAAACGCGCGAGCTCGACGCGTATCTCGATTGACCGCTATGTTGTATGCCGCCGGCGAGTGCGCAATGGTCATCCGCCGGATGCCGATCGGCATTCCGCTACCTGATGCCCGCGTGGCGGCGGGCACCAGGCGAATTTACGCAGTCTGGATGTCGACGCGCAAGTTGTTGAACCATGCAGCGAAGTCTGCGGCGTCGGTGAAAACCTTCGTCAGCGCACCTTCATTGCTGATGCCGACCGTATAGCCCTCGTTGAGCAGTCCGACGATGTTCGTTTCAAAGAGAGCAGGATTCCCTTGTTTGGTAAGGGAATCGCTGATCGTTTCTACGGAAATGGTGACTACGGGGGTGCTCATGGTTCTCTTCCTTCATTTTCACGGCGGCCGGCCGTGCGCGGGGCGCCGCTGGCGCCGGTTGTTTTTCCTACCGGCTCGACTTGCAACGTCACGGCGAGGCAGGCACTCGCACCGACTCTACGCGATAGCCGTCTGCGCGCAGACGTGCGACGAGGCCATGTGGGCCAGGCAGGTGCAGTGCGCCGACGACGATTGCAGCATCACCATCATCCAGATAACCGCGCAGGCGGTCCATCCACGCGGCATTGCGTTCGTCGACCATGATGTGCCGATGCGTGGCGGCGTCGGCCAAATTGGCAAAGGACCCGTCTACGAGACGCTGTAGGGCATCAAAGTCGCCGGCATTGAAGGCGTCGGCGACCGGAGCAAGCACCGCGGCCGGATCATGGGACAGCGCCCATCTGAACCCGCGCCGCTCGATGCCCTCGGGCACTGCGAGTCGTTGACGCTGGGCGAATGCGTCGTCCTCCAGATACTCAGGCTTCAGGTGGTAGTCGCGCATTGCGGATAGCGTGAGCGCAAAATCCGCTGCATGAAACGGATTCAGTCCACACACCGTATAAGCGACCTGATTGGCATCGCGCACTTCGGGATGGGTGAGCAGTTCGTCGGCCTGCTCGGGCGTCTTGCCGGAACAGGCCGCTCGTCGATGATACGTATCGAGCTCGGCCGCGCTCAGCCCGACAGCCCATGCAGCTGGTTCGGCAGGTTTTGTCGTTACCGCCTGCGGTGCACCGAGTTTATCCGGCGACGTCGCTCCCATATGTTCGAGGACGTAGTGTCGTTTGCCGGCAAGCACTGCGGGCGACGGCCGCAACAGTCCTTTGGCCGGGACGTGCATGACACCAATCAGGAGACTCTGTCGTCCGCTGGGGGCGGTGACCGCGAATGCAGGCACTCCCTCAGTCGAATGATTAGCCAGCGGGCCAGCGCAAGCCACGCGAGTGCAGCACAAAAGAAACAACGCGAGCAAAGTTCGCTTCAATTTTGTTTTCCGACGATTACTTGTTCAATTCCCGATGGAGGTAGAGGGAACACCATTGCGACACTTCCAGTCAAGAATTCTGAAAGCGTCAAGGGCACCACTGCTTTCTTGCTTGCGACAGGCCCATCCATATAGCCGCACGCAGGGGCTTTTCAACCCCAACTGACCTGGTATCCGCCCGCCTGCGCCTGCTGAAATAGGTCCACAAAACGCAGCGCAACGCGCCGGATGTAATCGTCTGTCCGCCCGAGGGACACCATACGAGGCCCCCGACCGATCGAGACGACTCCTCCGGAGCGGTCAAGGGCTCGCATCGCCCCTTGTGTGTCGAGCGTCTCGGACGTCGCGAGTTCGCGCAGCGATTGAAGGTTAGCTACCTTCACTGCGCGGCGCAGCATCTCCGGAAGCTCGCTTGCTGACCAAGAGCCGCATTGATCGGGCGCCAACCCAAAAGCCTCGAGCATTGCGAACGCATTGCTATCCACCAGCTTGATCTCCGGCAGCACGGACACCTCCTCGGTGTACTCTTCGTAACCATCCGGCCGGTGTATAACTGTTCGCGTCGGCGCGTCGGGCGCCCAAAATGTGATGCTCACGTCAACTTTTCCTGACTGCAGTCAGGCTCGCCTTTATCGGACGACGCGGTTCGGCGAACGAATGCGTCCAGCCAGCCCGGCCACTTGCGCAGATCCACAAAGCCGTTGGGTTCTGCCGGCTGCTGCTTCGCCCACGCATCCAGCGATCGTCTTTCTTCGTCGTTGAGGCGATCCAACATCGAAGTCGGTTCTCCGCCTGTGATGATGCCCATCAGGTTGCTCGTCACGGTCATTCCCTCCTCTTATAGGGCCCTTTCCTTGTTCAAGGCGAGCACGGCCTTCACGCACGCGCGCTCCGGGTTTTCCGCATCTGCGGTTACTGTCGTGCGATAACCCGCTGTATCCGTGATGCGGACCAGGCATTGCCAGCTCTTCGCGCCCTTGAACCCCAATTGGAAATCCCCCTTCTTCCCGATGGGCAGAGCGTTCTGAATCAGCTTCTCGCTAAACTCCCGCCCGGCCTGCATCTGTATCCCGGTATCACGCATCTGGTCCTGCGCGAAAGCAGTTGTGGCCGATCCGATCAGCAAAGCCGCGACGATCGGTTTCATGTTGCGTGAACTTCCGGCCATATCGGGCTCCCTTTAAACACCCCGTTTGGAGAAGGCATTCCGGCTTACGCTCCCTGCCAGTTGCATACTGCCGACCAGCTCTGCTGCGCTCGCCTTCTCCAAACGAGGCGGATTACCATCCCGGAAGACGCTGATACCGCTGTCGGTCGTCATCCCACACCCTTAGTCGTCTTGACTCGACGAAACACCGCTCTCCGGAGTCCCAGCCCGGGAAATCTTGGAGATTTCCTCTTGCGTCAGCGCCAGTTCCCGATACACCTCCTTTTGGTCGGCATCGGTGGATTTCGGGATGAAGGTCTTCGATTCAATCATTGTCTTGACTCCTGTTGGATACTCAATTTTCTGCTACGGCATCTGAAAGCCGCTATTCGGGCCAGTGCCCTTGTGCGCAATCGAGCGCCTGGACTCGCCACCCCTCCGGATTTGCAATCATGTCCCGCCGGAGCTCGACCTTGCACTTCTGGCCTGCGACTTGCGCAGCGACAGTTGCACTATCCCCGTGAACGTTGGGAGCGCCCATCGCGATGAACCTACTGGCGAGGAACTTCTCGGCGACGCGTCCCGCACTGCTTTCTCCGCTTTCGTCTGCCGCCATCGCCCCGCCCCACGCACTCGCCAGCGCGAGCAGCACAACCATCTTCTTCATCTGATCACCCTCGTAGTTCGTATCTGGCGGTCCAACACCTTTGGGCTGCACCTCGCCAGTGTTTATGCTCACCCGCGAGAGTCTTCGTTTGCCGCCGTCGTCAAGGGGAAGACGCCCGTCACGTAAAGCAGCCCGACCACGCCAGCGAAGATTGCGACGAGTGCCGGGAAGCCCATCACGCCTGGCGCCATCCAGGCTGCGGTCATTGGCGCGTTTTTGAGACTACCGGGCGGAAACGGTTTGGCGAGCCATCCCAGCATCCATGCCCAAATGCCTGCACAAAATGCCAGCAGGAGCAGTCCCTTCAACCGGTTCCAAATATTTCTCGCCATGTCGTTCATAGACCCGTTCCAGATCAACCGCAAAATCATTGTTTTTGCACCCACTCAACGCGGTTGGGCTTCGACCGGCGTCAAGATGTAGCGCTTGTCGGTGCCATCCGACTGACGCACAGTGATCCCGCTCTTCATTATGCGTGTCAAGGCCGAAGCCCAATTTCGGGCGGCTTCCAGTTTCCCGTCGGAGCTGCCCCGCTCATACCCTTTTTGAAAGGCGATGCTTGCGCTGCCCACCGCGGACGTGACAGCTACAATCGCTAATGCGGCGGTCACGCTTGCCGGATGAGGTGCAATTTTCTTCACGATTATCCTGACTCTTTCCCCACCGCTTGCCGCTTTACTTGGCATATCCAGTTGAAATTCGTGGACACCTGCTACGCAGTTGCAACGAAATCGGCTTCCGTGATCATTCTGACCTAGGTGTTAACGGCCGCGACTGCCCGATTCTTAACCCACTATATCCAGCTGCGCCCCCTATTCAAGCTGCCTCAAGATGCCGCAATTTGGCCCGCGCGTACTCGGCCCAGGCCTGCACCAGCACGACCAAAATAATGGCCTGATCCGGCGTATCGCAGTTATGGGGCGTGTATTCCACCTCTGGACCGATCCAGTCGAGCCGATCGGGTCTTTGCAACCGACCGAACGCCTCAGGATCTGCGCCCAGACTCCCGCCAAACAGGGGATCCGCAATGAAGGCCCTCGGGCATGCCGTTCCCTCGACGAACATGATCTGGGCCTGCTGCCCCGCCTCACGCACGGAACCGCCCACCCTCTCGATTCGCCGGTGGATGCCAGACATCAGGCGCTCGATCTCGACAGCCGGGACCTGAATTTGGATCAGATCGCACAACGCCTGGGTCAAGACGGAAAAGCAGAATCCGGCCGTCTTGTTACCCGGCACGAGATCGAAACCGTCGATGCGATAGAAGAAGCGGTATTTGTCCATTGAGCGGCCTGGCGCAAACTCAGTTTATGGCGGGTACCTCGGCAAGCCTCGCGTGCGTCCACTCCGCGGTGAGGTTTGGTCAGCGGACAACTTCGTGATGGTCCTCGCTCAGCTCGCTGCCGGTGCCGAGCTCCAGGCCTGCGGTCCCGGTGTACCGACATCGGTGCGGGGCAATGCCATGCAGCCGTGGCCCGCGCAGTACCCCCACGAAACGCACCGCGCGCACGGGGAGGACGCCGCCACTGCAGCGGTGGGATCGTTGCCGGCGGGCGGCACGTTCCTTTTGACGCACTCGCCCGACGAGCACGTACCGGTTCCAGCCTCCTCGTTCAGACGACACGCGCTGAGCCGTCGGCTTACCTCCCGCACCCACGATGCGTGATCCTCCGGCCTCGCGTCGGCGTGCGCGCACAGGCACGCAACCACGTCCTTGGTCGAAAGCTCATCGTGCAGGGCCTTCCAGAGGCGTTCGAGATGAAAGCGGTTGGTGATACCGTCGCTCGGCGAGAACTCGTCCAGCAGCCTCGCTGCCTGGCGCGTACGCACATCCTTTCGATCGAATTCCGTGGTGATGTTCAGCAGCCAGCGCAGCGCATTGATGCCGCCGAAAACGCTTCTGGCGAGATCCTTGCGCGAATCGGCGCCGACTTGCGAGGCTTCCGTGACGTTGAACGCGACGAAGTGATCGTGCCCGCCGTTTTCGGGCCGGCATTGGCACGGGCGCCGAGGTGTGTGTTCGCAGCTCACGCCCGCCTGGAGCAGAGCCGGGGAGCAATGCACCCACTGGCCTGCCCGTGCTGCCATTTGCGCATTCTCGTCTACGAACGGGCGCGGCATCCAGTGGGTCGCTGCCCGGCATATTTCCGGCTGATCGTCCGGCGATTCGTAGGAGTTCTCGTTGAGCGAGTCAGCTTTCACGTCGAAAAACGGCTCACCGTTGAAGTCCACGCCCTCGGTGTAGATCAGTACGCGGGGATGCCTGTCGGAGTCGGGGAGGCTGTCTGTCAGACGGCACCATCCTACGTTCACCCTGCGGTCAGAATCTTCGCTGGCCCTCTCCGGCGCGGTGCTCTCGTAGACTTCTAGCGCACGGGCGCGCAGCTCGTAATCGTCGTAGGTCTTGGCGATCGCGTACAACGCGCTGCGCGCCTCGGCGAGCAGCGTCAGGATGTTGCTATTCGACATGGGGTTCCTTCCGGGGCGGTGGGATTGCCCCGTTCTGCGGACACTCTACCGAACGAGCCTTCCGGTTCAAGTCTCGGAAATCAACCGACCTGGGTCTTACGACCGCGCCGCCACAGCTTGGCGGGAGTTTGGTCGGCGATTGTCACGCCGTCTCGTTCCAGTACGCACCGGGTCTTTCCGGTGTCGAGGTCCGTGACCAACCACTTGCCTCTGGACAGCGCCGTAACGCGCGTGCGCGGATACCGCGCCTCGATAGCAATGCGGCGCCGCGCGGCGCGAATTGCCATGAAGGTAACAACGGGCCTCGCCAAGATTCCGATCAGGAGGAAGAGCGCGAACGGGCCGACGAGTACAGCACCAGTAATTTCCAGTGCGGATTTCGCGGAATGCCCCATGTGCGTGGCGAAACCGTATGTGGCAATAGCCTCTGCCAGCCCCCACAGGGCTATGCTTCTATACATGCCTTGACTCCTGACGGAAAATTGCTTCAGACAGCGAACACGTCATGCTCAGCCAGCCTTTCGAGGCCGATCAGCGAGTAGTAGGCCTCGTCGACCTCTGCGGCTTCAAGCCCGATGTCCCACGCTTCGCTTCCATCGGCGGCATAGAGCTTAGTGCCGCCAGTGCCGTCGTCCTTGTTGAATCGTCGCCCGCGATAGAAGCAGCCAAGGACCGTCGGCATCCCCGGACGTTCGAACAGCGCATAGCTGGGCCAACTATCGAGCTGATTGGCCTGCGCTGCCGGCTCTTCCGGATCGCAGGCGTTGAAGATCCGATCCGTCTCGTTCCAGACGTACAGACGCACGAACCCGGCCTCACGACTGCCTTCCGGCGCATTCCGGTTCCACCAGTCACAGAGATAGCGGACAGCAGGATGGGCCTCATAGTCCTGCTTGGCGGAAGACCGCAGCGAACTTTGCTCGAGCAGGTCGATCGCGACCTCAAGCACCTGATAGGGACCTGCGACGGTCTGGTTGGCGCGCACCGTATCCAGGCCCGGTCGCTCGCCACGCTTGGCGGCCGAGACGCGTGTGCCGTGGAAATCTGCGACGCTGCGTAGATCCACGCCTGCCAGATCCTTCAGAACCCCGCTGCGCTTCGGATGATCGGGATTATTCCAGATTCCCCAAAGCCATTCGTTGCCGCGATATAGGAACACGAACTTCTGCCCAACAGAGCTTTCCGGGCTCGATGCGATCGCGTCGCCGAGCGTGGCCGCATCGATGTCCAACTCCTTCTTCCATGACCCATACGCCTCGTTTTGGTCCAGCGTACGTAGTATCTGGATGCCCCGCTCGACCTCTTCCGGCTCGACGAACTTGCCCGCGAACGTGACATGGAAGGAGGAGCGCATCTCCCGCATGGCGACGCCGGTCACGCGGCCGTCCGGCAGTTCGCGCAGCACGAGTTCCGGATACCCGGGAAATTCTTCGGGAGCGCTGCTCGCGGTATTGGATTCCTGCATGGAATTCTCCAGTGAGGTTTGGGGATTACGACAGGCTGGACGGGGTATCGTTGGTTTTCCAGCGAGCCATCGGCGCCTTGTCCAGATCCGCCCGTACGTCGAAGATGTTGGCGAACAGCGCATCGGCGAGCTTGCTGCGAAACGTATCCGGGTAACCGTGCCAACCATGCTCCATGACGGCTTTCTTGACCGCCAACTCGGGCGTGTATCCCACTGCCCCGTTCTCGATCCGACCGTCATGGAAAACGAGCGCGATGCTATGCATCCGGAGGTATCGGAGCATATCGTTGACGAAGTCCGGCACCAGATCCACCAGCGCCTCCTGCCGCAGACGATTCAATTCTTCGGCGTTCAGGTCCCGGCACGGGTCAGCGAGCCTTGCGCGGATTGCCACGTTCAGCCGATTGCGCTCCTTGACCAGCTCGTCGAGGCTCTGGTCCGGAACGGATTGCTCCGCACTCCCAATCATGCGTCGCTCCCGTAGTATCCGATCGATTCGTCCATCTTCGGCACGATGACCGGTTGCCAGTAACCTCCGTAGGCATCGCAGTCGATCGCGGTAGTGATGCCGTATTGGCCGATGCTGACGAAGCACTTCTTGGTGCTTCCGGACCAGAGCACGGACAGCGGCACCGGACGGGCGTCGAGGTCGCCGGTCCAATGCCAGTACAGGCCCTGCTCTTTCGGCGGTTCCTTCGTCCATGCGAACGCGGGCACGTCATCGCTGGCCGTCGCGCGACCGAACTGGACGCCGCGCGAAAAACCCGCGCCGAAATCAAATTCGGCAGAACCGCCGGGCTTTGCGCCGTAGTCGCGCAGCGCCATCTTCTGGGCATCAACGTCGGAACGGATCACCCCGGTCCGCGTGAGCCCCCATGACGGCATGAGCTGCGCACCAGCCGGCAGGTCGTTCGTTTCCATTCCATTGCTTGCTTCTGCATTCGACATCGCAACCTCCATCAGATCGTGCCGCCAGTCATGTCTTGTCGTGAGTCACCGTGGCCACGCCGTTCGTGGTTTATCGATTGCGGCTGGTCACCACGGTTTCGAGGTGCTCTTTCATCTGGTCGAGCAGGAGCCGCGCATTGTTGTCGCCGCTCAACCTCGTGTCCTCGGTGTCTTCGTCCGGGACATGAAGATCCTTCTCGTACACTTGGCAGAGCCAGCCGCCTGGGTACATGGCATAGCCGGTCGCAACGAGCCTGCGCTTGCCGGTTGATATCTCGACGATCTGGCTGAAGTGCTGCGGAGTCTCGCGTGTCAGCAGCCAGCGGCGCGCACTCAGGAAACTTGCAGGCGCTTCCTTCAGTCCGAACCCTTGCCCCAGGAAATTGATCGTGAACCGCAAGCCGAGGATGTGTTCGGTCGAGTAGTCCCACCGGCCGAGCGCGACGCGACGCGCAATCCCGCGTGGGCTGCAGTTCCGCATGACGTGGTTCATGATCGTTACTCCGCTAGCGAGGACGAGTTTCGGACGGTCACTCAGCGCAGGTAATGCGGGCGGTGCCTTCGATCTTCACGCCGTCGAGCGAGCACTTCGGCCGCTCGGTACCGGCCATGTCGTGATTCGCGCCAACGACCTTGGCCTCGGGCGCGCTGGCGGCACTTGCCGCGCCGGCCACGCCGGCGGTGGCAGTCACGTCGGGAGCCTTCGGGCCGCTCACGATGACGGCTTGGCGCTGACCTTCCTTCAGGACGATGACGATCGGCGCATCCGCGGGCGTGCGGTACAGGACATATTCCATGTGGTCCTTCTCGGCCACTTCCTGGAAGAGCGCCACGCGATTCTTGCCGGCCTCGTCCTGGAGCAGCACAACCGGGCGCGGAAGGATCGGGCCGTGACCGAATATGAGGTGGATGCGGCCATCGGGGCTCGTGACCGCGTTCGGACGCAGTTCGTCGGCGCCGGCGATCGCGAAAGTCTGCGGGATCGGCTGACCAGCAGCGGGCTTGACCGGTTCGGCGTTCGCAACGCCGACCACCGCCAGCAGCGCCAAGATGATGGTTGTCTTCATGGATTTCATTTCCTGATTGGACGGGTTGAATGAATGGCTCTGCAGATCGCCGATCAAGCTGACGGCTTAAGCTCGGACACGCGGGTCTCGCTCACCAGCCCAGTGAACAGGCTCCAACCGATGCCCGCGCATCCCAGCAGCCAGATGATCTTTCCGATGAGCATCCACATGGCGACCGCATGCATATCCATCTGGACCATGTCGATCCTGATGGGCACCGGCGTCTCGTTACACGGAACTTCCTTACCTGTCCGCGCATGCGGCTTCGTGTCCAGATACGACGTACGCCATTTCACGTCGTCGGCAAGCAGACGATCGTGAGCGACGGACCACGCCAGATGATCAGTCTGGTCAACGTTCCAGCGGCATACGACCTGGTAATCCGTCACCGTCTGTAGTTCACGGAATACGGCCGGTACCGTGATTTGCGAAACTGCGACCGTCGCCTTGGATCCCACATACGCGCCGAGAAATAGCGCAACGGACGCGAGGTAGGCGATGCCGGCACGTCGCTTCGTTGCAGCGGACATGGACGGGGCCCGCTTAAGCAAGAGTACGTATGCGAGAAACGGCCCAAGCAGGATCGCGGTGACGACAGGGACATCCAACGCCAGCAAGTGCGGCCCATCTATCAGGATGGTCCAGAAGTTGTGCATGTGATTTCTCTTTTCGTGATTGGTGGCACAAGGCCGGCTACGCCGCCTTGCGGGCCGACTTGCGACGGTCCTCGTCGCTCCGCTCCCTGACCCATGCTTCGATCTTCGGCAGCAGCGCGGCCAGATCCTCGCCGTACAACCACTCCGTTCCGTAGTGGCCCCAGCTGAATCCGAAACTGTTGCTGTCGTGGCCCTCGAAGTACTCACGCACCGGCGTGGCGACGTTGACGAGGAGCCCCGTCAGATTCTTGTCCAGCACGTATTCGACGAATTCATCCGTCTCCATCCGAAGCGCCTTCTTGCCGGGAACGCCCACGGCCTTCGCGATTTCGACCAGTTCTTCGTCGATCGCATCGCGGCACGCTGGCGGCAGCGAGTCGTGCTGGGCGATCGCGCCGAGGTGGAATATCGCTTCAAATCGCCAGACGTTTTCACGCGCCGAGCCGGTGATCTGCTCGTTGATCTTCTTGGTCATGGTCGTGTCTCTGCTTCGGATGGAGTTTCGGGGCCGCTTACAGGCCGCCGTTCTGGATCAGGTACTTCAGCGCGTCCTGATTGCCGGCCGCTGCTGCGCGACGCATGAGCTCAAAGCCCTTCGCCTTCACCTGGGAAGCCGACATCGACGGATCAATCTTGATCACGCGCTCGGGATGGTCGGATCCGCTCATCAGGCGGCCGACCAGGAACATCGCCGTCGGCTCGCCTGCGTCGACTTCCTGCTGGAGCAGGCCCGGATAGTCCTTGCGGAAGTGCAGCGCGAGCCACGTGCCGGCAGCGCGGTTGCCTGCCTGCATCGCAGTCTCCATCGCGGGACGCATCTGCTTGTTTTCGTACGACTTCGACCAGGCGTCGATCGGATCCTTGATCGGCAGCAGAATGCCGAACACCAGCATGGCGATCATCCATCCAACAGCCTTGAGCCGTTTTCGCTGAGCCGGATCCGGATTGAGCAGAAATGGCGTGCTCTCCGGCCATGTGAGTGCCGCGGCGAGGTTACGGCGCTCGAGATGCAGTTCCTTGTTACGTTCGTTACGGGTCATCGACTTCTCCGAAAGATCCAAACTTGCGCCCGCTAGCACCTACCGTTCGGACATCAGGCATGGAACTAGCCGGCGCCTCCACACAGCATCACTGCTGTTCGGTTGTCAGTCGCTCGCGCGCATCGTTCAGCGTCGCGACCGGGTAGAAAGCGATCTTTCGGTCGGCAGATTCGAGCCAGACACGGATCAGGTGCGTGGCGACCTTTGCGTCGTGCATGCCGATCCACTCGAAATGCCCCGGATCGATCGCATCCTCCAAAACCGACTCACGCGGGCCAATCGCCAACATCAGCTTCGGCTTGCGCTCGCGGGCCAGCCAGAAGGTCCAAACCTCCCCTTCCGCCTCAGCCACGTCGAATTGCGCACAGACTCCCGCCGGAAGTTCCTTGAGCGCGACGGTCAGTTCCTCGATCGCCGCTTCGAATGCTTCCATCGCCAGTTGGCTGGCCCGCTCATAGATGTAGGCTGGCTCCATCGGCTGGATGATCCTGCCCCACGCCCGCTTCAATTCCTGTCGGGAAATTTCCGGCATGATGCGCCCCACGGCTGAACACGTCGGCGCACGAGCGCGCAAACGACACGGCAGGCTGGCCATAGCACCTTCTCTGCCTTGTAGCCGAACATTCTAGGGAGATCGATTCTTGTCAGGAATCTTGAATCGTGACCTATCAGGGATGTCTTTCCATGGAAATTGCGCCCAACAGTCCTTGGGCCGCGTCAAGCACAGCCAGGTCTCAGCGTTCCGCGCCATGCGCACGGTGCCATCCGATATCGCCGGATAAGACCGCAAGATCGCGGTCGAGGCGCGGAAGAATCGGCCTGCGTGTCAGGCGGCAAGCGCGATCACGCGTGGATTCCCGGACGCGGTCGCGGCGCCGGGATTCTTTCGCTCGCGCGAGCTCGCCGTGCGCCGGCCGCGGCTCGAGGCGATATCGCGGGCGATGCTCTTCGAGAGGTGAATGCCCCAACCCATGTCGCGGAATAGTTCCTCACGATCGCCAAGTTCATCCTTGCGAATTTCGATGATGCGGGCCATCTCCTGGCCGATGTCCTTGCGCATCCACTGGAGCGCGTAGCGGCCGTTCTCGCGGATCATTCGGCGGGCGATGCGATACTGGTTCTTGTTCATGGTCGGAGCTCGCTGGAAGGGATCGTACTGGTGCGCGGTCAGGTACGGCCGCCTGCGGCTACACGGGCAGCCGTCTTGAACGCGCCGAAGGATTCCTGCAGGTTGGCCTGCCAGGCGCCGGTCGCGCGGCTTTCGCAGAAAACGACACCCTGCGAGACCGCGTAATCGAAATGCATGCCGAGCACACGGCGAGCGATCTCCTCGCTCATTTCCTCGTGCCAGTAGCAGATCTCTTTGGACATCGCTGTTTTCCCCGTGATTGGCAGCAGTACGCTTGCGTGACCAATACTAGCGATGTCATCCTTCGTTTCAAGCCAGCACGTAGATCTTCCCTATGCGGTCTTCCTGGACGCCCACAGGTCTATTGCTTTCCTATCGGCCATTTCGGAACTCGTCGTGGGCGGCCACAACGAACGCTGCGATCGCAGCATCACCCTGAAAATGGCCAATGCGCAAGCCATTCTCGGATCCGTCATCGGCAAAGATCTCGCCGGCGCAATTCGAGCGCCATGGAAGCGTACGGACGTCCTCGGCGATCGCCGAGTGTAAAAAGTTGATCTTCGCTTCAACCGTCATAGCCGCCGCCCTTCGCGAGCAACGCTTCAACACAACGAGGGCACAGATCGAGGGGCTGGTCGAACAGTTCCTCGAACGCAATTCTCTGATCATCCTTGCTCCAATCCCATCGTTCCGCGCAGATGGGATGGTCGTAGTAGCCGCTGAATCCGCCGTCCACCTCTTCTGCGACATGGAGCACACCGCCGGCTTTTAGGAAGCAGCGCCGATTCTCTTCGAATCCCCTGCTGAGCGGGTACAAGAGTCGATCGTCCGTTGCCAAACCGAATAACGGCTCGCCATAAATCTCTCCGCTCGCGGCGAAACTATGCCCGTGAGCCAGCACCTTGCGAATCACCCGCACAATGGTGCTGTGCTTCGGAACGGCTGCATACAACGCTTCCCCGTTTTCGTCCCGGTCATAGACGCGCCACGCCTCTGCTGGGTCGGCAAAAAGCGGCGGCATTGACCATCCTGACGTGTCGCAATGAATAAAGAACCGGTTCGGCTCTTTTGCGTTGGCTCCATACTCCACGCGACCCAATATGCGTCCCATATTTTTTCCCGAGTGGTTTCAACCTGGGTGGTGTGAGGTGCGCGAAGGGCCTCATCGTCGCACGTCATCGTTCAAGTCAAGATTCCCAGCGGGAATTCCCCGCCTTCCTAGTTCGCCTATATCGCGTTCTCGCACGTTCCGGCTGTAGGCACGGGCGAAACCAGCGTGGCGATCAGCACGTACCCCGGATACTGCGTTTGCGCGCTCTTGATGAAGATCTGAAGCGCGGTGCTTCCATCGTCAGCCGTCAAGATCGACTGAATCGGCTTGATGACGTCCGTGCTGCCGTTCTTCCGCAGCACCCCAGACACCATAAAGCGGGTCGGCTGACGAACATGCCAGCCAATACGAGTCGATCGGTCACCGAACCCTTCCGCGAGCGCTGTCGTAGAAATCACAAGCAAGGTCGCGACAAACAGGCCCTTGAACACCCCACGCATGTCGTTTACTCCCTTCAATCAGGTTACTTTGATTACAATCAGCGCGACAATGCCCAAAATCCCGGCGTACAAGAGGGCGTTGACAAATGCTGCCGTCATCGCCTTCGCATGGCCTGCGCTTCCGTCCTTCCATTTATTCAGCAACATGCTTTTCCTTGTTCCGCTTATCCGCCTTGGCTCGGAACCAGCTTCCACCCACTGGCCGGGTCCATCAGCAAATCATTTGCATGAGCGCAGGCCTCCGGCGTCAGCAGCTGCATGCGAATGACCCCCGGCTGCGGATTTCTCACGTGGCATTCGACGGTGTCGCCCACCCGGGCAAACTGGGTCAGATCCATATCGCATTTCCTTTGCCCTTTCCACGTACGCTCCCACGTTCTCGGGCAATGTTTGACCAGCTCAGCAACAATCGATCGGATGTTGTCATGATCGCGGCACCGATCAACACCGCTTCCCGGTATGCAGTGGATTTCCGGAATGCCATCCAGGCTACCGGCGAAAAGGCCAACATGGTCAGCCTGGATCAACGCTCGACGTTGCAATTCGTCGCGGCTCATGCCTTTGACCTCAGCCACAAAATCCGGGCGAACATGCGTCAACTTCGTGGCAAGCTCGTCGATCCAGTCGTTGTCCGGTTCTCCCATTTCTGTTCCGTTCAATCACTGGCTGTGTTCGTCGTGCTCGAGCGAGTTTTCGACCAGACAGCGTCCGCGCTCCGCGAGCACGACGTGCTTCACGCCGGCGGCCCGCTCAATGATCTCCAGGCTGATGGACGGGCGGCTCACGCAGTTGCCGGGGATCTGGTGCTCTTCCCGCCAAAACGTGCCGGTAGTCGTTCTTCGAAAGATGCGATCGCCGATCCGCACACGCGTTCCCGCTGAGTAGTTTTGCAGACTCATTACACCCCCTTGCCGAGCAGCAGATCAACGTTGACGCCGGCATCGCGCAGCAGGCCGGCGGCCTCGTCGGTATCGATTGCGACGGCTTCTTCGACGTAGTCGGTATTGATCGCGGTCATCTGCACGCGGCGGTCCGGCGTGACCTCGACCAGCATGACGGTCGTTTCTCCAATCAGGTCGTAATCAATCGCATGCTCACGCATGTAGGGCATGTCGGTCACCGGGAGTTTCTTCGTGTAGAAAACGCCCTGCTGACCCGGGTATTCAACGGCCACAAACCCGGATGCCTTGAGTACTTCGATGTTCATGATGTGCAATTCC
The DNA here is from genome assembly GCF_018375725.1 of Burkholderia sp. Taxonomy (GTDB): domain Bacteria; phylum Pseudomonadota; class Gammaproteobacteria; order Burkholderiales; family Burkholderiaceae; genus Burkholderia. The sequence goes on along the minus strand of NZ_JAHACR010000002.1, from coordinate 15,876 downwards.
TTGTTCGTTACTTCTGCCGCTCGAGCGAGTACTGCTTGGCCGGGTTCTTGGCGGCACGTAGGTTCATCTCCTCGCGCGCCGCCTTCTGCGGTTTCCACGTGCTGCCGATATCGATCGTCACGCGACCTTGTTCCTTCCAGACGGTTTCGACTACCCGGTAGAGCGTCTGTGCCATCATCAGGCGGCCTCGCCGACGCACACCCAACCCTTGCCCGTCGACCGGATTTTCTCGGCCTTGCGAAGCGCCTGCAGGCGGCGATCGATGATGCGCCATCCCGGGGCGGTGCTTTTCCCGTGCCTGGCTTCGGCCTTTTCGATCTGCGCAAGGCGTTCGCTTTCGGCGCTGATCGCGGGATTCGCGCTGAGCAGGAGGAACGGCACCGGCTCGGCCGACGTCAACAGCCCTGGTGCCGGCGTTGCGCCGATCCGGTCGAGAATGAGTTGGTCCAGCTTTTCGTACTTGCTCATGAGATCCTCAAGCGCCTGCGCGCGAAGTTGTCCCCATCAGGACGGCCATCGCCTCATCCTTCGTCTTGAAGCCCGGGCCCAGCAGCATGGCTGCACGGGTGCCGCGACCCAGCGTAATCGTGCTGCGGGCCTGCTTCGCAAACCAACGCCACCGCTCGGCCGTCACCCGTGGCGCCGTGAGCTTGCTCACGACGACCTTGACCTTCTCGCGCCAGATCTCCCCGACGGTGTTCTCGCCCACGTGGACCTGCTGATGCGCGGACTTCTCGCTCCCAGCGACCCTCGTCAACTTGGTAGTCATGGTTAGATGCTCCTCTATCGGTGCCAATTCTAGCGACGCAGCCCAACGGTTCTAGCCCTCGCGGATGCCCTGCCGCATATCTCGCCACACGACAATGACGGGTCGCCAGCCGCGCCATTCGACTTGGGAATCTCTGGCCATCCCTCCCTGATATCGGCGTCTGCGCGCACAAATCCAGTCCGGAATCGCTGTTTCTGCTTCTCCCCAGCGGATCGCTCATCTATGGCTTCATTTAAAGCCGTTATCGCGAATTTTTATATTTGTGGCTCTTTTTGAAGCCCTTGAGACTTCAAGTATTGCATTCCGCGAGCCATTTACTACAATGGTCTTGTTTAGAACCCTTGTTGACCATCATCCTGTGGCTGCGAGCTTAAATGAGGCCATTATGGCAACTTCAAAGTCTATGACGCCCGACCAGATGGTCGCTCGCGTCGGCGAGAACATCAAGGCGCTGCGCCTGCAGCGGAACATCGAACAGATCACCCTGGCCGAGCGCGCCGGCGTGAGCCGAACCGCCCTCAAGAACCTTGAGAACGGCAGCGGCTGCACGTTGCGCACGCTCGTGAGCGTCTTGCGAGCACTGGGTCAGGAATCGTGGATCGACAGCCTGGCACCCGTCGCGACCATCAATCCGATGACGATGCCTCGCACCGGCGCCGTCCGCACGCGTGCGCGCAGCAAGAGCAGCGCGAGCGCGAAGTCGATCCGATCCACCCGCTCCTCCTGAACGAAAGCGCATGGCCACTACCGCACCGAAAACCCGCCGCAAGAGACCGCGCCGCGCCGCCTACCAGCACGTGGACCGCGTCGAGGTCTATCTCTGGGACGAACTGATCGGCGCCGTCGCCCTCGATCCCGGCTACGGCTACTACGCCTTTGCCTGGGCGCCCAACTTCATTGAGTCTGGCGTCGAGCCGGCTCCGCTTCAGATGCCGACCGAGCGCAGCGGCCCGTTTCTGTTCCCGAATCTCCCGGAGGTTACGTACAAGCGCTTACCCGCGCTGCTGGCGGATGCTCTGCCCGACGACTTCGGCAACGCGCTGATCGACCGCTACATGGCCGAGCAGGGTATTTCCGCCAAGGACGTGACGCCACTCGATCGCTTGGCGTACATGAACTCTCGTGCGATGGGTGCCCTAATCTTCAAACCTTCGCGCGGTGGTCACAAGCGCGTGCCGACCTCGATCAAGCTGAGCGATCTGGTTGAGGAAGCGCGGCGGGCTGTCCACGGCGTCGCGGACGGCGATGACGGCACGAATGCGGCGTTGCGCAGCATCATCGACGTCGGCACGTCGGCCGGCGGAGCGCGGGCAAAGGCCGTGATCGCCTTGAATCCGGCAACGAACGAGATCCTGTCCGGACAGCTGGACGTACCGGACGGATTCGAGCACTGGCTTCTCAAGTTCGACGGAATGGGCAAGGACCACGAGCTCGGCGCCAGCCAAGATTATGGCCGCATCGAATACGCCTACTACCTGATGGCCACGGCCGCGAAGATCACGATGTCGCCCTGCCGGCTTCTCGAGGAAAACGGTCGTGCGCACTTCATGACCCGCCGGTTCGATCGGGAAACGGGCAATGTCCGTCACCACATGCAGACGTTGTGCGCGATGGCGCATATCGACTTCAAAAAAAAGGGGACGAACGCCTATGCTCAGCTGTTCGGGACGATCCGCGATCTGGAGCTGCCGTACGAGGACATGGAAGAGGCGTTTCGCCGGATGGTGTTCAACGTCATGGCGCGCAACTGCGACGATCACTCGAAGAATTTCTCATTCCGTCTGCGCCGCGGCCGCGCGTGGGAACTGGCGCCGGCCTACGACGTGACCTTCGCGCATAACCCGAATGGGGAATGGACGCATCAGCACCTAATGTCCGTGAATGGCAAGTTCAAGGACTTCACGATCGACGATTTCCTGGATGAGGCCGATCTGTTCGGTGTCGGTTCGATCCGTCGCGTCATCGCCGAGGTTCAGGATGCGGTCGCACGCTGGCCCGAGTTTGCGGCTCAAGCAAGCGTGAGTCCCATGGAGACACATCGAATCCAGTCGCTGCTGCTGCCCATGGTTTGATTGCCGGGCCGCAGGCATTTCGCCAACAATTCTCGACACGGGACCACACCATGGCCACGAGCCAAACCGACAAGAAACTCGAATCTGCTTGGGCGACGTTCATGATACTGAACGCGAAGGTGCCGTACATTCGCCGCTCGCAGGTGATCGAGTACCTCGCGAAAAGCGTGAGACGCGATCAGCGCGAGCTAGCCATCAAGGCTGCCGATCTGTTTATGAAGCAAGCCCGCAAAGAGGACAAGCTGGTGAAGTCGGGGCACGTCCACTGGCGTTTTGTGGGCGTCTCCGACTGCCCCCGCAAACTGATCGATGGCCGGCCGGTTGCGGAAACAGCACTGACTAAACTCGAGATCACCTCCCGCTGCCCAGCAAAGTGGCTGTCCGTAGATCTCGAAACCGGCGACGTGTGGCAAGCAAACGAGGCGGGCCAGTGGGTGCGGGCCACGTCCGAGAACGTGCTCACGCTCAAGCTTCTGGCCGAGAAGATCGCCGAATAACCCTCATCGCAGCGGCGGCGCGCCGCTTCAGACGCCTCCTGATGAGACTACCCCGCGCAATGAAAACAGCCGGGCATCGCCCGGCCGTCCTGTAGCCGCGTAGCCTACTTGCCCGCCGCGGCCACTCGACGCAGCCGCTCCACGGCAGACTCCGTCGCCGGGTCCGCGCCGCCGGCGGCGATACGACGGGCTTCTTCAACGGCATTCTGGCGATCGATCGGCTTCTGGCCGATGTCGGCAATCGTCGTCGCGGCATCCGCACGCACACGAGCGGCGTCGGCCGCCCGGTTCAGCGCGGCGAGCCCCGTCGACGCGCCGCCCGTACCCGAGCGCAGCGCGTTCAGTTCGTCCTGTTGCTGGCGCCGCAGGTTCGCGCGCTCTTCATCCGCACGTGCCTGGTTGAGGCTGCTGATCGCGGCTTTCGCCTTGGCGTCGAATTCGTTGAGGTTTTTCTCGACGGTGTTCAGGATGTCCTGAAGCGTGTCGACGAGCTGCTGCGTGGCTGCCGCATCCTGCTGCAGGCCCGGCAGCTTCGCCTTGTTCGATTCGAGGTTGCTCGTGAACTCGTTGAGCGTCGCTTCGTCGATCTCCTTCTTGTCGAACTTCGCGATCAGGATCTCGGCCGCTTTCTCATCGGTCGCGATGCTCGTCGCCAGATCCGTTGCCGCCTGCTGCGCGGCCGCGTTTTTGTGCTTCGCGTCGGCGAGTTTCATCGCGACTTCACGCAGCTTCGCTGCCAAGTTGTCCCGGTCCACCTGCGTCGCGGTTTCCGGGTCGAACGACGCGATGGCCGTGGCGATGCTGTCGCCGAGAACACCGACATGCTTCTTGATGAGGGCTGCCGTGAGGCTCCAACCAGACATGTGCAAAACTCCTTGAGGGGGATGGCGAAAGTGAAATGGCCGGCGCTACAGCACCTTGACCTTATTGCGGTCGAGCGCGAGCCCGGCCAGGAAATCGACGTACACCGCCGCTGACGTCTGGCCGTCGCGACTGAGCACGTTTTCGAACGAGATCAGGAGGCGTTCAGACTGCCCGCCAGCAAGCGTCCGCGTGTACTGCATGAACGAGAGATCCTTCTTCATTCCGCGATCGCCAACCGCGTCGTCCAGCCGGTTCTCCGTGGCCCGGAAGGGAGACACGTACTGGCCCACGCCCCCCTCGCGCGTGAAATGAATCTCAGCGATGTCGCCGGGCAGCAGCGCGTCCAGACGGGAATCGCTCATACCGCTGATCTGCGAAAGCTGGTCTTCCGCCATGTAGTAGTCCATCTCGCCCAACCCGAAGCCTTCGCCGCGGAACGGTGCCTGTTCCTCGGCTGTCACCGGGTACTGGCGCGTGAGGAACTGGTAATACGCGACGTCGCGGATATCCTCGAGGCTGTCCGCGCCGCAGAGCACCTGCAGAAACGCGCCGCCGATGCCGAGCCGGTCCTCGCCTAAGGACGTGTAGAGCCGAAAGAGCTTGAGGTCCTCGTCGCCGTTCATATGCAGACGACTTGCCGATTCGATAGGCAGGTGAGCGTCCTTCGGCGTATCCAGCAGACTTGCGTCGAGCAGCGCGAACTCAGCGCGCGGGATCACCAGCAGCGCGCCGATCTGCGCGTTGAACGGCAGACCCGTATCCACGCGGTCGAGCTTCGGGGCATGGGCGCGAGCAGAGTCGTCCAGCTTCTGGTCGACTATGCGGCTGGCGAAATTGAAGAGGCTCATTGTGGGTCTCTGAATCGTGATATGCATGGGTCGCCATGAGGAGGAAACGGCAAGCCGGCGTCACCGGCTTGGTTTCCCGTTCCGCCTCACAGCTTGTAGTGATTCGTCGCGGTATAGCTGTCCTTGCGGGCCGACCAGTTGGTCCAGAGCCTGTAGGATGCGAACCCGATCACACCGATACCTGCGATCCAAAGCAGGACATGCAGGATCTGGCTACCGGTATGGGCTACTGACGGCGCAATAGCGCCCGTCGACGATCCAGCGTTGCTTGCCGGCTGCGACCCAGTGTCCGCGATACTCCCGGACTGCACGTAAACCGGCTGGGACGGCCGCTGCTCGATCACGACGGGCGCGGAGCGCGAGCTTTCATGCCCAAGCATCCATCCGAACAGGAAGTTGCTACTGCCACTTCCGGAGTTGTCGTAGTGGTGCACAACGATCGGCGCAGGCGAGTTGTAGCGGTTCCCCGTTGATGCACTGCCCGAATAGTCACCGGTGCCGCCAGCGTTTGTGTAGACCGGCGCCGGGGCCGGGGCCGGGGCCGGACGGTTGTACGTGGCAGCGGCCTGCCGCGACGCCTGGCTGTTGTATAGCGCGGTGCCAAGGGACGGGCTGGAACGAGAGACACTCGCACTCGAGCTCGAAACGTTCGAACGTGAGCTGCCGAAGCCGCTACCCAGGCTGCTACCGCTTGACGAACTGTGCGAGCTGGACGAGGCATGGCTTGAACCGAAGCCGGAGTGGCCGCCACCGCCCCCACCCCCGCCTCCGCGGGCCCAAGTGACGGGCGAGACCGCCAGGGAGAGTGCAACAGCCAGCGTGGCCAGAAAGCTGCGATTCATGTAGAGGGCTCCGTTCCAGAAATCGACCGGTCTGATAGCCAGACGTCATCAGTCGCGGCCGGATAGCTGGATGTTATTGACCGCCGGGCCCGTCAGAAACGCTGAATCAGGGTCTATACGGGGCATCTTTCGCCACGACAACCGTGGGAAGACGATGTGCCGCCGAAATCCAAACGTGGTCCTCCACGTACCGTCTTGCAATGGCGCGCTGGCATGGCACTCTGGCCTCTCCTCACCGGAGCGCCAGCCCATGACCGACGTCGCATACGAAACTGTCCTGCCCGATCAGCCGCACGTGAGCACGCCGCCGGCTGCCCCGAATACTCCCTTCGATAGTGCAGCATTCGATGCCGCACGAGCGAAGAGGATCAAGGCGTCCCGAGAGGCCGGGAACATCCATCTCGATCAGATTCCCTGGTATGTCGAAACGATGCGCGGCCGCGAGATCTTCTATGTTCACGATCCGAAGGTCCTCGGTGTCATCCGAACCGTGAGCAACAACGGGAGCATCTACATCGACTGGGCCGACGCCGACTCGGCAAAGAAGGAACTCGCCTCGCCCGTCCAGGACGGCAACAAGACCGTTTTCCGGTCCTCTCTCGGCCCGCACGACTTCAAGGACTATGCGCTGGCGCAGCCAGCTAAACGGCCGCAATAGGCGCCCATAGAGGGCTTGTTGGCTTATGGGTACAATGCCGCCACTAGGCCGTCAAACGAGCGCGCGGTGATCTGTTTTTCGGGGATATTCAAATGAAAGTTTTGGGCGTGACCATTCACAAGCCGGACGCGCGAAGCGTGCTGCTGAGTCTTGGGTCCACCGTCGCAGTGTTCGCGATCCTGATCGGAATCGATCGCATGATCAACAGGCATGTGGACCTGACCTTCATCGGTCTCATTTTCACGATCATGCTCTGGTACAGGCTGTCCGAACTCATGGGGCTTAACCTGAAGCGAGCCGGCTGGAAGGGTATGGTCATTCAGGTGATCTGCACCGTGTTGATCGTCATCGGCTACAGCGTAGCCACGATGCACTGATCGATCGTTGATCAAACCACACGGCCCGCTGGCACTCCTAAGGGGAGCACGCAGCGGGCCGTTTGCTTTGATCGACTCGGCTATCCGCGATCGCCTCGGGCGATTCGCGCGGCATGAAACTGCAACTATTGGAGTCTCAGTTTCCGTCGACTACCCGGTACACCGGCGCACCGCTGGTTCCGGCGACCACGTTGAACGAATACTTCCCGGATTCGGTAGTGATCGTCAGGCGGCGTGGCCCGGTTATATTCGGACCGCCGATCATCTGCGCGTACTTCAGGGCGACGTAGTGATGATCGATCACCGCCTGAACCTGAAGAGCGAGCGGGCGCGTCCACTCGACCTGCTTGACCGTGTCCGGAAATTCGAGGACCGATACCCGCACCGGCGCGAGTTCGAGTGTTCCATCGTTCCGCATGATCCGTCGGTCGGTGTTCAGATCCACCCGACCGTCTTTTGCGATGTCGTAGATCACGAGCCCGGTCGGCGTCACGAAAATCATGTCCGTCGCAGTTGCGTACTGCGCATTTCGCTCGATCGTGACCGCTCGATGATCGTCACGGACGCGGACAAGCCATCCGATCGAGTTTCCGATCAAGACCTTGCTGATCGGAGTCTCCGACTGGATGCTGACCGGTTGGATAGGTGAGCCGGCGTACGCAGTTGCAGTGGAAATGACTGCGATCGCCGCGGTGACCCAGTGAATGATCTTAGGGGTTGCCTGTCTCTCGTTCATAGCAGCGAGGTTCATGGGGTTCCTTTGAGCTTCCTGATCAGATTCGCTTACGAGCGCTCGCCACGGGAGCCACGCGCTGCCAGAAATCCACCGATCGCGCCGCCCAGATGGCTCTGCCACGAGATTCCTGGATAGATCGGCAGCACGCCGAGCAGCATGCTCAAGCCATAGGTGCCGACGACGAACAGCGCCACCACGATCGCGAGGACGTTGCGCGTGTAGACCCCACGGCCGACGAGGTATCCAGCAAATCCGAACACGACGCCACTTGCCCCAATATGGTCGGACCAAGCCGCGCCGAAAAGCCAGGAGCAGAGCCCGGCGCCCAGCATCGAGCCGATCAGGGCTTCGTAGAAGTTCGAGATGCGCGGCCACATGACCAGCCCGCCGAGGATCAGCAGGCCGCCCGTGTTCGCTACGAGGTGCCCGATGTTCGCGTGCAACCAGGGAGCAAACAGGATGCCCTGCAGACCGCTCAGCGTGCGCGGAATGACGCCATGCCGGTCGAGATGCAGCCCCGGTATTGCAACGGACAGGAAGAACGTCAGCCACATCGAGCCGACGAACATGGCGAGCAGTAACGCTCGTGCTCGGATCTGTTCGCCGGCGGTGCGGACCGCGCGGGTCATGGAATAGGCGTTCAACATCATTCGGTCGCGAAGACCCGCTAGCGGCGATGATCGCCGCGACGGGTGTACCTGTTCAGGGGGAGATCGAGAGGTAGGCTGAGCCGACCTCGTCGCTGTCGGGGTGGTTGAGGCGTGCCGCAACAAGGTCCATGTGGGCGTCGATTCCCGCGAACAACTTCGGCAGATCCGCATCGCGAGCGCCGCGGGCGTTATCGCAGCCGGTCAGCTCGCGCATGTACGTGTCGAGCGCCTTGAGAACCGCGTCGCGGGCACCGTCGCGGAATTCGTCGGCCGTGATCGTCTTCGTGTGCGCCGTTGCCCCCGTGTCGACGAGCTCGACGATATCGAAATCGGAACTGGTGATGGATTCCCCGTTGGGGTCCCAGTAGGAGGAGTGATCCGTCTTGTGGAAAGCCTCTCCCGTGTAGTCCTCGGGGTTGGCCGGCCGGTAGACGACCTTGCAGTAGTCGCCATTGCGCATGCGCACGAGCACTTCACCTTCGGCCTCGCAGCGCACCTTGAGCGCGAGCGTGAACGGATTGAAATCCTTCCTCGTGGCCAGTACCGTGGTGTTCCGCATCAAAACTCTCCCTCTTATTTCGATGCTCTCAGGCGTCGTGACCGCTCCCGAGACGCGCTAGCGTTTCGAGTCCGTCCTCAGCCCATCTCACGAACTCCTCGATGTCGGTGCGTAGAGCCACGAGCTCACTCGCATTTGATGTGGGTTTCATGCCCCGCAACATGGCGAGCCATGCTTTTCCCGTCTTCTCGAAACCTTCGAGGAGCGATTTACGCCGCTCCATGAAATGAATCTTGAACGCATCGTGCAGCGGGATCTGCATATCCGTTGCCTTGCGCCACATGTCCATACTCACTCGAATGAACGATGGGTCCAACTCGACGGGAAAAGCGACGTCGCGCTCCCCTGGCCGAGGCGACAACAACGCACTCAATTCGTCCGCGGCAGCTGCATGAACCGCAGTTCCATCGTCGCCAAGCGGTTCCCCGGATGGCATCTTTCGGGATTCCGCAGAATCCCGAAGCAGATTGATGGCTAGGCGCATCGCGTCGGCAATGGTTATTTCACTCATTGCGGCTTTTCCTTCACAACAGTTCAATCTGACCAAGGTTGGCTTCGCGGAGGTCTCGCTTGCCTTCGGTGATTTCGCTGGTCGTTCGCCGCGCGGATTGCGTGACAGACTTAGACTGTGCGGCGGGTGGATACTGCCGATGTTCGCGGCCCCATTCGGGACTCAGCACTTCGGCAGCGAACAGGACGCCGGGAACGATCTGAATATAGCGACTCATTGGCGTTATTTCCGTTTAAAGGGTGCTGACCTCCGCGAGATATGACGTCAATGGCAATTTCCCGAACTGAGTTTTTCGGCCCATGCCCGGTCCTTAGCGGCGTCGCGCACGGTCAGGGCGTGATATGCACGAGCCTCATCGATGGCGCCCTCGCCGGCCCGATACTTCTCTTCCGAGAAGCCATCGAGAAATGCCACTTTCTGTACGCTGCCGTCAGGGTAATCGTGCTTCGTTCGCCCCGTCACCCCGTGTTCGCGGAATGCGTCGCGGCCTTCGCGCTGGCAGTCGCCAATCGCCGGTGTTGATGTCATGAACAGATTCATTGATTTTTTCCTATTCCTGTCGGAGTCGGTCGCGCAGCGCCAAACCTGACGGCGTCGCTCGCCAGCATCCCTGATTGTCACGGGTAGCGAACCCCGCGCGATACAGCGCCTGCATCGTATCCACGTTGCAGATGCGGGCGCCGTTCACCATTACGGCCGACCCGGCGCCCGGCTCGGCCGCCCAACCTCGAGACAGCCATCGCATGACACGGATCTGCGCATCCGTCAGCTTGGGCGAGATCGCTTCCATCGATCTGCTCCTTGTTGGTTGCCGATTCAAAAGTCGATTACGTCGACTGGAACATCAATCCCGTGGTGTTGGAGAACTGCCTCACGGAACGCTTTCCACTCGGCTTCCCCGGCTGGCTCATGCGTACAATGCAGGCATTGATCGGCACCCTCCAGCTGCTCCGTCACGGTTCGATGCACGTCGATCCCAAAGCGCTTGCTGAAGCGCCCGACGCACGAGCCATCGTGCGCCGTCACCCACACGGTATCTCCCCTCGAGGACACATCTATGCTGTGAGGTTTCGTCACGCTTTTTCCTATTCCTTCGTTGGCGAGGTGAATCCGTCTCGCCTTCTGCGGTTTGATGGGAAGCGTCATCGCCTTTTCCTTCGTCGCTTAGCGCGTTTCGAATCAACACTGTACTGAACGGCGAGCCTGGATCAAGCTCTCCCGACAAGGCAACGAATCGCATGTCCCATGCTTCTTCGCTCTGACCGTAACTTCAAAAGAGCGCCCATGCGAGCGCCTTCGCGGTCAGATGACGGAGATCTTCAGGCTGTCCGCCAGCCGCAATACCTTGCTCCGGAGCGGATCGACCGCCAGTGAGTCATCGCCGAGAACGTCGAGACGGGGTGATGACAGCCTCTGCCCGAAAAGCATCACGCACCGGCCGGCGTCATTCCTGCGGGATCCGTACGCAATCCCCTGCGCTGTCGGGCACTGATCGTGTGCAGCCTGCGACCACTGGCGGGTCTGCGGATACTTGGCCGGAATGCTGTCGATCAAATCGGCCCGCGTCAGCTCCAGGGCGGGCAGATACGGCGTATGGAAGCTGACGCACTGGATCGGGTCAGGCAGAAGCACCTTCGCGATCCGGTAATGCGTCAAGCGGTCGAGATAGAAGACCCCGGGCGGATTGAGCGTCACATCGTGGAAAAGCGACTCCATGATGGCGCACTCGAACGAACTCGCCGCGTACCACGTGTGGACCGGCGAGCCGTCCGGGAGGTTGATCGGCGCGAACCGCGTATTGCCCCAGCCTTCGGAGAACGTGGTCGACGTCGTGCCGTGAGGGTGGGTGCAATACGCGTGATACCAAGCGGGTACATCCTCTCGGGAAATGGGCAGGACGGTGAACGGCTCCGCCGCGCCGGGTACGTGCAGGCCGGTCATCAGGCGACGTACTCCCCGTGCAGATGATGGGCGGCTTCAACGACGTCATCACGACGATCGAGCGCGTCCCGCGGCGCAACCGGCTCGGCCTCATGTGCGCCACGCCCGGCAATCCATCCATTCGGGAAATGGAACCACGCGGCGACCTTCCACGCATCCTCTACTGGCCCGAGCGCCTCGAGGATGTCTTTGATCACTGGCAGCGGCTGGCACATCGCGTCGAACTGGTAGCCCGCGAAGTATTCCTTGCCATTGAACGTCACGCCAAAGACACGCCCTCGCCGCTTCCAGTCACTCGCGGGTTGAGCCTTATTGGTGGGCGGCGTTGCCTGCAGCGCATTGATCTGCTCTGCCGTGAGCCAATCTCCCCGCGCGAAAACCTCGCGCATGGTCTTCTGGCGCCGGATACGCTCCTCGATCAACGGCGCTGCCGGCGCCGACAGGCCCGAAAAAGCCCGGGCGATTTCATCCGCGCGCTGGAACAGCCCTGTTTCCCATTGAGGCGTGGCCAGAATGACAACCAGCAGCTCTTCGATCCCCTTTTGCAGCGAGGAAGCAATGACCGGATCGGTGCCGCGCGGGAGCGGCAGGCTCAACACTACGTCCGTGTTTGAGTCTTCATGGACTTGAATCATGACTCCCTCCGAAAATTTGCGACTCTGCCAACATTATAGTTGTCGTCGTCAAAATCGCAAGATTCGAGGGCTTGTGTACGAGAGGACGACATCACCGCGCTGGGCGGCATATCGGCAAAAAGTGCTGCGTCCGCACACGCGAAATTTCGCGCCCGGCGTCCCTTGGTGCAGAATACTGTATTTTTGTACAGTACCCAAGGATTCGCCATGTCCGCCACCCCGGATCCCAACACCGCGCCGCAGATCGACTGTGGCAAGCCCGTGCCCGTGGCCGAAGTCCTCGCGCGCGTTCCGGCTGGCTTCCCGTCACCCGCGCAGGACCACGCCGTCTCGCGCATCGACCTGAACCAGGTCTTGATCCGCCACCAGCTCGCGACCTATTTCCTGACCGTCAGCGGCCCGTCGATGCGCGACGCTGGGATCGACGACGGTGACCGCCTGATCGTCGATCGTGCGGTGCGACCGCGCCACGGCGATATCGTCGTGGCGGTGGTCGACGGTGAATTGACCGTCAAACGGCTCTATCAACGCGGCGGCGTCGTCAAACTGTTGGCCGCCAACCCCACGTTTCCGGACATCCGCCCACGTGACGGTAACGTGCTCGAGATATGGGGCGTGGCGACGTTTTGCATCAAGGCGTTGCCGTGAAGACGTCGCGCCCCGTCGCGCTGATCGACGGCAACAGCTTCTATTGCTCGTGCGAACGGGTGTTCCGTCCGGCGCTCGTCGGCAGGCCGCTGATCGTTCTGTCGAACAACGACGGCTGCGCGATCGCACGCACCGCAGAAGCCAAGGCGCTGGGGATCAAGATGGGCCAACCTTGGTTCGAGATTCGCCACCTGGAGCACGACGCAGGCCTCGTCGCGCTGTCCGCGAATTTCGAACTGTATGCGGACATCAGTGATCGCATGATGGCCATCATCGGGCAGTTCGGGCCCGACCAGCACATTTACAGCATCGACGAGTCGTTTCTGTTCGTCGACGGCATTCGTGACAACCTGACCGACTACGCGCAACAGATGCGCGCTCGCGTGCTGCAATGGGTCGGCATCCCAACGTGCGTCGGCATCGGCTCAACCTACACCCAGGCGAAGCTCGCCAATCACGTCGCCAAGAAGCGGCCACACTGGAACGGCGTGTGCGACCTCACTGCGATGCCGCGCGGTGCGCTGGCGACCCTGATGAGGGAAGTCGACATCGGCGACGTATGGGGTGTGGGGCCGCGCTTAGCGCCGCGGCTGCGTGAACTGGGCATCGCGTCCGCACTCGACCTCGCACGCGCCGACCCGGAGGGGATCGCTGGCGGGTTTTCGGTGGTTCTTGCCCGAACTGTGCGCGAACTGCGCGGCACGCCCTGCATCGACCTGGGCGCGGACACGGCGCCGCGCAAGCAGATCATGACGTCGCGCTCGTTCGGCCGCGTCGTGATCGAGCAAGCCGAACTCGCCGAGGCGATCGCGGAATTTGCTGAGCGCGCTGCGCACCGGCTGCGCGCGCAACGCTCGCGGGCGGGCGCACTGCAGGTCTTCATTCGCAACAGCCCGTTTCGGGAGCGCGAAGCGCCTTTCTCCGCGTCGACCTCGATCCGGCTGACATCGGCAACTCAAGACACCCGGCAGATCGTCCAAGCCGCACGATACGCGCTACGCCGGATTTTCAGGCAAGGGGTGCGCTACGCGAAAGCGGGCGTGATGCTGTTCGACCTCAGTTCGGTCGATGTCGAGCAACTGGAGCTGTTCGGCGCCGACGTGCCGACAGTGACGGGAAATGGCCGAGATCCGCAAGCACTGATGCAGACGGTCGACGCACTGAACGCGCGCTTTGGTCGCGGCACCGTGAAGTTAGCCGGCGCCGGATTCGCGCAGGAGTGGCGGCACCGACCGGAGCGGCTAACACCAGCCTACACGACCGATTGGAACCAACTGCCAATCGTACGTGCTTAGGCTGCACGACGCTGGACAGGCGGAGACGCCGGCGGCACGGTGAAAAAAAAGCGTCGCACTTTTCAGGGCGACGCTTCAAAAGTGTTCTAGCCAATCCGAGGGCCGTGCTAGAACCTGAGAGGAATTCAGTATGGCACAACTGCTTCTTGTTGGGAAGCTGTTTCTAATTTGGTGTTGTCGTGCCCCAGATTCAGTGACCGCCGGTCACCTCGTCAAAGAACTCGGATATTCGAAAGCATGACGTCCAGCGTGTTCTGTGCCGGCCGGGCGGTACCGACGCCGCCTTCGCCGGCGACTTCACCAGGTTCGGCGAACGCGGCGAGACAGACCATCAGTTCTTTCGAGACGCCGAGGCCGATACCCATTGATGCCACGTCTTCCTGCAGGAGGGATCCGTTCATCAGGACCTTCGCCAGGCCGCGCACGCTTTCCACGAGCGTGCGATCGCTGTCCGTCCACACGTCCGGCGGGAGATCGCGAAGTTGCAGGAGTTCCTTCAGCCTTGGCGGCATGGGCCGCCGGCCGACGCGAGTCGCGTACCCCGACGTCGCGGAATCCATGATGGTGGTCCCCACGAGCATGTTCCAAAGGTGTTCCGGTTGCATTCGAGCTCCTATCAGTTATCCGATATGGGCGTGTCGCTGTTCAAGGTAGCGGCAGAATCCCTTGACCAAAATTCTATTGACGCCGCTTCCGCGCAGGAATCCGGAATGAGCGCCTATTCGGGCCTCTTTCTGACGTACGCGTGGTCGGCTCGAATGTTCCCCGACACGAACTTGCGAAATTTCGCAAGTTCGCAAACTGGACGCACCAATAAAAACGCCCGCCGGCGCTCCAAAGGAGCACACAGCGGGCAGAGTTCATGTTGATGGATTACATGGTGGGCGAAGACTAATTGCCCTGCTTGTGCCTCGGGTCTTCGAACGGAATGGCGAAGTGCGCCGCCAGTTCCGCGATCGGTTGTGACGCGCACTCGACAGCAACGTCCGTGTGCTTCACATAGGCTCGAAAGTAAAACGCGTCATCGGTAACCACCAGCATGTCGCACTCGGAACGGACGGCGTTCTCTTCGCCCGCATCCAGCGCGTCATCGGGATCAGTCTCCGGATCATACTGAAGGTACTGAGCTCGACAGTCGTACTTCTCGACCTTGTACAGGTCGTTGGCCCTGACCACCGAGGACAGCTTGATGATACTCCGGGCCGACTCCTCACTCACCTCGAAGATCGCGACACCAGGCGACTTATCCAGATCGCCGCCGCCCGTCACTTCGACGCGGTAGGCCTTTGGCAAGCTCGCGGGTGTGGCCACCGAGACTTCCGGCAGTTTCCCCGTTGCCTGTCCTACTACCGGATGGTTCTGGTAGGCCGACCATGCTTCATCGCTCGTCTCGGGACGATATCCCAGGTTCTTCCATGCCAGTACGCCACGGACATAGCCGTGTGCATAGGCGCGATCCTGATGACCCTCCATGTCCCTGACCGCCGCACGTTCCGCTTCGGCCGTGCCATCGTGAAAGCCCCAGTTGAATCGCACGCGCTCCGGGAAGGAGCCATTGCGCTGCCCGTTCCTTTTCATGATCGTCAAAACGTCGCTGGGCGTGCCGCGCTCCAGCGCCTCTTCGACCATCTTCAGGAATGTCGCCTTGTCCTGCTCGGGGCCCACATGGGCAGTTGCTGCCGGATCCGGCTTCCCGGACCACGAGTTCTTTTCGCCTTCCGAGTTGTAAAGAATCACCTCGTATGCGTCGTCGTAATCCGGACGGCCGCGGAGTGCCACGTGACCGATCGCAATTCCGTCCACCTTCGCGATTTCCGTAGCGAAACCGTTGGACGCCCAGACGATTTCCGGCAATTTCACTTGATCCATGTTGCTTCTCCAAAGTTGAATGCGAGAAGCGCTCCCCACGATCGGGGAGCGTCCCCGCGAGGGTTTGAAAAGTCACTTGAGGCCCGTTGCCCCCTCGAGGGGGCA
>NZ_JAHACR010000416.1 GCF_018375725.1 Burkholderia sp. | reverse complement strand
GAGGATGATGCCGTCGGCGGCGCAGCCGGCGACAAGGGGGTAAGGGGGTTCTTCTCTGCTGTAGTCTCTGTAGTAGTCTTTCCTTCGTTAACGGAATGGGAACTTCCCGGTCCGCGAACAAGGGTTTGACCCGTTGGCGGAATGGGCTTTTCCCGTTTCGCGAGATGGACTTTTCCCACTTCCCGGACTGGACTTTTCCCATTTCGGGAAATAGACTTTTCCCGTTTCGCGAAATGGGGTTTCCCCATCCCGGATTCGGGCTCCGCATCCGCTGCCGGCGCCCCCTCGATCAGGCGTTCAAGCGCATCCTCATCGATCCGGAAATAGATCTTGTGCTCAATGCGCTTCTCGGTCTCAACGAGGACGCCGGCGGTCCGCAGGGCCTTGCGTGCCGCACGCTGTTCCTCGTAGGTAAGCCCGGTTTCGGAAAGCAACTCGTCAGCGGTCTTGTGCACACCATGCTCGCTCTCGGCCTTGTCCTGCCAGTAGAAGATCTGACAGAAGAACACGGTAGCCTTCACACCGCCGAGGTAGCGCGACAGGCCGGGGTAATACGCGACCGGGTGCCCGATGTCGCGCAGGATGTCGGTCACCCTCATGCCGCGAGCCTCTCGACGATGTCGACCGCGCGGAATACGGCATGCCCGAGCATCAACGCGATCGTGTATTCGAGCCGCGCGCCGCGCGAGTGGTGCCAGCCTTCCAGCATCGCGATCGCATCGCAATCGACCAGGTGCTTGATATCGTTCCGCATGCAGGCCAGCCAGTCGCCGTCCTGGTCCGCATTGATCTCGGCAGGATTCACAACCTCGTAGCCGAGCCCACGCAGGCGCGCCGCCTCGGCATGGAATGCCGGGAAATTCAGATGGGGAAGCCCAGACATCGGGCCGGCGATATAGACCTTCATGTTGTCGCCTCCTGCCCCAGCAGGACGCGGAACACGCGCCCCTTCAACGGCACCTTGATCGTCTCGATCAGCCCGAGCTGCTCCAGCTCGTCGATCGCACTGCGTACCGCGCTCTCGCTCAGGCCGCACTTGAATGCAAGGTGCCGCACGCTCGGCGAGCATTCGCGGTTTGTCAGGTGCGCAGCGCGCGCGATCGCGAGCAGCACGATTTTCCGGACACTGGGCAGCTCGACTTCCCAGGCGAAGTTCTCGTGATGAAGGCTCATCGGGGGTTCCTTAGGCAAAAGATGACTGACAAGGCGACGCACGCCGCCATGCCGAAGGTAAGAATGTCCGCGTCAATCACGCGGCAGTGCGCGATGTGAAATACCGCGCCGCCGGGCCGCACGCATGAAACTCCAGCGCGCGCTCGACGGTGGTCAGTGGGTGGCGATAGACGACGGCATCAGGCGCGCCGCCAGGGGGAATGGGCTCGGGTCGCATTGCGCGGCCGCATGTGGCGAGATCCCATTTCGTCGGCAGCAAGCCGAACAACGAAAGCAGCCCGCGATGCGGGCGCACATGTTCGCAGTGGCGGCACTCGCGTGCGCCATTCCCCGATCCATTCATGCCGTTTCGTCCGTCTTTTTGGTTGCGCCCTAGGGGGCAGTTCTTCGTGTTTTCTCCCCGTCTATCCGGGGTGTCATTGACGCAATCAGCGCAGGCCGCACTCGCCCGCGCCCTGCCGCGCGCATTCGCACGCCGCTCCGACCTTGCAGAGCGTCGCGATCGCGTCCAGGTACGGCCGGCTCACCAGCGCGTAGCCGGCGACCTCAATCGCCTTGTCGATCTCGCCGATCAGCACGCCGCGCTGGCCTCTCAGGAAGCGACTGACTTCCGATGCGTCCCAACCGAGCCGATCGGCCGCTCGCTTTCTCTCGGAGCCCGTCAGGACATCCCGCAGCGCTTGTTCAATGTTCGGCTTCGCCATGGCTGGCAATCCCTGTCAAAAACTGTTGAGTGCCATTGCTGCTAGGCACAAATACGATGCGGTCAACATCAACCGCGGCTTAAAGAAGGAGCCTCCAGCCATGTCAGAATCAATGCCGGCCTGCCAGCCAACGTCATCAACGCCGATCACAAAAGGAAGCTCCTATGACCAAAATCTTTGTTGCAGTCAGAAACGACCGCTCAATCCATCATCTGCTGACTGCATTGAATCGCGATCGCATCAATCCGCCGGTCGTGCCTCTCGGCGAGCCGGGCGACAACGAGTTCGTCCTCATCCGATGTACGTCGGCAGAAACCACGGGCTTCGGCTTTCTTCACTTCGTTCCGGAGTCGGAAGCCAATACCCCCGCCGAACCTCCCCTGGCTGCATCCATTCCAATGCACCTGGTGGCATGGATGCTGGAGGCTCCGGACTCCTCGTCGGCGCACCTGCCGATTCTCTAACCGTCGCGCGATCGTCTGGCAGCCCGGCCAACACGCGCATCAGCGCATTGGTCGGCACCGGCATACCAATCTCACGTGCGGCTGACCGCGCCTCACGTGCGCGCCGCCGCATCTGCACCTGCTCGAATGTCGGGCGCCGGCTCATAACGTCATCACTCCAATCGGAATCGGCATGCAAAAGTTCATCATCACTTCCCATCGCGCAGGCGCGCTCCCAAATGAAGGATGCGTCGCCCTACAACTCGCTCCGCAAGACGAAGCCGGAAACGATCAAGCGCCGATGCTCCTGCTCCTTGGGCCCGATCAGGCTGAGGCAATCGCGCAATCGTTGCGCGAAGCCGTGCAACGTCTTCAGCCGACAAACTGACCGGCTCCTCAACCCACTCGATCTCCAGTGGCCATTTCATGCCGCCCCTCCATCCTGAGGAAGCGCGCCGCCAGGCACCTGGACGTCGTCACGAGCACTTTCGGACTCAGGCGCGGGCGCATCGGCTGTCTCACGGGCTTCATGGACATGGAACGAAGCGCCTTCTGGAATTTGGCGCCCAAGC
>NZ_JAHACR010000001.1 GCF_018375725.1 Burkholderia sp. | reverse complement strand
CGAGGATCACCACGATGATCCCCGAGATCGCGTAGCCGACCTGGCCCGTCATGAGGTTGAAGAAGTCGCACAGGATGCCGGTAATCGGCAGCGTCAGCGTCGCGAAGGCCTGCGACGACGAGACCAGCGCGACAGCCAGCAGCGACCCGAGTACGACCCTACGCTGCTCGGGCGAGCTCGCCTTGATCGCCGCCGAGCATCGGGACATCAAACGTTTCATATCTGCTACTCCTATAGATGAGAGTGGTTTTGTACTCTTTCGACTGCCGATCAAAGCCGTCGACCTTTACTACTTCTGCCACGATCCGGTCGTCGCCGACCAACTTCATGAACACCATCACCTGGAAAGCACTGGCAATTCGAGCCTGAATGCCTTCCCGGCTATCCGGCGCATCTGCTGATTGCGCCACCATGTCCTCGAAGCGAGTCAGGCCTTCCGCACCGTTATTCGCGTGCAACGTCACCAGCGGACCTTCGTGCCCCGTATTGGCCGCCTGAAGAAGGTCGTTTGCTTCAGCACCGCGGGCCTCGCCGAGCACAATTCGGTCAGGGTTTTGCCGCAGCACGCTTTCTAGCAGGCGTTTTGCCGTAACCTTGAGCTGCGGGTTGATCTGCAACCGCACGTTGTTCGGCGACTTGACGACGAGTTCCGGAACCTGCTCGATGGTGATGATTCGGTCGTCGGGCGGAAAACATCCCAGCAGAGTGTTCGCGAATGTCGTCTTCCCCGAACCCGTACCTCCGACTATCGCGACGCCGAGACGACGACGAACCGTATCCGCCAGAACGTCCGCCACTTCCTGGGGTAGAGCACCCTGCTCTACCCAGTCAGACATGGCCTTGACGACCATGTTGTTTCGTCGGAACGCGATGGTCGGGCCATCGACGGCGACCGGCGGAAGTGTTGCCTCCACACGAAACCCGGGCAGCTTCGTACTTACGATCGCGTCTGCCGATTCGTTGCTCACCTGGATGCCCGAATTGGAAGCGAGAAGGGTAATGGCGGCCTCGATCTGGGCGGCCGAGATCTTCGCCCCGCTGCAGAACTTCTTCCCCCCCTGCTGAACCCAGACATCGTCCGGGCGGTTGATCATGATGTCTGTCACGGTCGCGTCCTCGAGCCACTCCCGGATCGTGCCCAAACAGTTCATGACCATTTCGAGCAGACTGTTTCGGCCACTGCCGCGGCCATCTCTCTTCAAATCGCTCATCGTTGTCCTCGTTTTGACGACGCGTTACAGCTTCGCCTATTCAGTCATTGCAAATCTACCCAAGCTTCCTGTCAGGAACTACGCGGAAACGCAACGTAAAGCGGGGGGGTTTCCCCCCGACAATTGCTCAGGAACCGAAAATTCGCTGCGAATTGGAGAGCATCACCGCCACAGGAAGGGCCATCACGAGTGCCCAAATCGGCACGAACAGAGGTGTCACCGGGATCGGTGCCACGAGGTACATGACTGGGAAGAAAATGATCCAGAGAAGCACGTGCGCAGCGAGTGAAAAAGCGCTGGGATTCTGGTAGGCAAATTCGGCAAGCTTTTTGGCACGGGTCATGTAGCCGTCGACCACACAAGCGATCAGGAAGGGACCAACGAAGGCAAGCCAGTGCCACACGATAAACAGGCGGATCATCATCCCGTAGAGATTGATCACCATCGAACCGAAGTACGAGTTGGTGATTGTTCCAAAGTGCTTGAGCGCTCCGCTCAGGGCGTGCGCCTTCCTGTAGTCAGCTTGTGAAAAGTGAGTTTTGTTCAGGTCCGCGATGAACCCGGATTTCACGAAGGCGGTGCCGTAGACGCCTTTTGCGCTGTCGACAATAGTCTCGGTCTTTTCATCCCCGAAGACCGCCCTCGTCATCTCCACCTCACGTGAGATCCGGTCAAGCCCGTCTTGCACCGAGACGATCGCCGGAACGGCGAGGATCAGCACCAGGGTCACGAGAATCCAAAATTTAAGATGTAAACCCCACTTCATCACTGCCTCCCATGTGCTCGAATATCCAACGAGCCGCTTGGCAGTTCGCTGACCCTACCAATGTCCTTGGCTGTCATAATCCGACTGCACAGCAGAAAACGATTCCCTACGAGCACATCAGGTTCTACCGGCGGGACACGGACGAATCGCACTTTCTGAAGGCCAAGGCGTCTTGCCCACGAACCAATGGGTTCCTCGAAAGGCGGCCATACCCGGCGGTTACCTGCCTCATCAAAACCAACAGCGCTGTACTCCATGGCAATGTCAGCAGACAGCGCCAATGATTCGAGAAAGGCGACCATCGAATCGGTGCTTCTGCGTGAAGTCTCATAGACCTCTACGAAGCGCTCGATCGCGCGCTGGATCGCCTCTTCCACCAGCGAAGTCCCCACCGCGCCCGGGTAGCGATCGGACAGGATTTCGCAAAACTTCAGTGCCGATTGCTGCAGCGTTGGCCACTGCAAGAAAATCGGTTTGGCCGCGGCCTTACGCTCGGTCGAACGAAGCACGTTCGACAGGATCACGTCACCCTGCTTGCAGATGCTGGACACAGGCACTTCCACAGCGCCCTTGGTCCGCCTACGAAATTCCATGCCTGACAGATCGATAACCTGCGATTCCATAACTCTCTTTCAACCGATAAAGTGTGCCCAACTCGTCACAGAACGAGCTTCGGAATGCGCCCCTTGACAACCGTCCCGCGGTTCCAAACAGCCATGTAATGCAAATCCGGCAGTTTGCTCATCAACGTGATGGGGAACAGGTCGACCAATTCCTCGGATACCGTCTCGCTGATCGACCCGCCGAATTCAATTCCGTGGTCTTCAGTCTTCGAATTGCGTCCGTGGCTGCGCGAAATCTTCTTGATGTATGTTTCACCAATCTTCTCGGCAATGATCTTTTGCGTTTCTTCGTCCTGCGTTGCACCGGCAATCAGGTTGTTGAAGTTGCCGATCATCCGCTTGGCCTTGACCTCCGAACCGAGCTTGTCGGCAAGGTCAGCGAATGTCTGGCCGCAAGCGATGATGTCCAGTCCCGCTCCACGGCCCTTGTTCAACTCCTGAATCACCGGCTCACACATCACATCGCCCCACTCGTCGATCAAGACGACGATGCGAGACTTATCCTTGATGTTCTTGTCGTAGTTGTATCGTTCACCAGCAACGGCCTGCATATCAGACAGGAGCGCTGCCGCGATCGAAGATCCAACTTCCGAATCGCTCAGAGAGTCGAGACCTGCGTAGAAGATGTACCCACCGTCGAAAATCTTTTTCGTGTCGAAGATCGGCCGGGCATCGTCGATATCGTCGTAATCCGGGCTGAGTAGCCCTTCGAGCTCCCCAGCCGTAAGTTTCGTGAGAAGCGGCAGCAACAGCACCATCATCTTCGCGAACCATTCACGGTTTGAGCGCACCGTACTGATCAGGCCTTTGATTTGTCGTGGCTGATCTTTGAGCGGAATTTCAGATTCGAAGAACTCCACGTAGGCCCGCAGCTCGGCCGAAGCGCCTTCCATGTCGTTGTTCTTCTTGCTTTCCGGCTTGTTGAATTTTGCGACGGCGGGCGCCACTTGGGCTTCCCACCCCGGGACGTTCTGCCTGAAGAAGATACGCAGTGCCTTTTCCAGCAGCTTTTGTGCGCCGTTGAGGTTCTGGATCGCATCAAGCAAGGACGACCAGGACGGCCTGGTGCCGGTATAAATCAACGCCTGGGCAACGTGATTGACCTGCATCCACACAAACGAGCGGAATGACTCGTCCCCATCGCTCGGGATGAGTGACGAGATTCTCGACGCCACCTGTGTCTCCCGGTCCCAGTTCTTGAGCGTGTCGATACGCACGGACTCCGACGGAAACGCCGGATGGAACGTGATCACCTTCTCCGGTCGCCCCGAAAGCGTGCCGGCGTTCTTCGCGATCTCCTTCAGATCGTGATCCCCTTTCGGGTCAATGATAATGATCGTGTACCCGCGCAAGGCAAGCTGATAGACGAGCAGGCTATACAGCGTTGTCTTGATCGCCCCCGTCGTCGCCAGCACCGCGGTGTGGCCCTGCATCGCTGATAGGGGCATCAGCATGTCCCCCTCTTCCTCGAGCCCGTGGATCCACTGGAGGCCTTTCGCGTTTTTGGGGTCGAGCTGCGGTCCCTTCAGGCCGCGAGCCTTGAGAAACCACTTCGGCGGGTACACGGCCGCAAGATCCCGCTTCATGATCTCGGTGGCCTGTTGGGTATGACTAGGTTCCCAGCGATAACCCCAGCCAAGCCAGAGGTTGTCCCCGAACTTCGGAAGATTGACGCGAACAACATCAGCCTTCAGAAACGTGAAAGGCTTGCCCGCAAGATTGGCCTTGAAGTTCCAGATACTCTGAGTTTGTTTGGCTCGCCACAGCATCATTGCAGCCGAACCGGCGCCCATCCATACGAAGGCGTTCGTGTGAACATCGGACGCTAATGCGATGCCAGTCATGGAAGCTAACGACACGCCCCACGCGAAAGCCGATCGTGCTTCATAGGTCGGACGGAATAGATTCTGGTAGTTGATGATCATTGGATGATCTCGAGATACTGAACGGCGTGTGACGCCAAGACGAGGCACGGTGCGTCTTTATCCGAGCCCGGTAGCTTCCGGTGGTGCTGCTTCTTGCCAGGATTGGAAGGGTCGACGTAGAGCATGTTCAGGTGATCGAGCTCCTCAATCACTGCCGGGAGAGGGGCGCCGAGGGTTCCCGCGTATTTGAAGCTCACGCACAAACCATCGCGGTCGAGCAAGAACTTGTCGTTGAACTCTCCCGATCGATAATCCGCAATCAAACGCCCTAACGTTTCCCCAAGGAACGGCTTCAACTTGCGCCGAAATTGCTCGGGCAGAAGCTGAACGTATGAGAACTCGGCCTGCTCAGCTGGCGCCAGGAGCTTGGCTTGTGCAGGAGCATCTTGCTTCTGAATAACCCCTCGATTCCCGGCGCCGCCCGTCGAAGATGGAACATCCTTTTGCGCGGATGCCGCGCCATCATCCCTACCCGCCCGCGCTTTCTTGCTGCCGCGCACACCCTGCCCCTCGCCCGAATCGGCAAGGCTCGGCGTACCTTCTGCGATGCCAGGCGTCCCGCTTGTGTTTGCAGCCTGTTCCACTGTTGCCACGTCAACATCCGGTTTTGCGGCGGGAGGATTTGCTCCCTCAGCAACACGCTCTGCGATCGCTTCTTCTGACGTTCTCTCGCCCAGTTCCGTCGGATCCAGCGTCCGCATCGCCGACCGTGACTGCGCTTGTTGTTGCATCAATGACGTCAGCCTGTCCGGCGCTTTTCCGGCCGGTGCCGGCGGCCTCGGAGCCTCGCCCGGAGTGGAGGTGGCCCCGACTGGCGCGGGAGTCTGCGGAGGCGCAGCCACTTGAGATACCGCAGTAGTTGGTGTCGCCGCCGGCATTTGCGAAACGCTACCGCCGGGCGGGGCTGCGACCGGAGCAGCGATTCCGCCCGCCAACGCCGTAGGTAACGGCGATACCTCGATATCGCCGAGCAGGCTAAGAGGGTTGACGAGTTTGGTTGCGACGTATTCCTTGCCGTTGGGAAGGACGACCTTCCAATACGGATCGCGGTCCACCTTCGCCGTAAAGACCTTCGCGTTCAGCAGGGCCTCGGCGAGCGTGTTTGCCTCCGTTGGCACACCCTGAATTCCCTTTTGAGCGATTTCCCGCGACAGTTCCTCCGCGGCCTTCTTCCAGATCACAAACAGACCGTCCGCACCGAACCATACGCGGCCCCCTTCCTCGTTGATCTTCCACTTGCCGTCACGAATAAGCGTACGCATCGCCTCGAGAAGATGAGGCTCAAGATGGTTACCCACGACCATCGTGCCGTAGTAATCCGGCCGAACCGCCTTGTCGCGATCCAGGACGCGCTTTCGAATCCGCGCAACGAGCTCTGCAACGGAGTTTTCGTTGTCTCGCGCCACACCAGTCGCAACGGAGAACACGATGGGAGCGATCGCCGGCGAACCGGCTTCGAGGTATTGCAGACAGCGATCGGGAACGATACGGCTAATCATCGCCGACACCTCGCCCTTTGCCGACGCGGTCTCAAAGCGCGGTTCGGGTTGCCAGGAAATGTGATACCGGTCAAATCCGCCTTCACCACACCACCGATGCAAAGGCAGCAAGTACTTGGGCCATTGAGCGCCATCCGGCCCACTGACGATCAAGGACGCCAGCGGCCGGTGCAGCTCTGAGCAGACCCCAGCCAGGAACGCTGCGTAGCGCCACCGCGGCTCAAGCTTATGACGGCGCTCCACACCTTCGGTCGGGGTGAAAATCACCCCCTCGGAGGCCTGCAAGCAGTAAAAGCCCATTTCCAGCGACAGGCGGAACAAACCGCCGGCGCCCGTGTGCGTTTCTTGGCGAGAAGCTGGAAGAAGATGTATGTACTCGGCAAGGTTCCGGATCACCGATAGGTACATGTCGGAGAAATCTGCTTCAGTACCCCCCGCCACGGTGCGAATCCGCGCGACCATGGCGGACTGGCTTTCCACAATGCTATCGACCGGCAAGACTTCAATGCCCGGATCGACAGGGGGATAAACGGGAACACGCGACGCTACTGTGTCCACACGAACTTTAGACGCAGCATGTCGTTGAAGCACAACCGGCGCGACAGCCGGGGCTTCCTGCGACGTCTCGTCCGATCGGCCTGTCAGCCGCTGTAGGAGTTTTTTGAGCATAAAAAAAGTCTATGCTCTGCCACCTACCCGAGAAAGCGCGAAACGTTCGTCAAAAGAACAGTCTTTCCTCGCTTTACCCTTCTTGACAGAAATCTGAGACGGATTGTCAACCTCCCCCACTCAGATTTGACTATTCTTCCTGATGAGAAAGAAGATGCTTACAACGTTCGAAATTTGATGCAGAATAGTGGTAGCTGCGCGAGCAGCCGGAAACAATCACTTACCCCGCTTGGTGGAATGTCGCAAGAACGCGGTTCCTGTGGCGCTTGCGGGATCCGCCGAAGTTCCCGTTGTTGCACACCGGGCACATCACGGGTTCGTTTCGCTCATGCACATGATGGGATGAGCAGCAGGCGCACTTCGTGAACCGAAGATCACCCGTCTCGAACCCGCGAACCAAAATCAGAGCCCGCTCGAACGAGAACTCAGAGCTCTTTTCCGGTTCGGAGCTTTCAAGGAAGAATGCGTAAGCTTCGATCAGGGAGTCGATGTGGTGCGCACCGAGTTCGCAGAGGCGTATGTAGGCTTGGAGGATCAGGCTGCCTTTGAAGCGCCAGCCCGGCTTCTGCAAGAACGCGTAGTCCTGCGCCGGAGACATGCCCGGCTTGGGTGTACGGCCGGTGAGCTGGGTAAAGATTTCGCGGAAGGTCTGGATGTGTACGCCGCCGCGAGGAGACAGGAGCGCCTGCATCGTTTTAGGACGGGCGCCGAACTCGCACAGGCGCTTGAGCCTATGCTCGTGCTCGATGTAGAAGCGTAGCTGCAGATTTTTCATGATCAGCCGCGCAGAGCAATGACGTTCTGTACGGTGGACTTCGGCGCCGCCTGAACCGTCACAACCTTGAGGAGATCCGTGAACTGGTTGTCCACAAAAATCGCCTGGTTTGCATCCTTGACCTTCTCAACAAGAACTTCGAGGGGGGTCGAGAGAAGGACGTCAACGGCTTCGCTGCTCAGCTTGTACACGAGCATCGCGCGCGTCTGGTTCATGCGAACCGCGTTCCAGCGATTCTCGACGGCCTTTACGTTTTCAAGCGCGGCAAGCTCAAGAATAGGACACATTTCTGAAAACCCTCGATCGTGGTCACTGGTCGATAACCTTTACTTAACATCCTTTTTTGGGGAAACAACTTCTTGACAGGAAGTGTTCCTGACGGGAATCTACCCAAGTCCGCGATGGAATGCAAGCGTCAAGTCCTTTATGCTCGTCAATGTTAGGTACCGCACTCGACAAAGCTCAGGTTCTTCCTTACCGTGCCGTTAACTGTTGGTCGGTTTCGGCCGTCGGCAAACTTGGGGGATCCGACGGCCTGGACAGAAATTTCACATGCGCATTGGGCTTGACAAAACAGCTTGACAAAATGGATTCCGGAGTATCCGCCCTCGACTTTTGTCGTCCGGGGTAACTGACCTGCGGCATAATACTGAGCAGAAAACTCACTTTTTGGGTGCGCCACCATGGAAAAGAGCGGCATCGACGCCGTCAGGCAGACGTTCGGGAAGCGTCTGCATACGATTCTTGACGCAAGAGGACTTCCGACTACCGGATTTGCCCGGAGCCGGTACATTGCGGACTTAATAGGGGTCACATCGCCGACGGCATACAAGTACTTGTCCGGCGTGTTCGTCCCGAGCTATGACATCCTGATCGATCTCGCCAGACGTCTAAACGTCACGCCCGACTACCTGATCGGCGTGGGAAGCTTGAACAGCTACCTCCTCTACGATCCGTCCGGGCACAATCCGATTCAGATGTCGTTGCCCGAACGCATCAAGGAATTTTCGACCATTGGTTGGATCGGGCTGTTCTTCTATTGGAGCGTTTCTGCCCGCGAGGCAATGGATCTCGTCCAAGCCGGTGACAAGGTCGTCTATACCACCCAGAATCTGGGACTTGAGGCGGATCGGCATTACATCGTCCAATACGATGGATTGATGTACATAGCCAAGCTGAAGGCCTTGGCAACACACGAGGATGGCGCTTCTCAGTGGGAGTTCTCTTTTGAGGACGACACCGTGATCCAGTTGTCTCAGACGGACATTGGCTTTGGATATGCCGCACATCAGGCGCCCCAAAGCCTCCATGTCATCGGATCTCCGGTGTATCGCCTGCCTGCCGGGCATGCTTTCCCCCGTTGAAGTCAGTGTAGGCGGTGACGAAGTACCCGTCGTCGCCCACCACGAACACCCAATGACTCTCTGCGTGGTATAGCTTGGTGCTCCCCCGCTCCGGATTCCGAATGGGCGACATTCCGGCCTTTGCGACCCGTTGCATCTCCTTCCAGGCTACGACCGCGCTGACATGATTCAACCGTGCCCGGAATTGATCAAAGCTGTGCTGCCGTACGCCGACTTTGCCGTGTCCCTTCACATCCAAGAAGAGCTTGAGCGGCTCAGATACCAACAGATGCCGCTCACGGGTCTTGGCACCCTCACCCACCCACGAGCAGTCCTTCTCAACGTTGAGCGGGACTTCGAGGAATTTCGTCAGAAGCAGCACCGCGTAAGGATACAGGTGCGACTTCTTGCTCCGGCCGCTTCGTAGATCCAAGATGGTCGGGTTGGAGATCGTGATCTCGAGGCTCGCTCCGCTCCGATTGTCACCCATCAATTGGACGTCCTCGACGAGGTAATGCAGCGTGCTCAACTCCGCGACAACATCCTTCTCGGCAACATCTGCCTCCACCGTGACATACACGATGCCCTGTTTGCGCCCGAGCCGCCACGTACACACGAAGCGCTCTTCTTCAGCTTGAGTATGGATGGTAAGACGATCGATCTGATTACTCATTTGATTGGCCTGACGTTATAGCGACAGGATACTGATTGCGAACAGCCTTGCAAGGGGATGTCTGCTCCCCATAAAAAAAGCGCCGAGTTCCCCCGGCGCTTTCTGTTCAGGTCGATTCCGACCTATCTTCATGACCGCTTTGGTAACGAACGAACAAAGTCCAGCATGTCCGTCCCGGCCTTGGCTGGTGCGTACTTGATCACTCGCTTGCCCATCGCCTTCGCGCGCTCAGCGAGCTTCTCGCCTGCCAGGAAGCCACGACGAACTCCCCGACTGTCGGGAAGGTCATTGTCCTGGTAGATCCGAAGCAGATCGATATCGTCGAGCACGGAGAAATCGAACTCCTCCATTCCGCCGGCGTCGACCATAGACCAGCAAGTTTCACGGCGAAACACCCGGACAGCAAGGGACGTTTCGATGCCTTCCGCAACGCTCAGTTCCCGGCTAGTCGGAGCGTAGAGTCGAATGGCCCCCCCCTTGATTCCAAGTGAGAGTTCCTTCTTCTTCACGCTCGGTACCGGGGCCTTCGCACCATCCTCCGTGAGGAAGGTGCGATGGATGTTGCAGCAGACACCATCCGGTCCTTGAATTCCTGCCACCATGCCGGGGAACTTCCCAACAAGAACAAATTTCTCGTCCTCGTCCTTTTCCCAATACGGCAGGGCAGGGTGAAACCGAAGAACAGCAGGAATATCAGCCGGATCAAGCTCGGGAAGACGGCCGGTCAGATACTTCCAGACCGGATCACCAACCGAGATTCGCCGAGCCTCGTTCCAAAGCTTTACGTGGCGAGCCTTGCGTCGAGCAAACTCCTCCTTGCTCATCGGCTCGCCAGACCGGCGCGGTGCATCTGCATTGCGTGGACGTACCGGAGACTCGGGCAAACCCACCCCAAGCGACTCCAGCACCCAGCGAACACGTTGCATGAACGTCTTCTCAGGGAAAACCACGCTCAGCAGCTTGAGCCCGTTGCCGCCGCCGCATCCGCGGCAGAAGTAACTTCCATCGCCGTACTTGTCGGTAAAGACATATCGGTCCTTGCCCCCACAAAAAGGACACGGACCGTTTCGCTTCAGTCGCAGATACTGTTCGTCCAGGCCGGCCACCTGCAGCAAGTCAGGCCAACGACCATCCGAACGCGACTGAGCTTCGGCGACCTGCCTTTCATTCTCAAGCCGACGCTCGAGCACATCGACGCTCATCGTCTACCCCTTTTGCTACTGCAGTTAAAAAACCGGGGGATTCCCCCCCGGGCCCGGCCTACGCCGCCTTCTTCAGAACAAGCTGCTTGCGAAGCAGCTCGAACATCTCGGTCGGCAGATCTGCAACCTCCTTGATACAGATGCTGTTGGGAATCACACCGGAAATATCTTGGCCGATACCAACACCGATCACCTCGATTCCCCAGCGCTGACACGATGCAACCACATCCACCACGCCTTCCTTGCTGTCAGGTACACCATCGGTTATCGGCAGGAGAATCCGCCGGGTCGCCTTTGTCGACAACAGCGAGTACTGGCCATAAAGCAGCGCGTCCGCGAGCGGCGTGTTGTGACCGTCCGCTCGAACCGCCGCGATCCGGCCGGCACGCTTCCGCACCGACTCACCGAAGCGATTCAGTATGAGAACATCCCGATCGCACTCTCGTGATCCGGACGGAAACGCGGACGTTGCCACCTGTACCCCGTCGATTTGCCCGAGAGCGATACCGAGCGCGGTGCAAGTATCAATCGCCAACGTCATCCGCTCCTCGAGTTGCATACTTCCGGAACGATCGAGAAGCAAGTGGATCGCAACGTCGATGCTGTTCCGCGATGACTCCCGCTCGAAGATGTTCAGGTCGCCAGTCGACAGCCTGAGCGCACCCAAATTGGAAAGCCGTTCACCCGCATACGCATCCCAGCTTCTGGTTTGTGTTACCGCTTCCAGAGCCGTCGTCAATCTCCGACGCAGCGCGATCGACTCACGCTTGACGCGCTGGACGATTTCGCCGTTGTCATCGATCTCTTCCGTGAACGGGATCGCGTTCGAAAGAACTGGAGGCGCATCCGACTCGTTCGCCATCCCATTCAGCATGCCCTGGACTATTTCCCCGAGATCCTCTCCGGGGTTATAGCCAGCGCCTAACGCCACACGAACATCGCGCGACGTCGCTTTCTGGGAAAGGTCCAGCGACGAAGCTCCCGAATCATTCATCTGGTCCTGCTGCTGCCCGTCGTCGGCCAAGGCGCACGCGCCCGTACCGTCTTCAGTAGCAGAGACAGAGCCAGGGTCCTGACTCGAACCATCACCGGGTTTCGAACCATCTCCCGGTTGCGAGCCGTCACCGTGTTGCGAACCGTCACTGGGCTGCGAGCCGTCGCCGGGTTGAGAACCGACGCCGGGCTGCGAACCGTCGCCGGGCTGCGAATCGTCGCCGGTATCAGCTGCAGATCCAGCGCCGCTTTCCGGCCCATCGCCGTCAGGCTCCGATTCAGCCTTACCGCCAGCGTCAGCAGAACCGCCTTGTGCCGAGGATGGATCCTCGACCGCATCTGAATCAGCGTCCGCTAGACCATTCGAAGGGTCTCCCTCGTCGGTCGACGTCGCACCATCATCCGCGGCTGAATCGTCACCGATGGCGCCCGCCGAGGCCGGCTGATCCGACGCAGGAGCAGACTGAACGTCACCGTCACTACCGGATTCGCGGTCTTGCCCGCTGTTCTCGGGCTGATCGCTATCGCCGCCGGATCCTGCTTCGCCGTTCGGATCGGAATCAGCCTTCGAGGAATCCCCGTTGGCTTCATCCTCACCGCCGTCTTCCGTGTCGCTCGAATCTTGATCCGGGTCCGAGTTCTCCTCTGCATACTGCTGCAGGAGGGAAACGGCCTCGACAGCGATCCGGGCAGCGTCGGCCGACGTGTGTGCGAATTGAACCTTGCTGATGACCGCCAGATATGCGTTCGCAAAAGAACTATCGAACGCACTCGTAAGCCATTGCACGGCGATCGCTTCACGAGCCTCAAAAAAGGTTCGTTTGAGCTGCCGCCAGTTCAACGTATGCACCGTCGCGGTAATCAGAGCTTCAGCCAGATCGGAGGAATTCGACATTTCGCGAAGCTGCCCGTCTTTCGACAGGGTTTCCCGCATTGCCATAAAGATCCGATTGGCACCAGGGTAGCGCCGCTCCACCAGGCCTTCAATGCGCACGTCCTCGAGTGCGTTGTAGATCCGAAAAGTGAAAGCCGGGAGGTCCATCGCCGCAACCGACTCGAAGTCGGTATGAACGATATGCCCCGCCCCTTCGTGGAGAACAAACCCGAGTCCGAGAACCCGAGCCTTTTCCACTTCGATTGGAAGATCGGGAAGCACGATCTCGCTGGGGTTCGCGTAGGCTCGATTGCCGCCTATGCGCACCTTCAGACCACACTTCTCCGCAAGCAGCCTGGCCGCGATCGGCAAGGCACCTTTCAGCGTATTGATGTTCATGCGATTCCTTCGAGAAAGAATCGCCCCCGAAGGGGCGATTGTTACGCCCCTTCGGGTTTAGATCCCGAAGCCCGTTGCCATGCCCGGTTGGGGCGGCAAAGGCAACGGCATCGACGGAACTGCCGGACCAGGACGGCCGACAGGTGCTGGCGAACCAGCGCTCACAACAGGCTGCATGGGAGCAGCCATCGGCACAGAGACCGGCGGTGCATCCCCCTCTTCATCCGCCGCACCGAAGCGCGGGCCGACGGCAAGGTTGAACGTCGCGGCGACGTCACCCGACTCCAGACACTGCTGGCCAAACGCGCGCATACGCTCCGGTCGTTTGAGGATCCCCGTCAGCCCCCAAAGGGTCGTAAGATGGATGCCCTCGATCTTGCCCTTCTCCGGCAGCAACTTAATGCTGTAGTCGATGGTCTCGATGATCGGACGTACACACGGGTCGAGGAAGGCGAGGCCCTCCATCTTCTCGCGAATCGCCTGCAGCGCGTTCTTGCAACGCTGCGTGACATATTCCCGAGCCTGGCCGTTCTTCTGGCCGCCGAACGACAGGGTGCGTTCTTCGAACGCCGCTGCTTCCTGGGCAATCTCTCGGAAGAGCGTCCCCGCCAGCCCTTGCTCGGCTTGCTTCAGGCCACCCGACAGTTGGTCGAAATCTTCTTCCGACTCGCCGACGGAGCGAACCTTGAACGCCTGCCAGCGGAATCCCAGAGCACCTTCGACGTACGCCTTTTCGGGCGCTTCGTCTTTGATGATATGGGCCCATTCCTGGTTTTGCGGGGCGTTCTGCCACTCGAGGATCAGACGGTCGTAGTTCGATACGAGATGGTTACGCTCCTTCTCGTATTCGACTGCGATTGCGTCGAGATCATCTGCGACCAGCTTTGCCTTCCCGGCCGGGATGGCATAGCCGCCGAGGAAACGCACTCCGCGGCTTTCACAAGCCTTTTGCGCGCGCTTTTTGAGCTTGTCGAACACCTTGAGGTGCTCGCTGTCGATGACCTTCTTGCTACCCAGCGACGCAAGGTCGCCGTGCGGCAGATCTTCGACTTCGCCGATATCGGTCGTTTTCAGCTTGCGCCGGCCGGACCAGATATGGGCTTCGATACTGAAACAGAGAACCTTTTCGAGGGTTCGTACTTCGGTTTGCTGCGACATGGAGATCTCCTGGAAACCCCGAAGACTCCATGCCCCCTACCGGGCATGAAATCCCCGGTAGGGTTGACAAACGAATGGCTGACTTAGATAGGTGTGCCAGCTACCCTTTCTGCGCTACGCGCAAAAAACCTCTTTGCAAACGCCTCGCTTTGCAAAGAAGTCTCGCGACAAAATGGGCCGGCCAAGCCCACATGCACGGCCGCCGTACGCTATCAGCGTACAGACACGCCCCAGAGGCCTCCCTGTTGACACCGTGCGGCGAGTTTCCCCACCTGCTCAGCGCCCCAGTTGTCCGGTACCAGTACCTCTGCAAGGTACTTCGTGCCGAAGGCTTCCGAAATCGCAGTATGCCATTGCAACTGCTGGCCGACCCCCTCCGCGGTTCGCACCGCATCGATACATCCGTCCGACGTCAGTCCGACGGCGTGCACAGAAACCGGACGGTCCGCAACCAAGCCCCACCCGAAAATCTGCACGTTCCTGAGTCCATACATGCGGACGCGCTCTGCCACTTCTGGCGACAGCAGTTCCGACATGGGTCCGGCATCGAATTCCGCGCAATCGAACCATGCCGAAGCGCCACGTTCCCGTGCGAGATCGCACGAAGCGTCATAGGCTTCATCACGGATCATCCCAGCCAGCTGTACAAGCGCCGCGTTGGCTTTATCCGCGTCCCCTGCGCTCCCAAGCTTCTGGAGTGCCGAGGCAATGCCCGAGATTCCGATGGCGATGCGTCGGGCTTCACTGGATCGCTCCAGATTCCCGCCGGTCGCATGAACGTCGTGCATCGCGTCAAGATCGCGAACCGCCAGGCGGACGTGCTCCTTGAGCCGCCTGTCGTCGAGCTGGGTGTTCTTGCCAGGAATTTCCACGAGGTAATCACACAAGTTCAAAACGATCCCCGTGACCGCCTCGTTCGCGCCGACAAACTCGGAATTCGTTCCGAAGATGCCGCCGCAGCCATCCCGAACCACTGAACTCTCGTCGAAAAATACGCCGCTGACCCCCGTCCCAAGAGACTCGAATGCGATCAGCGACTGCGCGACTCCCGCGCTTGATCCGCGCCGGCCGTTGCCGACACGGACATACGTTTCCGCGGTTCCCAATGATGCCGCGTCAGCAAGATGATCTTCGCTGATCACGACCATCGGAAACGTACCGTCCGACAGGTTGCCTCGTCGCGACGACTCATAGAGCCGTCCGATCGAGTGCAGAAGCAACCCGCGTGAGGTATCGATGGAAATCGTCTCATCCGTGGATGTCACTGGCGCCGACGTATCGACGAGCAGCGGCACACCCTCGTGTCCGGCCATCACGACATCGGCCAGGACATCATATGCAGAACTCTCGCTTGAAGTAGCCAGACTGATTGCCAGTCTCGGGCTCAGACATGGGTCCGAGGCGCGCTCTTCTATGAACGCGCGACGGGCCAACGCAGGAAAGGCGGAACGCGGTTGGGGAAGTCCATCAGCAATGCTGGGGAGCCCCCGCCCCGTTTGCACCATGATCTCGGTATCAGACACCTGGGGTTGGACGTTCATGTTGATCTCCTTGTCGAACGTGAACCCCGGAATCGGGGCCCCCCAGAACGTTGGGGATCGCTCTGGGGGGCCTCGAAACCAAGAACACTCGAAAGGAGAATTGCCTATCCAGAACGGAAAGGCACGACGTGAGGGAAAAACCCTGAGGCCTGGGTAGTCCAGATCAAACGCAGGACGGGCATACCAGGCAGCCCTTCTGTGCCGGAGCACAAAAAACCTCACAAGCATCCAACTCATGCATGCTTGTGACGTCTCAGGAAGGGAAAAGTGCCGATTTCCGGCTCAGGCTAGTATCGACCCCCAGCTAGGTAGCAAAATTATAGTACAGGTGAATTCCTGTCGGGAAATTTTCGCGGCCATGTGGGGAGACCCTGCTTCGGCAGGGTCTCCGGTCACACTGGATGCCGAATAGGTAACCACTTTTACGTTCCCGACCGCTGATGCTTCAGGAGTTGCCTCCCTTGAGCCTCGAGCCGGGAATCGACCTTCTTCGCACCCCAGTACATCATTGCCATCACGAGCATGACTACCACGATGATGGCAGTCTGGGAACTCTCGCCCTGGATTTCAAACTCCGTTTCCAGAAAGGGCTTCCCGACTTCAAGAAGCAGGGCAATAACGAAGAAGAACAGTGCGTCCTGGAACACGTCCTTACCCAACTTCTTGCTGGAACCCTTTTCCAGAGCCTTCTCGCGAAGACTTTGTGCTTCGGATTCCAATTCCCTGATTCGCTTGCGAGCCAGCTTCAGCTCGCTTCTCGTCGATTCAAGGTGACATCTGGCATTGGACTCGCGAGCCATTGCCTGCTCCACGCGAACTGCCCGCGGATTTTTGCTTTTACTGCGGTTGTATTTCATAGACTTCTCCATTTAAAAAAATGACACCCGGAAACCCGGGTGCCGTACGTAGTCACTGCTGCTGGCAACGCCAGCGACCGCAACCATCAATCCCAGCTGAGCGCGCCGCCCGTCTGGTACTCGATCACTCGAGTCTCAAAAAAGTTGCGCTCTTTCCGCAAATCGAGCATTTCGCTCATCCACGGGAACGGGTTCGTCTCGCCCTCGAAATCCGGGTTGAGACCGATCTGAGTCTTTCGCCGGTTGGCAATGAAACGCAGATAACCTTTGAAGAGATCGGCATTCAGACCGAGGACGCCGCGGGGCATGGTGTCCTCCGCGTACTGATATTCGAGGCGTACAGCTTCCTTGAATACCTCGTCCACCTTCTGCTTGAACGATTCAGTCCACAGGTGCGGATTCTCCAGCTTGATCGCATTGATCAGGTCGATACCAAAATTGCAGTGCATCGACTCATCCCGAAGGATGTACTGGTACTGCTCCGCCGCACCCGTCATCTTGTTCTGCCGGCCCAACGACAGGATCTGCGTAAAGCCGACATAGAAGAACAGGCCTTCCATCAGACATGCGAAAACGATCAAGCTCAACAGCAGCTTCTGATCGTTCTCGACCGTTCCCGTCGTGAACGACGGATCGGTCAAGGTCTCGATGAACGGAATCAGGAAATCGTCCTTTGCCTTGATCGAAGCAACCTCTCGATAGGCATTGAAGACCTCCCCTTCGTCCAGTCCAAGGGACTCCACGATGTATTGATAGGCGTGCGTGTGCACGGCCTCCTCAAACGCCTGCCGAAGCAGGAACTGGCGACATTCCGGTGCGGTAATATGCCGGTAGGTACCGAGCACGATGTTGTTCGCAGCCAGCGAGTCTGCAGTCGTGAAGAACCCCAGATTCCGGGTGATGATCCGACGTTCGTCGGCCGTCAAGCCGTTCGGGTCTTTCCACAGCGCAATGTCCCGCGCCATGTTGATCTCCTGCGGCATCCAGTGGTTCGCGCAGCCATTCAAATATTTTTCCCACGCCCATTTGTACTTGAACGGTACGAGCTGGTTCACATCGGTCTTGCCGTTGATGATCCTCTTGTCAGCAGCATCGACACGACCGGTGGCACCACCTGCATGCGCGTGAGCAACCGCGCTGAAGGATGAAGATATTTCCATCTCAAACTCCACAACGAGAAGATGCAGGACAGCCCGAAGGCCGTCCTGCGATTAAGACAACGCGAGTCCACCAGCAATTTCTACTGGCAGGCCTCGCACTCGTCGAAGCCCGGATCGCCCGGACGCATCGTGCAGACCGGACCGTCCGCTTCCAGAGCCGGCGCCGCGGCGACCTGCGGAGCAACAGCAGCCGGAGCGGACGGGGTAACCGCGTTGAGCGTTCCCGATGCCACGGTCGACTTTTCCACCGACGTGGCCGCCATCGTGCGCAGGTAGTAGGTCGTTTTCAGACCGCGAACCCATGCCAGCTTGTAGACCTCGTCCAGCTTCTTGCCCAACGCGCCGGCGATGTAGATGTTCAGCGATTGAGCCTGGTCGATCCACTTCTGCCGGCGGGCAGCTCCCTCCACGAGCCACTTCGGATCGATCTCGAACGCCGTTGCATAGCGCGCCTTGATCTCCTCCGGAATGCGGTCGATACGCTGAACGGACCCGTCGTAATACTTCAGGTCGGCCAGCATCAACTCGTCCCAGATGCCGAGCTTCTTCAGATCGGCAATCAGGTACTCGTTGACCAGAGTGAACTCTCCGGACAGATTCGACTTCACGTACAGGTTCTGAAACTGCGGCTCGATACACGCCGACACCCCCACGATGTTCGAGATCGTTGCCGTCGGCGCGATCGCGATACAGTTGGAGTTGCGCATCCCTTGCTTCAGGATCTTCTCCCGCAGGCCGTCCCAGTCCATCGCGATGCTCTGATCGACTTCGAGGTACTGCTCGCCACGAGCTTCAGCCAACAACTTCAGCGAGTCGAACGGCAGGACACCCTTCGACCACAGCGACCCCTTGAAACTGGAGTAAGCGCCGCGCTCCGCTGCCAGATCCGACGAAGCCTCGTAGGCGTAGTACGCCAGAGCCTCCATCGAACGGTCCGAGAACTCGACCGCCGCTTCGCTGCCGAACGGAATGCCAAGGATGTACAGGGCATCCTGGTATCCCATCAGGCCCAGACCCACCGGACGGTGCTTCAAGTTCGCCGAACGAGCCTTCGCCACCGCGTAGTAGTTCATGTCGATCACGTTGTCGAGCATCCGCATCGCAATGCGGACGGTACGACGCAGTTTCTCGTGATCGATCTGGCCATCCTTGACGTGGTTGACCAGGTTGACCGAGCCCAGGTTGCAGACCGCAATTTCCACGTCGCTCGTGTTCAGCGTGATTTCGGTACACAGGTTGGAGCTATGCACCACGCCGACATGTTGCTGCGGGGAACGGATGTTGCACGGGTCCTTGAACGTGATCCAAGGATGGCCGGTTTCGAACAGCATGCCGAGCATCTTGCGCCACAGTTCAACAGCCGGACGTCGCTTGTACAGCTTGATAACGCCGGCATCTGCCTGCGCCTCGTACTGCACATAGCGCTCCTCGAACTTCGCGCCATACAGATCGTGAAGATCCGGCACGTCGTTCGGCGAGAACAGCGTCCAGTCGCTGCCTTCCATCACGCGTTTCATGAACAGGTCAGGAATCCAGTTTGCCGTATTCATGTCATGCGTACGTCGACGATCGTCCCCGGTGTTCTTGCGCAGATCCAGAAACTCCTCGATATCGAGGTGCCAAGACTCCAGATAGGCACAAACTGCACCCTTGCGCTTCCCACCTTGATTGACCGCCACAGCAGTATCGTTGACCACCTTGAGGAAGGGGACGACACCCTGCGACTTGCCATTGGTACCCTTGATCCAGGCGCCCATGGCACGGACGTTCGTCCAGTCGTTACCCAGACCGCCGGCGAACTTCGACAGCAGAGCGTTTTCCTTCAGACCGTCGTAGATCCCTTCGAGATCGTCCGAAATGGTCGTCAGGTAGCAGCTCGACAGCTGCGACCGGCGCGAGCCCGTGTTGAAGAGTGTCGGTGTGCTCGACATGTAGTCGAACGTTGACAGCACTTCGTAGAACTCGATCGCACGCGTTTCGCGCTCGATTTCGCCCCGGGCCAAACCCATCGCCACACGCATCAGGAACGCCTGCGGCAGTTCAATGCGACGCTCGTTGACGTGCAACAGATAGCGGTCGTACAGGGTTTGCATGCCGAGATAGTCGAGAAGCCCATCGCGCTCCGGACGGATTGCCGAAGCAAGACGGCCGAGATCGAAACCCTTCGACATATCCTCGGTCAAGAGCTCGGCTTTAACGCCATCCTCGATACCGCGGATGAACGCCTCGCCGTAGCCTGCAGCCACCTCGTCCAACGTCACCGGCTTGCCGAAAACGTCGTGGCCAAGCTGGAACGCAAGCACGAGCCGCGCAGCCGCTTTCGCGTGTTGCGGCTCGACCTCGATCTTCGTACGCGCCGAAAGAACCAGCGCATTCTCGATCTCGGTCTCCTTCGCCTCGTTGTAGAGGTTCCGGACTGCTTCGTCGAACAGGTCCTTCGCCGACACGCTCTCGAGCCCAAACACCACGGACTCAACGATCGCAATCCAGAAGGCCGCATCGAACGGCACCACAGCACCGTCACGCTGGCGATACGACTTGATGTGATCGTACTGACCCAGCGTCGGCGCCGGCGTGCGCTTCTGCGCAGCCATTTCGCGGTAAAGCACATACCCGCGTGCAGCTTCATGCTCACCGCTACGCATGAGCGAGAGTTCCACCTGGTCCTGAATGTCCTCGATGCGGAAAGCAGCGCTCTCCCCACGACGATTCAGGGCAGCACACACGGCGTTGGTCAATTCCTCGACCTTCACGCGCTGCGCGGCACTCAGGGACGACACACCGGCGCGATACAGATTGCCGTGTGCGTCGTACAGGAATGCCTTGGCGATCGCGTTTGCGATCTTCGCTCTGTCGAACGGTACGGTCTCGCCGTTACGGCGGATGACCATGTGTGCACCAATCAGATCTTCGCGTTTCATTTCATACTCCTACTGTAAAAGTTGTTACCCAGGTGAGAAGGCGCGAGGCCCAGTTAAACGGCCTCGCATCGAGATCGCTTAAGTGGATCCCGAATCAAGTGGGTGACAAGAATTCGGCAGGAATCTTCCCCAACGGGAAAGTGCAGCCCCGCCGGGTTAAAGAACGTCGACCTCGACGATCGACAACATGAGAAAAGGACCGAAATCCCCGAAGCAGGTGATGCTTCAAAGCGGTAGTCACCAAGGTGACCGTGGCTGAATCCGTCAGCTCGGGAGCGAACATCGCTCAATAAAACCGGTTACTTCCCGAAGCGGATCCACTAGATCGGCTTGGGGAAGTCCGCTCAGAGAGCGGGCTTCGGTTTGAGTGCGGTACACGCACCACACACAGAACATGCGGTCAATCCAGCACCGCGGCGACGAAGACGCTGTTCGTGGAAACGAACTGGTCGGGATCGCGGAACTCGTTTTCCACGACCAGACCGATACCGTCGAACGCGACCTTCTTCACCGTCGACTTGCCGTCGGCCTTGACCGTCACATCGCAAGCGAACGTATTACGCATGACCTGCTCGTTCTTGATGAATTCGACCAGTTCAGCGCCCGTCTTCACACGTTGAGTATTCATGTCCATCTCCGTCAAATTGAATTGTCGTCGGCGGGCACGTCCCCCGGTTGGGGGACGTGCCCCCTTCCGGGAAAAACTCAGTTTCAAATCGATTCAGATAGCGACCAAACCTTCAAAAGGCCGGACCACCATCTTCATCGCCGTAGCCACCCGCATATGCCGGACCTTCGTCACGGGATTGCTCGTTGCCACCTTGCGACTGACCATTACCTCGCGAACCTGCGTGCCCGTTGGACTGTTGGCGAACCAACTCGCCCTTCTTGGCAATCAGCTCCATGGACTGGACGTACATCTCCACCACCTTGCACTTCTGCCCGTTCTTCTCGTAAGTACGAGGTTTAACACGGCAGGTGATGTTGACGAGGTCGCCGCTCTGGTACTTCTCAGCCACCTTCTCTGCATAGTCGCCGACCACAACGCAGTCGTGCCACTCCGCGACCTCCACCCATCTGCCCGCCTTCTTGTCGAAGTAGTCATCGTTCGAGCAGAGCGAGAACTTCGCCACCGGCGTACCCGACGGAAGGAACCGTACTTCCGGGTCCTTGCCGATCCGGCCGTGAATAAAACAGACGTTCGTATTGCGCATACGGTTTCCTTTACTTTCAAAGCTTCACGACGTTGTAGGCGTTCTTCCAGGCCTTCCGCCCGTCCGGCTCTCTCCACTCGATACGGCCGAGGTGTTCGATCCGCACGCGACTTCCAACCTCCGCACCACAATCGGCGATCGCACGCTCGAGGTCCGTGCCATAGACCGGCAGTGCATTACCGTGCAACTCATCAGCTTCGATGGTCACGCAGTACTGCTCGATCTCCTTGTTGTCGATCTTGCGGGGCTTGACGCCGATCTCGACAATCTCGCCCGTGTACACCTTGGACGGACGGCTACGTTTCTGCTTCTTTTCCACGGCCTCCTTGAACGAGCTCGGCATGACTGCAACGTCGCCGTCCTCTTTCTTGGAACGCTTGGCTGACTTTTCCGAAGAATCGCCGGCATCACGTTTCGTGGACTCCTGGTCTTTCGATTCCGCCTTCGGGGCCGACGAAGCGACAGGATCCGAAGAACCCGACGCAACGACTCGCAGCTTCACCTCATGCTCCCCGCGCAACAGCTTGTTCACCTGTGCAACGGTAGCCTTGAGGATCGACTCGATCTCGGACATACCCGAATACGAGATCTCCTCCAGTTCGCGGCGCTCGAAACCGAGACGCTCGGAAAGGGTGCGGTCATAGATCTTCACCAGCCTCTTGACCTTACCGCCCGGGTAGAACCAAAACAGGACCGCCCCGAACCCCCTCTCGAACGTGATCGTCCGAGTGAAAACAGCCGTGACCGGCCCTTTCGATACCGAAACGGTGGACACGGACTTCGCAGTCTCCACCTTTTGAGGGTTCGACGTCTCTGCCGGATTGACCGATGCGACTTCCTCCGCCCCCACTTCCGCTACATCTTTTTTGCGGGAAGACTTCGCATACCGCAGGACGGCTCGCGCCAACCATGCAACACCAACGGTCGTACGGTGCAGCGCAACGTAAGCCAGTTTGAACACGAGTTCAACCGCGTCAAACAGTAAGTCAACCAGCGACTCGGAAATAGTCTGCCGCTTCCGTGCCGTGCTAGCTTGCTGAGACATATCTACCTCTCTAGAAATTGACCAATGACCTCCCCACCGTAAAGACCGTTGGAGTGGTAATCAGTCCAGCCTTGACAGATGTTCCGTGGTGCTCCCCCATGAGGAGATCGCGTCCAAAGAACGACATCATCTCTTTCCCACCACGATGGATGGGTACTTCATCGAGATCTTCACTCGTGCTATCCGGCTTCGCTACCTGAATGCCCAGACGCATCGCTGCGCCGAGAATTCCGATCACGGTTTGCGCGTTTGCACGTGTCCCTACAACGGTGACACCTTCGTAGGATTCGACAAAACTCCAGTCGGGATCGCTCCCGACGTATTCCGCCACAATCTCGCGGAACGTGGAATCGATCGAGCCGTTGACGACCACCAGCAGATCCGAGGCCTGAAATTGTTCGACACAGCCCTCGTTCAACGATCGCTCACCGATCAACTCGAACCCAAAGGACTCGAGCTGACTCTGAAGCGCTGACGACGTCGCCGAAGCCACGTCCTCCCTCTTCAGTCGGCCACCGGTAACGCCGATGAAAATGCATGTCGTGTTGTCGGTGGCCATCGGTATAGCGATGTCGATCCCGTCAGAGATCTTGCGATACAACTGGACGGGAATCATGGTCAGGCACCTGCGGGTTGCATCGTGTGCAGGTTGTCCTTGCTGGACTTGTAGTCACCGCCGCCGAACGTCTGCGTCACGAGCTCATGCACGGCAACTCGGACTTCATCCGAACAGGAAAGCGACCACGCGCGCTCCAGCCCGTAATGCATCGGCGACTCGACCAAGCTGCCCTGTGTCGAAGCACTCATCGCCTTCGAGACCCAACGACGCAAAACGCGCGTCGATATGGTCTTGTCGAGTGCCCCCGAATCGTCGGTCACTCCCGCATACAACTTGCGGACCTGATTCGCGACGGAAACGAACTTTTCAGCGAGGACATGGGCCGGCAACGACGGCTGATACGGTGCGATCATCTCCGTGATCAACTGGACTTCGATCTCCTGCGGGAGATATCCGAACCAGCTGAACTCGAAGCGCTCGTCATTCGCGTTGTCCTGCGTATGACGTCCTTGCACCAGCCCCTTGTCGTCTTTCGGGTTGCAGGTCGCGTAGACGCGAAACCCGTGACGCGGAACAATCAGTTCGCCGGTTTCGGGAACGAGGTACGGCCGTCCCTCCAAAAGGAGGTTCAACCCGGTCATTTCGCCCGGATCGATGACGTTGTACTCGTCGATGAGAACCGACATGCCGAGGCGTGCGGCCATGAGCACGGGCCCGTCAACCCACGAAACCCCGCCATCCTTGTTCGGGACGAGGCGGCCAATCAGGTGATAAGCCTGGGTTCGCGGATTGGCGGACATACTCAGCAGCGGAAGATTCAGGGAAGCGTGAAACTGCTGGACGCCCATCGTCTTGCCGGTGCCGGGATGGCCCATTGCACAGAAGGCGTTGCCGCCCGCCATGTAGAAGTGAAGCAGATCGCGCAGATTGTCGATCGGCCACTTGTACGTCGGATCCTTTGCCGGAGTGAACACGCAAGGTTCGCTCAGACCGAGGATCTTTGCACCACGCATACGTTCAATGCCGAAGCACGCGAACCCATCGAAGTGAACCCATTGCGGGCACGCCTTCTGTTCAACAGGAGCCGCAGCAGCAGCGGCCGTCGCGGGTTCCTGCGAAGCCTTTTTGCGGGACTTGCTCGGAGCGGCGGCAGCTTGAGTTGCTTGGGTCGTCATGGAATTCTCCAGAAATTTTGGAGACTCCAGCCCTCTCGGGGACTGGAGCCCCCAGGGCTTAACTACTCAGAATCTGCGACTTCCTCGCGCGGATCTGTTCCCTGAGTTCATCAGGGTTCAGGCCGGCGACTCGGCAGCAGGTTACGAAGGTGAACGGGATCTCGCTCTGATACAGCTTGACCCGCATCCGACGCTTCTCAATGACTTCGGTTTTCTGACCATCGACGATCTCCTCCTTGGCTTCAGAAAGAAACTGGTCACGGTATCCCATGAAGTTCGGCTTCAACACCCAGTCAAGGATGTCTTGCTTCTCTTCCAGATTGCCGCGCATCGACAGCAGCTCGATTGAACGCTCGAGAAGCAAAGCGTGGAGCCACTCGACCCCCTCTTCACTCCACTCCTCTCCCTCACAATCTCCCCCGACGACACCGACGGCCGGAACCGGCACTTCACTTTCGCTCACCTCGAAAATCTCGGCAAACGACTCACGAAGCAGCGGCATATCCAGGTCATCGAATCCTTCGGGGATCGAGCGAACCTTCGTCTTGCTTAGGGCGTAGGCAGACTGCCTGGCCTTTCTTTCGCGTGCCGCCTGATCCGCCTTCGCTTCTCGAACGACCTGCTCATGTTCGGGAATAAAGAAGAACGTACCCTGGACAGGCACCGTCTCGATCGAGTTCATGACCCGTTCTCCTTTTCGGTGAACAGATCCGCACCCTCTGTCAGCGCGTGAACGATATCCGTGATACCACGGTTATCTTTCTTGACGCTAAGGTAGTGATGCTGCCCGTGGTCCTTTTTCTCCCGGTGGAAAATGAGGCATCCACGGGGATTCGACAACTCCCAGACCGTGAAAAACCGATCCCGGGTGATGTCGTCGACCTCGACGCGTGACTCGACACGAGAATTGCCTTGCAGACGAGAGACTTCCGTCCAGTTCAT
This sequence comes from Burkholderia sp., assembly GCF_018375725.1. Lineage (GTDB taxonomy): Bacteria > Pseudomonadota > Gammaproteobacteria > Burkholderiales > Burkholderiaceae > Burkholderia. Next base: position 94,183 of record NZ_JAHACR010000001.1, on the reverse strand, counting down.
AGGCTTCTCCATCACAGAGACGCGAGAAGCCCATTCCCTTTGCGGAAATGAGATTCCCGCAAGGGTTGAAAACGCAGCACGAAGCTACGCCAGGCGATGCCTGAGACAGATTGGCTGGAGGACCAGCTATGCCGGGAAACCCCGGACTCACCCCCTGACACGACAACGGACAGAGGGCATTTCAACGACGTCTAACAGCTACGTCGCGCGAAATACTGGCTTTGGAATAGACAATGGAGGAGATGAGAAAGCGTATCAACGCCTATTCGAAAGCCCCCGGGAACCACCCGGGGGCGAGTACTTCTGGCAGTGCTTGAGGCACTCCCGGGTCCGCAGGACCCTTTTACAAAGCGATTTGGCAGTTTCCTGCCAGGAACCGACCGTCGTCAGTCCGCAACAAGGGGGCTCGAGATGAGTACCAGCTCCAGCTGCTGGGCACCGATTCTCTACCGGCGCGGAGTCGATTCTGTACTGGCCCACAGGAAATTGCAAGCGAATTCCTGACACGAAATACGCCCAACCTTTTGACTACCGGCGCGATCCGCCCCTACCAGTCGTCCCGAATAGCACCCGCCCGCAGCGCGGAAAGACCGGCCTCTTAGATCACGTTTCAGCGTTGTTACAGCAAAGACCGAGAATTAACCTACGCTGACCCACTTCCTATGAGGAAATATTATGACCACCGCGGAAAGCGTCAACCTCCTGCGCCCGTCCGTGACCATGCAGGTCGCGGAATTCGCCCGGGAGACCTTCGGCCGCCAAATGCGCGGCGCGCTGGAAAAAGAGCCGGTCGAATTCGGATCGAGCATTGTCCAGTCGTTCGTCCGGCGTGACTACACGCTCCTGAACAAGAACCTGCACTTCGCGATCGACGCGCCGCGCACGCTGCCGCGATACGACACGACCACCTGCGATGAAGTCGACGAGTTGTTCCGCAAGAAGATCGGCGAATCGATCACCTACGTCAACAACCTGAAACAGCAACTCTGGCAATTGTTCCAGGCCAACGCAGTCGATCCGAAGGCTGAATTCCCGAGCGTCCTGCGGCAGGATCTGTTCTACGTCTCGCCGCACGCAAAGAACTACATCAAGCTGCTCCGCATCGCCGACGAGTACATGCTGCTGCTCTGGTCCGCCTACCTGAACGGCCTCGTCTCCGCCCGCGATCGCCACGGCGAAGAGCTCAAGGTGCGCAAGCGCATCCGCTCCATCACGAACCTCGCTCGTGACGTCAAGTTCCAGACGTACAAGAAGTTCAACGCGTGGCAGGCGAACGAGCAGACCCGCACCGCCGCCACGACGGCCGGTGCCGCTTCCGCTCAAGCAGCCTCCGCACAAGCCGAACCGGCTGGTCCGACGAAGGACGCTGGTGCGACCGAGTCGGCGCCGTCCGTCGAAGATCAAGCGCAGGCGGCTTAATCCGTGAGCCTCAATCCTTCCCAACACCGTGTGGCCCATGGCTTCGGCAATATGCTTGCCGTCGCCGGGCCAGGTTCGGGAAAGACCAAGACGATCATCACGAAGATCGGCGTCATCCTGCAAGCCGATCGAAAGTTCCGGGTAGGTGCCGTCACCTTCACCAGCGACACCGCGAACGAAATGCGCGAACGTCTGGTGAAGGAGTTCGGCCCCGACGTCCTCAAGCGAGTCGACCTCGGTACCTTCCACAAGCTGTCGATCGACCATCTCCGCCGGCATAAGATGCTCGGCAAGATTGCTACCCCGCCCGAGCAGAAGACGTTCCTGCGCCGGGCCATCTCAGCAACGAACACCGAAATTGACAACGAAGAAGCATTCAAGCTCTTCGAGAACTACAAGTGCGCTATCGAGCACGATGGGAGCGAGATTCCGCCGTTCATCCTGGCCTACAACGAGATGCTTAAGCGCAACCGCGTCGTGGATCTATACGACGTCATGCGTGACTGCGCGACAAAGATGAGCAATGGGGAATTGCCTCCCTTGCCAGTCACGCACCTGCTGGTCGACGAATTTCAGGATAGCGACGAAATCCAGTTCGTATGGATGATGGCGCACGCCAAGCGTGATATTCCGGTCACGATCGTCGGGGATGACGATCAGTCCATCTATGCTTGGCGGCGCGCACTCGGCTACAAAGGCATGATCGATTTCGTCGAGCAGACTGGCGCCGAAATCATCCCATTGGGAGAAAACTATCGCTCCCACTCGGAAATCCTTGCCCCCGCCGATCGATTGATTCGCCACAATGCCGGCCAGCGTGTCGAAAAAGATCTCGTGGCCAAGCGCGGGCCCGGTGGTTCAACGCACGTCTATGCCGTTTCGGCCGCTAACCGCGAAGACGGCGAAGAACACGACAAGGTCGCGCTCCAGACGGAATTTCTCGTGCCATACATCATGGAAGCCGTGCTGCCCGAGGACGAGCAGCCTGGTGGGCGCCTTGCAGTCCGGCCCGGCGAATGGGCTATTCTTGCCCGGACCAACTTCCTTCTCGACTCTGTTGAAGCCGTGTTGGACGAGTTCAACATCCGCTCGAGGAGAAACGGCGGGTCGTTCTGGGACAAGGACTACATCAACACATACCTGCAGTTGCTGATTTCGGTTGAAACGATGAACCGCAGCGGCATCGACCACGCGCTGGCATTTGTCGGTACAAGCGAGGAAGCACTGAGCCAGCTCCACAAGCGCATACCAGGCGCAACGATGGCGCCTTTCTTCGAGCGGGACTTCGACGATTACGGCGATATCGCCAAGATTGACGCTGAGCATATGCGCGCGCTCCAACAGTTACTCGTCACGTGGCGTCAGGACGCTCTGTTCCGCAAAATTCCGGGGACGACTACACCCATGCGAGCAGTCAACCAAGCGATCGATTCCGCGGCGACTTATTTGACGATGGGGCTTCGTGCTGGCAACTTCCGCGATCGCGTGGCCAGACACCTGAGCAAAGCAGGTGACATTCTGAAGCGCCGCACCGGCTCACTTGTCTCACGCGTCCAAAGTGTCCAGAAGCCCAAGGGCAAGGACGATCCAGCATCGGTCGGGCTGTTCACCATGCACAGTTGCAAAGGACTCGAGTTCGGCAACACTGCCATCGTCGGCGCCGACAAGGATATCGTTCCATCGCTTGGCGAGGGCAGCACCGAGGTCGACGAGCGGCGGCTTTTTTATGTCGCCATGACTCGAGCGAAGAATCGTCTTTTCATCCTTCACACGCCGACCAACGATACCCCCTATATCGCTGAGGCTGGCTTGGTTTCCAACCCTGCGACCGTCTACCCGTCGTAACGCTTTTCCCATATAGACGTTCAACCAAGAGAAAGCTCCCCGATGAACCGCATCGCGCTACCAACCGTTGACGACTACAAGCGCCTCTACCAGCAGGAGAAGGCGGAAGTCTATTCCGAAGATAAGTGGGCCGACACGGCGTGGATTTACGACGCTTGCGTGCTTGCGTGGAAGGGTCTCGTATATGCCGTCGTGCTCGTCCCGGTCGTCGCGTTCTGGGTCGCAGCATCGGATCCGCAGCACGCCCGGGAAATTCTCAATCAGGGCAGCGTCGACGATCTGAAGGCGCTGCTGTTCCGGTATTTCGTCGGCTTCTTTGCGCTGAGTGTCTTCGGGCATGCCCTCTTCTACCGCTGGACCCTCCCGGCAAAGATCAAGCGCCGAATTACGGCAAAGGTCGTTGCCCAGTACATCAAGGACGACATCCGCAGCGGCCGCTAATCCGCGTCACCATGCGGCGAAGTCCCCGGATCTATGGACTTCGCCGTTCCAATGACCTACTGGTTCATCGCTATCAGCAGCGGCAGATTGAAGAGCCGCGCGAACCCTTCCGCATAGCGGTGTTGCAATACAGGCTCTCCCGTTCCCTTCGTCCACCACAGATTGGACAGGCCGACGATCATATCCGGCTTCTCGCGGCCGATCGAATACAGCACTTCCCAAGGCAGGAATTCCTCGTAACAGAAGAGGAAGAGCGCGCTCCGACCGTTAATTGGCACCACCCCGCGCGCAAACCAGTCAGCCGGGTAGTGGTACTTCGACAGCGGATTCCACTCGGCAACGGGAACCGTTTGGCGTGCCTCGAAGATGGACTGATGCACGCCGCCCGGCCAATATTCGTACTCCCGTGCTTGATTAGCCATCCCGGCATCCGTGAGCTCGTTCGAGCCGAATATCACCGAGACCTTGTCCCTCTCGGCTTCCTGCGCAATCATGATGTCGATCGCGCCCTGCTCGGACGAATCGAAAGTGCCGATGATGCTCTCAGGGAACACGATCACCTTGGCCCCGACCTTTGAAGACTCGTGGATCGCACGATTCATTTTGACCAGCGTTCCGGGAACAGTTTCCGGCGTCTGCACTCCCCAAGTGGTCGACACGGCCAACCAGTCCCCGACCCGCGAATGCTGCCTCTCCTGCAGGGGCGAAAGGACGAGCGACAGCACCACTGCACCGGCGACCGCGAACCGTCCTCGCGTGGTATGGGCGTAGGCTCCGAGCAGCATCGTCAAACCTAGGCCAAGACCGAGGCCGATCCACTTCGTTCCTGGAAACCAGAATCCCCAAGTTGCGATCAGTGTGCCGGGCAGAAATGCTCCGACCGGAGGGTATGCCCACAGGACCGTCCACGCCAGAATTGCGATGGCCTTCTTCTTCGGGCTCTCCGTGTTTTTTGGGTACAGCGCCGCAACTGTCGAACTGAAGGCAAGGCCATACGCAGATCCGGCAGCAATCCCCAAGAGCCAGGACCCACCGAAGAACTGTCCGGCGCCACCAAACCCCATGATTCCGATATCCAGGCCATATCCAATTCCGAGTAGCCACGCCTGCATCCGAGACCGACACATGACCATGAAAACGGGGAGGAGCGCGGCCAGTAGTGGAGCGGCGCCACTGCGCCAACTAATCGAGCAGACAGCGACCCCGAGAAGAAACGTACATCCGTACGTCACGGTCGTGTTCTTCAAAAGATCCTCGAGGCGTCTGCGCCACCCCCCTGCATACCCTAGAACGTGATCTGCCATCCCACCTTGCTCCAAAAAGAAAATGCCGCGACGGTCTTACAAGACATCGCCGCGGCTTCAATGCGCAATCCGGAATATCCGGTCAGCTGGTGTATCGCATACCGTTTCCGGCGGCATAGCCGTCTTGCTGACCGTGAGTTTGCTGCGCCGGTCCCTGCTCTCTTTCGGCAGGCATGACGATCCGTAACGGGGCATGACTGGAGAAGTTCGCGACCGGCGAAGGATTGTTGGCCAACGCGAGAGGTGCGCTCGGTACCTGGGACTGCTGCGGCGCCTGGTCGCGCTCAGGCTCCTGGCCAGGCGGCTGCCACGTCGCGGACGACTGCTGCGGAGCCGGCTGCGCGGCTTGCATGTCTGCTTCCGCGATACGCTGGATCTGGCCGCTCACGTTCGTGGACGAAATCCCGTTGTGCTGAATGTCTGCATGTAGCTGGGCGATGTGGCTCACCAAGAGACCGTCTGCCATCTCGCAACGGACCAACGCCTTGCGATTAGGCATGCCAACCTGGCCAAATATGAGGCACCGCCCCTTCGCGAACACGCTACCCTCGATGATCGCGTCCCGATCGATCACGAGCGTGCCGCCTTCGCTGTAGACGTTGCCCTTGATCACACCGCCGATACGGCCGCCCTCCTTGAGGCGTAACGATCCGTCCGATTCGATCGTCGCTCCAACTGGGAAAATCGTCGTCACGCGTTCAAGCGTGGGGTCGATATTCAGCACGAACTGAACGATATCGACCTGCTGATCATTGCTCGTTGCATTACTCATTTGGAGTCACTCCCTTTCGAATCGGACGCTTTGATGCTGGACTGCCCACCCACCAGGATGGGGGAACTCTGTTCCGAAGGCTGCTGACTGACCTCACGCTCTATATGCCGCCGAACCTCCGGGACCGGATGTCCTCGACGATGAACCGGCAGGGGCGGCGCCGGCGGAATTGGCAGAACAGGAGTAGCCGACGCCATTACGTTCGCCGGCACTGGATTGACGGTCACCGACTTAACGGGATCAGCCTTCACCTCCACCGATGTAACCTTTGCCGGTTGGGCTACTTGCGCAGCTGCTGCGGCCGGCTGAACTTGCGGTTGTGGCGTGACAGGAACACTTGCTTGAGCAACTGGCGCCGGATCAGTAGCGGCTGACTGCACCTTCGGCTGCGCGGTGGTTTCTTTCGCCGGAGCCGTGCGCTGGCTCGGTGCGGACATTGTCACGGCGTTCGGGCCGGGTTTCGGCGGCACGTGCGCGGTCGGAAGGAAGCTTTCGATGAACCTCCCGCCTCCATGCAACCAGATATCCCCGCCGACCATCACCACGAATACCACGGCCACGACTGCCCAAGCGGTTCGCATCCGCTCAGCATCCAGCGGCTTCATCACGAAAAGCGCACGCCACGTCCCTTTCGGTACGACAACAGGTTCAGACGAAATAGGCGCAGATCGAACGACCGCTTCCGGAGCCGGTCGGGAACCCACTGCACGCGGAGCTCGGGCAACGTCCGGCGCAGCCGCCTTCGGCTGAACGGGCTGAACCGGCGCCGCGGCTGGCCTCGGAGGAGTCGGTGTAGCAGAAGTTCGTGGAGACACACCGGGCGAAGGGCCATCGAGTCGAATCGAAATCGTCGACCCGATCACCCGCGAATCAAGTTCTTCAAAGGCCATAGCTTTCCTTTTGATCCATCAAAACGCTGCAGGCACCGCATTCGCACGCGGCATTTCCGGGATACCGGACAGGGCGGTGGCCACGACTCGCGGAATCGCTGCGCTCACTGGCGGCCGAGCGACCGCTGCGGCCCCGATGCCCTTGACTGCCGTTTCCACGAGAGGAAGAGTCTTCGGGCGGTCTTCGGAAACCTTGAGCTCCACATCCGGATCCTGGGACTGAGAGTGCGTCGGCGCAGCTTCGCCTTCCGGTCCGCCCGCCAATGCAGCAGCACGCATCCGCTCGCGAGCACCAGCAGCAGGCCCCACGGCCGACCAGCGGGTCGTTGCACCGTCCGTTTCGAGTACGCCAGCCACCGCCTGCCCATTCGACAACTTTTCACAGGAGTTAACGGCGGCGCCCTCGAAATGTTGAGCGTTTGCTTCCTGCGAAGAACGTCGAGCGTCCTTTGCGTAGAAGTCTTGAACCTGTCCAAACTCCTCTGGCGGGGCAAACTGCGAGTGCTTCTTCAGTTCAAGCATGGCAGCCTCGAGTCCCTCTTGATCGAAGCCGGCCTCCAGTTGCTCCTTTTCGTGCTCCCGGGCCATCTTGACCGCCTCGATGGGGCTCACTCCACGTAGCACCAAGTCGGCGTAGAAAACCGGACCTTGGGCCGAGTCCATCGATGCAGTGTTTCGCATCTTCAGCGACATCGGGATGCCGACGAGTTTTCCGCCGAACGCACCATGCATCGCGTGAAGTTTGGCGACTAGCGTCTGACCAGTGTTTTTGCCAGACGAATGCAGTACGAAGACCGAGAACTGATCACCTTGGCCGTCGATACGAAATTTGAACGAGGTCCGGCGCTGGCAAAGCACATCCTGGCTGTTGCCGAACGGACATCGGTCGCAGCCCGGGCACTCAGTTGCGCCGGTCCGATTTGCGTCGACGATCCGAATCGCGTTCTTGCCATCGCCAACACAGACCCGTTTTCCGTCCGAAAGACGGCGGGCCTCGAACTGTTGCGTCAGAAGCAACTCGGGGTTGTTGTACGGCAGCAGGATCGGGATCTCACGCAGCAGATTCGGCTCTTGGTTTTCTCCGTCGGCCTGTCTGTTCTCCTTCTGCATTTTGAGCAGCTTCTCGTGAAGAGCATGCTTGACCCACGTGCCGTCGAGTTCCTTTCGCCGGGTATGCACCTCGAAGTAATCGAAATGCAGAAGTTCGTCCGCTGCCCCCGCCTCGCCAGGGCGAACATCGCCCATGCGAACCGTGCCGAGAATAGGAGTGTCGAATTCGAGTCCGGTAACCATTGCTTCCTCCGTAAGTCAGTGGAGGTCATTTCATCAGATTGCGATCCAGTTTCTAGCCCTTTCGTTCAGTGGCGCGTTTCGTGACCCCACACCGCCGATTTTCCCGTCAGGAAGCGAATGCTTTCGTCCAGTCGCGCAATCTCCCCACCGACATCTCCACCGTTCCGTGCCGGCACATCGATCACACGGACGCTAGATCCGTTGTGGAAATGGACACGGTAGGTTTGATCGACGGTGGTGATCGTGACACCGTCGATTTCGCTCTCGTCGGCGATTGTTCGGGTACCCGTGCTGATCAACATTCGGCGTGCGTCATCGATTGCCGCGTCGATCCACTTGGCCTGGCCGATAACGGCACCACCGAGTTCGGTCATATGGAAACCCAAATAACCCTGAAGCTTCAGCACCATCGTTTGCCAAACGTCCGGCGCCGGGAGGCTGAATCGCGAGCCTCCGTTCGTCTCTCGCGCTACCACGCCGATCGCCATGACGACTTCGGGCCAAACCTCTCCAGGCGCGATCGCATGGACATATTGTTCGATGCTTGCGGTACGGTTGTGCATGGCGAGCGACACCATTTCGCGCTCGAATTCCTTCATGGTCTCCGGCGAAATCACCGTTGCACCGGTAAGGGGAATTAGACGATCCAATGCGCGAACCCGGTAGGGCGTTGCTGCCCGTAGGATCCGCGTAAGTTCGGTCATGAAAAGATACTGTCCGCGAATCGACTCCGTCTCGCATCGGCGATTCCTTGGCAAGAGGATCGGCACACCAAACAGAGCTCCGCTATGCGTCCCAATTACGTGTTCGGTCATGTCAGATTCCCAGAAAGAATGAATTGTTGGTATGTTCGAGCGCGTTCGGAACATCGCGAACAAGCCCCACTGTACGAAAGATCACCGCAACCTCAGCCTGATCCAGACGCGGAAATTCCCTACAAAATTCTGTGAATCCATGCGTCTGTGATGACACCACGCAGCCCTTCTCGTCTTTCAGCGTCAAGTGATCCGGATATCTGTCCGTTGCAGACAAGAGCGTCGCGAGTGCCCGAGCACGTAGTAACGGAGGATTGCCCACGTTGTTGTAGATGGATCGGATTTCCTGGCAGACGTCGGTTGGCTGCGCGAAGTGAGTTTTTCCGAACTGCTTGAACGTCTGCTCGACGAATCGTTGTAGATCCGCGGCGCCAGGTCGGGATAGAGAGTTCACACGTTTCATGGGATCGACGATACGCGATCACTTTCGGATATCTAGTCCTCTCGCGATGGGACAACTGACTCACGAGGCCCCTTGAAACATCAACTCTCCCCTGTACGCTGTATTCAAACAGGAGAGGTATCGAATGAATGCACGAGCGCAGATCCAGCATCAAGTCGGCCAGACCATCTGGAGCGGACAGAAGAAAATCACGTTCGGTCGCGATCCGGACAGCTACACCATGGCGGTAACCGACGATGAGTATCACGGAGATACCGAGCACGTTTCGTCGACGCAACTCAAATCGATGCTGAAGACGCCGCAGCATTTTCTTGCGGCTGTTCAGGGCGCAGGAAAGGACACGGCAGCGCTTGAGTTCGGCAGGCTGGCTCATATGGCCGTGTTTGAACCTTGGCGCTTCGAGGATCTTGTCCTCCCCTTTGACGGCGAGTTCAACCGGCGCTATCGCGAGTGCAAAAAGTTCGTCGCAGACCATCCGAATCACATCGTCATTGGCCAAGACAAGTACGACGCGCTTCTGGCCATGCGGAATGCTGTCCGCTCGCATCGGTTTCGCGGCCGAGCGCTCGGGGAATGGTTCGATGAGGGTGAGCCCGAGAAAGCAATCTACTTTGTCGAGAGGGTCACTGGCGTCAAATGCCGGGTCAAGGTCGACTGTCTGCACCCGGAATTCATCTTCGATCTGAAGTCGACTCTGGACGTGCTTCCCCGCTCGTTCAGCTCGGTCGTTCAGAACTACCACTACGATATGTCTGCGTTCATGTACCAAACGGGGGTGCAGTACTTCACCGGGGGCGATCGTCCGTTCATTTTCGTGCCCGTCGAAAAAGAGGCGCCCTATAGCGTCATGACCTACACCGCGGGTGATTCTCTGCTCGACAACGGGGCCCAGAAGTTTGAGGATGCGTTGAATCGGCTCAAGCACGCACGCGAGCACGACTCGTGGCCGGGATACGCGGGGGAATTTGTGCTCGAGATCGATCGGTGGCACGAGTACAAATCGAACCACCACATTCTCGGGGACTGAGCCGCGATCTACTAGCCTGCCCATGTCCGAAGCCGACCACTGTCGACGTGCACAAAATGCTTAGTGGCGTAGTACCCCACGCCACCTCCGCGCAAATACATACCGAGCCTCGCCAGATAGTCGGTAGGAACGTCAGGAACACGAATGTCGGCAGCTCGACCGACAAGATGCATGGAGTTTCGAGCGGCCCCCTCGGTCACGTTGTTCGTAGCGTTCGTCCGATATCCGGACGTTACGACGATCGGCCTTTCCATCCCTGCCTGCGCGAACCACCCATACACACCGCAGAGAATGTCCAAGAGCGTCGGGTTCATCTGAACGATAGATCCGGCACGGACATCCCGCAGCAACGTGCAACACTGCACGTAGGCGTCAACGACCAGTTGACCGTCCGCCCAATACACCGTCCGAACCTCTTCGCCGGTCTCTTTTCTCTTCAACCAGAGAGCCCGCGGCCGCGACCAGTAGTCGCCACTCTGTTGCGCAAAAACCTCCGGAACCCATGCGGCAGCGGTCAACAGCGCAGTGCTCCGCAGAAACCGACGGCGGGGCATGCTTTCGATCGAAGGCGGGGTGAGGAGATTTTCCATCTCCGCATTTTTTCTGGACTTTGGCGCACCATCCAGTGCGAAACGAAGCCCATCGAGGGCCGCTTTCCAACCGCTGTGGCGGCCGAATCATGTGAACCCCAATAGAAAAAGGGGAGAAGCTTACGCCCCTCCCCTTCTTACACATGGTGATGATCATGCCCGTTTTGCTCTGCGTAGTACGTGGCATCAGCTTCGATGTTGCGCCGATCTTCCTCAGCGGCGTACCACTCTGCTTGTTCCCGCGCACGCTTCTGCTTTGGCGTTTCGTCCAGGTCAAAAAAACCTGCGACGAAGCAAAACAGCACGAACAGGCCGACTGCCCATTCAAACAACGTTTTCATATCTGCTCCAAGGTGTTGCGGAGCAGCTCAACCCCGGGGGTGAGATGCCCCGTAGGTCGGTAAGCCGGTTTCCCGGATGGGCTGGATCCCCAGCTGGTCAGTTGAAACAAGAATCTTCGTCTCAGTGTGAGGCCTCATGGTATCGAAGGGTCTACTCAATGGCAACGACGAATAGCTTCTCGCCAGGAATTGTCCACAAGGTCCGACGACAGGTTACCGGTTCTACAGGAGTGGAGCCGCGTTTGTATACATTCTTTAAAATATTACAGTCCTTGTTTAATTGTTTGGCGTGCGCCGTGCCGTGTGGGACAGGCGATGGCGGGAGGAAAGGTAACCAGTCATACAGGAAAGGGAGCCATTCACACGGCACCTCGTCGGCTCCAGGTTGCCATCTTTGCGAGCACACGGTACCCGAATTTACGGCACGTCATGTAAAAGCGGTTACCTGCGAGCAAACGTTGCACATATCTTGAGCATGCTGATGCGTGGTCGTCAGGTAACCGGATTTACTGCCGGGCTGCACTCTTGGTGCGAGTGTGATGTTCCAAAACCGTCATGCTGTGGAAAATTTGCAACGAAATCAGCACGGGCGAAAGAGAACTACTTGAGTTCTCAGCAAGAAGAAGTCAGGCGGCAAAGGTAACTATTTTTACCGCGCTTGCCACCTGCGAATCGAAGGCCTGTTACACCGGGCAACCGCGTCCGTAAAAGCGGTTACCAATCCGTCGGGGCGGGGATGAGCAGGGTACCTTCAGACCCAACTGGTTACCAACTTTATGGATTCCAGAAGGGCTTTCCGTCGGAAGCTTTTCGTTCCACCGTGATGGTGGCGAACCGGGTGAATTCGCCTTTTCGTACGAATAGGCCCCCGAATGGACGTTTCTTTCCCTCTTCCCTCCGTGTTGCAGTCCGTATATTTTTGCTTCCAGTCAAGAAGTTGCCGTTGCCATTGAGGGGATAACGGTACTAGGAAAACAGCGTCGCATGCGCACCGCATGGACTTCGTTTTGAGAAGAGTTTCCGCGCCTGGGCGCTACTCGGTATTGGGATCGGCAGGAAATGAGCGACATCAGTACAAGTTCAATTAGGCAACTGGCAGTCACAACTAGCAAGGCAAGCGTTCCTGTGGAGAAGCGCAGCACGCCAGTCACGATGCGCAAGGCTAAGGAGGCGATCTTCGTCTTTCCTGAAAAGCCGTTGTCCGTACTGCAGCGTCGCTTGTTCAACGCGTGCGTCTATTTCGCGCAGCGCAATCCAGGCGTTCAGAGTTGGGTCGTTCAGTTGTCCCAGCTTGAGCCGATCATCGGGTACAACGATTCGAGTAATCGTCGGTACATCATGGGCGAACTCATCAGCCTGATGAAGGCCCATGTGATCTGGGACGCGACGGTAAATCCTCAAGACAGAAGACTCTCGGCCTCTACCCTTCTCGCCGATGTGACACACCTGGTCGATCAGCGAGCCTATGAATTCTCTTTCAGCCCGAAGCTTCGAGAGGTCCTCCTAAATCCGGAAATTTGGCAACGCATCGACCTCGCCATCTCCCAGCGATTCCGTTCGATGGGCACCGCGCCGCTCTACGAATGGTGCAAACGTTACGAGCGCACGGGACTTACGAGTCGCTGGGCCTGGGAAGACTTTCGCCACGCCGTCGTCGGCATCGTTGAGGCGGATTCGATCTACCAGCAGTACAAGTTCTTCAAATCGAAAATTCTCAAGCGAGCGATCGCGGAAGTGAACGATCTCTCTGACATCGAAGTGACCTTGAAGGAGTACAAGAACGGACGGGTGGTCGAGCAAATTCAGTTCGAGGTTCGGAAAAAGAACAGTGCCCGGCCAGCTCTCGAGAGCGAACCGGAAGAGTTGAGCAGCGTGCCATCCGTGACGGCCCTCCTCGAGGACGTGCTTCGACTGGGAGTAACACCGAACCGAGCAGCCCAGATCATCAACGAATACACACCGGGAGACATTCGAGCGGCGCTGAACCATACCGTTCTCCGTGACGCCGCCACGAACATGGAGCCTCTAAAGAATCGTGCATCCTTCTTCATCTGCAGTCTGGAGAAAGGGTATGCAAAGCCGGTCCCTCTTCCTTCGGTCGTCGCCAAGACGGAACCCTCAGCCCCTGCGTTGACCGATGCTTCCCTTCGTGAAAGCTTCATGCGCAGCCGAGATCCTCTGGCCGAGGCGTCCTTTCTTGCTATGGCGCTCGATGAACAATCTGACGTTCTACACGACTACAACTCACGAGCTTCACACGAACAGCTGCGCTACGATCCCGCCAAGAAATCGAAACTCTCAAAAACTGCATTTATCCGCTATCTGAATCTTCGTCTATGGGGCGAACCCTCAGACGCAGACGTGTATGCCTTCCACTTTCCCAAAGCGGTAGCGTAACCCAACCCTTGTAGCCCTTCTCCTCCGAAGGAATACCACTCGCACCGGGGGGGCTCTCGCCCCGGTTCACCGCTGCCCTCCCCTTCCCAATTTGATCGTAGTCGCGAAAAGGCCCAGGCCAGTTATAGGCCAGCTTCGGCCTTTTTCCGGCCACCTTGTCTATTTCAACGATCGACAAAGCGAAATTCCACCTCCCCGCGTTATTGATAGGCCATCTATTGGCCAGTAACGACCAATTAACGGCCTTTCAATGATTTCCTGACAGAAGAGGCCGAATACAGCCACACGCGCCGCACCGACATTCGCTTGGTGGCCGTCGGAGAGGGCCAAAAGAGTCTATTGCCTGCAACCATTCACTTTCGCATGTCGGGTCAGAGTTTCAGCGCTGAAACCAGTCGCCCGAGCCCATCCGGAGCAAGAGAAGCAATCCGCACCCGCACTTTCAGCGCTGAAAGTGGCGCCTTTGGTCACGGCAACCCTTGAGTCCCTTTAGATGTTGACTGCGCGGCATTCCAAGCAGTAACGCACTCCCATGGATCTTGCTCAGTGACCACGCAACTTTCAGCGCTGAAACTAGACCGATACTGAAATGCACAGTGGCTGCAACTCAACCAAGCCGTCAGCGTTGAAAGTGTTTGGCGTAGCTACCTGAGTGTGATTCAGCCGACCGTTGACACAACAGCAACCCGAACGTTTCATGCTTTGGAGCCAATTCTTGACTGGCGGCTACGGATGTCAAGCGGCGCAAGTTTCAGCGCTGAAACCAAGCCTAGTGCTCGTATTTGTTCTCCGGCTTCCTTTATGTAGACAGTTGCCGCTAGGCTGCCGGCCGCGCCTCTGCTTCGTTCACCGTGCGTATCGAGTTTCAGCGCTGAAACTCGATACATGCCTGGGTGTTGGAGCGTTCGTCCATCAGTTTCAGCGCTGAAAGTGACTGTCGGCCTGCGTTCTGTCTTGATTTTTGTATCGTTGCGATATATTGTTCCGAAGAATCTTTTAAAGGAGGGCTGCATGGGGATGGTATTTGCTGTCGCCAACCAGAAGGGCGGGGTTGGGAAAACGATGATCACGCTCAATTTGGCCGGAGCATACGCGCATGATGATCCGAGCGCTCGCGTCCTCGTCGTCGATGCGGATTCTCAAAACACGTCGATGCGATCATCTGGAGTCGGCGAGGAGCCATATCCTTTTGTTGTGACGAATATGGCGGCCGCCGGAAAAGGACTCGGCCGGGAGATAGGTCGAATGGCACAAGACTACGATCTTGTGTTGGTCGACTGCCCCCCAAGCGTCGACAACCCGAATACCGAGAATGTTCTCCAGGTTGCCAATTTCGTTCTGATTCCAATGGATGCTTCGCCGTCCGACGCCTGGAGCACGCAGGGGATGATTCAGTTGGTCCGTCGGGTCATTGGTCCGGATCCCAAGCGATGCGGAATCGTCTTCAACAAGGTCAACACCAAGAGGGCGTCCTACCGGGACGTCAGCGAGGTGATCTCCGAGGGCAGTCCGTACCCGGTATTGAAGAGCGTAATTTCGTTGCGGGAGGTCTACAAGACCGCAATCGGTTTCGGTGCGACAGTATTCAGCGTGAAGGGGCAGGCAACCAAGCCGGCCCGCCAGGAAATCACGAATGTCGCGATGGAAATGTTGGGAATTATGGGAATTTCGGAATAATTTCATATGAGCGATCAAAACCAAAGCCCGCCGCAACGCAGAAGTCTCGTGTCATCGCTCCGCAAAGGTATGGACATGGAGCGGGGCGCCGTCGACGCCAGACTCGATGCTCAAGAGGTCGGCGCTGCCCCGGTAGTTGGGGCCGACTCAACTCTTTCGCCGGCAGTTCCGGCGTACGGTGGCCGTGGCAATACCTCGTCCGTTAAGCCTCGCCTCACGTTGCCACTGGGCGAACTCGTTTCCAATCCATACAATCCTCGTACGTTCTACCGCCCCGAGAAGGTCGACGAGCTCGCAGTAAAGATGAAACGCGACGGGCAGTTGGAAGCAATCAAGGTTACCGAGAACGCGCGCTTCCCTGGTAAGTACGTGATCATCGACGGCGAGTATCGTTTCAGGGCAAAGAAAAGCGTCGCGGATGGGTTCATCGACGCCGAGGTCTTCCCCACGCTGAGCGATCGCGACCTGTTCCTGATTGCGAACAGCCTCAACAAGGATCGCACGCCTCAGAGTTTGTTCGATGATGCGCTGGCGTACCAGAAGCTGCTCGACGAAGGAGTATTCCCGGGTCAAGATGATCTGGCAGCCAGTCTCGGCATCAGCGAATCGCTCATGTCGAAAATTCTGAAGCTGAAAAAACTGCCAGAAACGCTGTTGCGCCGTATGGCCGAGGCTGACGAGCCGCTGGGAATTACTCATGCGTACAACATCGCGCTGATGTTCGAGCGCAAGGGATTGCACACCGCGGAGGAGGTCCTCGACAAGGTTCTCGCCGGCGAGATGAGTTCGAAGCATCTGCAAGACCTGAACTCCCGCAACGACAATGGCGAGGCGTCCCGGAAGACGCGTGCTCACTATCTCGCTCGCGTCCAGTTTGCAGGAGCCGACGGCACCGAATACGGGCAATTGAAACGGTTTCGGGACGGACGCACCGAGCTCAAGCTCACCGGTCTCTCAGAAGAGCAACAGGAAGCACTGGGAGAGCGGCTGGAGGCCGTCGTGAGGGAGTTCATGGCTGGTAGTTCGGACGCGTAAGGCGCCCATAAGCGTTTTCAACCGGATTGCGGCCGATCACAAGCTTGCTAAGGAAACGAGAAGAGGGGAGGGCGAATGCTGCGGCTGAAGAGTGCGATTCGATTGACGAGAGAGGAGGGGCAGATATTCGAAACCCTGACTGGGCTGTCAACGCTTCCGACAAGCATTGCCCAATACAACCGAGCTCTGGAGACAACGGCTCGGCATTACCACCTGCTGGCCGCGCAAGAGGACTCCGCAGATGCGGAGCTTCTTGCGCGGATAGCAGAAGGGGAACTGATTATGGCTGAGCCGGCATCAGTACCAGACGAGCGATGACGCTGCTCGCATAACGCCCGATTCCAGGCGCGTCGCAGAGCGTTGTCAGCTCTTTCGCAAAGCCCTTTTCCACCAGAATCTCCACCACCTCTTCGAGGCATGAGAGATCGCCGACGAGCGACGGATACCGGCGGAAGTTCTCGAGCAGCTTCTCCGGATACTTGCCAGCGACCTCGAGGAGGTGACTGTGGGCTTCCGAAATAGCTTGGCGACGCAGGGCACGTTCCGACATAACGACGTTCGACATGACAATCTCCATAGGAGCTTGCGAAGACGTCGTTCCCCACGAGGGAATCGAGTCCCCGCATGGGTTGAAAACACGCGTGAGCCGCATCCCGATCAAATCGAGATACAGCCATAGCAGTGGCATTGCAGATGACAAGCCGTCAGAAACGACGACGTCAGACAGGAAAATCCCGAAGGACTTTCTAGGCTACCGAAGTAGCAAGCCGTCCACCAAGGGACGAGCAAGATCCAATGGATCTCGCGGGAAAACCAGGCACGCATGTGTCCCGAATCCAGCTTGCAACGGAGGAAGCGAGCAAACCCAGGAGGGCTTGGAGAAAACCTTGGGAAAGGCCTTGAAGCTTTTCCCAAGATCTCCCCGAGTGGATCTGCGTTCTAGGAAGGGCTCGAAAGGGTGCGAGTTCCAGCTGCTCGGTACGTCAATGCCCGTATTGTTTTTGAGTGCAGCCAGAAAGTCAAGGGGTTACTTCCTGACAGGAACTATGATGCCTTAGCAGATAAATAATTCTCGTCAGTTTGCGTGGGCGGTAGTCGGAACGGCCTCGAGGAGCATCAACCGTTTGGTCAGTTGTTCCTCGACCCATGATGACTTGCTTTCTGCGGTAGCCGGTACGGAACCAGCCAGTTCGCCCAGCACTTGGCGTGCCTCGGCCGGCGAGTTGGCCTTTTGCTTGAATCGCTCGACGAGGTCGGTATCCAGCCACAGGGAGGTTCGCTTGCCATCAGCGAGTCGAACTGGAACAGACTTGCGTCGTTGTCGTTTTTTTCCGCGGCCTTCCTGACTCTCGCCGGTCGCAGAAACCACTTCTTGCAATGCCTCTTTCACCGCATCTTTCACGTCGGCCCGCGTGACCCGATCTGCCATGCCCGCGGTCGACGTAGACGACGCTATGGCCGCAAGCCTCTGGTTCACGATTGGCGTAAAGCCGAGCACGAATTCCGCCAGCGCAACGCCGGTCACGCCCGACTGCGTGAGCAGCCGGACGGCTTCGCCAAGCAGGAAGCGCGCATTCGCGTCGGTGAGGTCAGATGACATAGTCCAGGTTCCAGCCTGGAGTGTATCAGCATAGGACTATGTGGGGCTAGTCGGTCAGCCAGAACAGGCTATGCCTTGCGATCTGGTCCTATATTGCACAGTGAACCTATGCAGAAATACCATTTTACGCTATGAAAACTTCGCATCTCGCATAGGAGCATAGCCTATGCGGCTATACCATCTATCGCGGAGCGCGCCCAAGAATAGCCGTATGACACGGTCCGAAGGCCCCGTCGAGACTGACGGCGCGGTGGTTTGGGGATTGTGGGTGTTGTTTCTACAGGACCCACGTTTGTGTTCCGACAAATATTCTCAAAACTTCCCAACTTCCGACTCGTCAGAGCCTTACCAGATAAGGCTTTGACGTTGGGATGATGGTATTTTGGCATAGCTGGGATGGTGTTCCTGCCGGGGCATGATGGTAAGTCCGCCGTGGCATCGATGGCACTTTGGCATAGCCGCGATGTTCAGCGGCTCAATCGATGGTATTTTGGCATAGGAGATCGGTGGATAACTCGAACGATGGTTGGCCAACGCTGGTCTTCACCATCATTAGACGCTATGATGTTGACGCATTTCAACATGCGACCACACCACTGCACCGATGCCAAAGAAGCCGCGCCAACAAAACCTTCCACCAGAACAGCAGGGCCCCGGACTCGAACTCAAGTGGCTGGAGCAGGAGAACGCCCCGGATAGCGACAGCTATGAGGTGCTCGCGCGTGACGGGGAACCAGGTACGCCCCAGACGCCGCTGTTTTCGGCCGACGAGCTGTTCCTGCCAGAGCGCCCCGGCACCTATCGCAAGCCTGTCGCGGCTATTCACGCTATTCCGGTCCAGCGCGACAAAAACCTGAAACTGTCTGCCCGCAAGCTCATGGACGCGCTTGCGCTTGCCGTGCAACTCGATTTGCGCGCACGCGGCCGGGAAGCAGCTCAGACGCTGATCCGAAAGATCCGTGAAGATCGCGCGGCACCCCTCTTCGAAATCCGTACTCATCGGCTGGCCGAACTCGCAGGCCTATCGACCACGAATAAGGATCGGATATACGACACCCTTGCAGAACTGCTCAACTTCCAGTTCATCTGGAATGTGCTCGGCGAGGATGGCAAGGTGCAGTACGAGTCTATCGCAGCATTCATTATCCGTCGTGACAAGGGCGTCGGCAATCAGGCTGGGATTACGCGGTTTGCTTTCGAACCGGAGGTACTTTTGTGGTTCCTCGAACCGACGATGTGGGCGAACCTCAACTGGTCAGTAATGGCCAGTTTCGGGCGTGACGCGGGCTCGGGCGAGGCCGCTTTCGGCCTGTATCAAAATGCGTGGCGCTATATAGGAACCAACGCCAAGGTCACCCCGATACTGGATCTTGCGACGTGGATAGACTTGATTCTTGGCCCCTCGCGATTCGTGGTCATCGGCGAGAAAAAAGAAAAGCAGGCCCGCGAATACGGGGAGTTCAAGCGAACCTACCTAAATCCGGCAATCGCGATGCTAAACGCGCATCCAGCGCTGACTCACACGATTGCGGCGGAAGAGTTCAAGTCCGGCCGTAAGGTTACCAAATTGCGTTTCAAGTTCACGGAAAAGCGCCAGCAAGCTTTCGAACTGCCCCTTGGTTGGCCCGATGACACAATCCAAAAGCTGACGGATCTGGGTTTCACGGAAAAGGACATGTCGACCTTGGCCCAGCTCTATACCCATCCGCAAGTCAAAGAAGCGATGTCGCGTATGGCGGTCTCCGAGACACGGCTGAAGGCTCGAGGGGAGGTGATTCAGTCCCGCGAAGCGTTCTTCCGCGCCATACTTCGTAATGTATCGAACGAGCAGACTCAGACAGAGGAAGCAGATCAAAAAGCCCTCGAAGAGGCGCGTCGACTTCAACAGCAAACCGAGTTGCAGCGCCGGCAGGAGGCCCTGGAAGCTAAGTTCAAGGCACACCAGCGTTCGTTGGTAGCAAGAGGGTTGCAGTCACTGCCCGAAGACGAGCGCAACCGCCTCATTCAGGCGCACTTGAAGGCTAATCCAGCAGATCGAGCGCTGTACAAGGAGGGAGAAACTCGCGCCGCTTGGCTCATCCTTTTCCAGCAGTGGCTCATCAATGCGAGGCAGGACCTTTTCCAGCAATGGCTACCCGAACTGCATGACAGGGATTTCCAGACCTGGCTCGTCTGGCAGTTCACCGCAAGGACGGACAACGAAGCCGGCGCGTAGGCGGACTCGTTTAGAGCGAAGTGATCCCGAAACTTCTCACCTACGTGGGTTATATACGCCGTGGCGCACTTCATGCACCCATGCGGCCGAATCTTCGATTCGGCCGAACCCCAGGCCTACAGGAAGAGCCCCCGATTCTGCATCAGCGAGACGTAAAAAAACCGGCCGAAAGGCCGGTTTTCAGGGGAGAGAAGGGCGCTGATCAAAACGCGAAGAATGGCCCCGTTCCACCCGAATTCGTCGTCCCCGCGATCGCCGTATAGATCGACCGGCCGTAGAAGAAGGGGAGTCCCCAATCGAACAAGTTCGCTGAGCCGCCTTGAGCCGCGAAATCGTTCATCGCGTACGCACCATTGCCCACCATCATGCTCGCGTTACCCACGTCGAAATTGAGCGAGACGTTGTTTCCGTTCAGTCCTTGCATCACTGCGGACAGGCTCATGGTCGACGCAGGGCAGTAGAAGGTACTCCCGGAACAGGTGGTGATCGAGTCATCGAAGAAGAGACCATTCGATCCGCTGTCAAGGAACGATTCCGGAAATGTGTTGCCGTTGAACGACGTGGTTAGGTCATAGTTGTTGTTCAGCGTGTAGACCTTCGCGGATCCCAGCGAATTATTGGCTTGCGTGTCGATGCCGAAGGTGAGGGTCCCCGAAACACTCGATACTCCAGTCGACGGAACGCTCGGCAGCGTCAACACGACTCCGTTGTTGTCGTGCGCAAACATGCTCACCGGATTCGTCACCTGGTTTGCCAAAGGAACAGTGGTGCCGGGACAGGTCGTCGCATTAGCGGGACAGCCAAAATACCATCCCGGGGAAGTCGTCGCCACGCAGCTCACACCGCAATCAGCTGCGTTCAAACCGACTCCGAGAACGCCGTTCGCGCCCAAAGCAGAGGGGCTGTTCAAGTCCGTCACGCCGGCTGGAATACAGTTGTTCGTGGCCGAGCCGCTGACAGCCGGATCCGCGATCAACTGGATCGGGGCCTTTGACGCCACTTCCCCTGCAAGCTTAATGTCCGCTTGCGCGACGGTGCCCCATGCCGTGCCGGAACCGAAAGTCGTGCATTCGGTCAGAGTGCCGCCGACCGTTGCCGAGATCTTCTGGAGCGGAAGCGTGATCTGCGAGTTGAATAGACGCAGCCCAAAGGAGCCGGTGTCGACGAGAACTTTGTCGATCGTCTGGCAGTTAGATGTGCCCGGCACACAGATCGTGACCGACGTGTAGAGCACGTTTTGCGCGTTCCACGGGTTCGGGCCGACCGTTACGGACATCCGGTTCGCGACGGGGGGAGGCGCCGTACCCGTCGTCGGTGAAGTCGGAGTCGTCGTGGGCTGTCCGTTGGTTTGCCCCGCGGTCGGCGACGTCGAGGTACTTGACGGCGGACTTTCCGTGCTCGGGGCAGGGGACTTCGAATCTCCACCGCCTCCGCCGCAAGCTGTCATCAAGGCGAAAAGGCACGAGGCCGCCGAGATCATGAGGATTTTGCGCATTGTCGTGTCCTTTATCGAATGTCCGAGATCGAGACGCCGCTTGGAATTGCACTCGGGATATAGGCACGGCCGGCATAGAAACCCATGTGGCCGCTCGACTGGAATACGAAGTCCCCGGATGAGACTGAGACCGGTCCGATGCCGCCGTGCGCCTCGCGAAACGCCTTTACGTCTGCGCTGGCCTGATCCACGTACGCGCCCAGCAGTTGCCGGACGTTCGGCGCAGACGGGCCGCTCCAGGTCACTGCGAAGACCTTTCCGCCGGTAACGTATTCCCGCACAACAGTTGTACTCGGCAACACCATCTCGTTGACGGTGTAGCCCACGCTAGGCGTAGCTT
The DNA here is from genome assembly GCF_018375725.1 of Burkholderia sp. GTDB lineage: Bacteria > Pseudomonadota > Gammaproteobacteria > Burkholderiales > Burkholderiaceae > Burkholderia. The sequence goes on along the minus strand of NZ_JAHACR010000001.1, from coordinate 72,284 downwards.
GGAATTTCACGGCCTGGTGGTTCGCGACCAGCCTAATTTGATCGTCCGATACGGTGGAAACACTGCCCCCGAGCGATGCGTAGGCAAGCGTACTGATCGAGCAACACGCCGTTGTTGCCAGCGCCAGCAAACACTTTTTCATTGTTAGACACTCCGACTCGTTTTGGAAACAACCAAGGGTCACGGACATTGTTTTTGAATGCCGTGACTTCTTGGCAGGAAGTATAAAGGAGGCAGTTCCAAAAACGAGGAGGTGTCGGATTACCGTAACAGATAGGAAAAGTAGAGGGGAGAGGGGATATATGAGGTTTCCGATGGGAACTGGCTTCCCACCGGATGATCGACCTTATCGGTTCACCAGCAACTTCTCGGTTTCGAGGGCCCGAGACGTTTCCTCGTCGTCGATGTACACGAGGCTGGTGTTCACGTCGGCATGCCCAAGGTTTCGGGCGATGGTGATCAGGTCGGCGCCTGATGCGACCAGACTTTTGGCAAAACTGTGACGCAACCAGTGCGTGGAGGCGCGTTCGAGCTTGTCCGCTTCGACCGGGTCGCGAGCATCCCACCACGCCAGCGCCTCCTTGAAAATCGCCTTGACCAGCCGGTACAGCGCGGACCGGTCTGTGATGCCGTCGATGGTGCCGAGATCCCGGCGCAGAGCGCGCAGGCCGCGCTCGCTGACCTTCCTGTTGAGATCGGGCGTGCGCCGTCGGGCACCAAGGATGAGAGGGGTCGTTTCTCCCGGCACCGGTAAAGAGGAGAGGCCGTAGGCGATCCGATAATCTTGGAGGCTACCCATGACGGCAGCGCACGAAACCGTTCGTGGCTGGCCGCCTTTTCCCGATTCGACTTCGATGACCCAGACACCCTCGGGATAGTCTGGATTCTTCGCCCGCTGCGCCGCGGTAAAGCGCGCGTACTGGATCGACCCCATCGTCGCGCTGATTGCCTCGGAAGTCCGCAAGCCAGTTTTGGTAAACAGGTCCACGACGAAAAGATCGCGAGCTCGTTTCGCCCGTTCCCGGTCGGTCCGGCATTCCCGACCGGCGATCGCGTCGCGGGCAAGTTCGATCCCGTCCTGCCCGACGAAGCGCTTCTGTTTTTTGGCTCGCTGGCGTTTCTTTCCCGCAAGCCCATAGCCCGCGAACGGGTCCGCCCGAAGGTATTGGACGGCGACCAGCCACTTGAACAGGCTGCCGGCGATGACCTGGCTCTGCCGCGCGGATGCCGTGCTCAGGGCCTTGCGGAACGGTGTCCAGCGCGGATCGCCGCGTGGCACACGCACGGCGCAAATCGCCGCCTCGTCTGGAGCTTTCAGGAACGCAAGATAGTCGCCGGCTTCCTCGAGGGTCCATTCCGAGATCGGCGTGTCGATCCATCGCGCATACCAGAAGAGCCGCCGGGCCTCGACCACGTACTGGGCGAGCGTCGTCTCGGCTAGGCGGCCGTCGCCAGCTTCCTTCGTCTTCAGCCACTGGATCACGACTTCCTGTTCGGTGAGTCCGGACGGCAGGATCGGGCTTGTTGCGCGGTTGGGCGGTGCCGAGCTGGGCAGGTGCTCGAGTACGTAGGCATCGATCGCAAGTTCGTTGGTCATGGTTCTTTTTGCTTTGGCCAGCGCGTAGAGGGTAGACTTTCTGGTTTAAAGTGAATTCGTACAAAACGCACCATTATACAAATAATGATGCAAAGTAGAGGAAACGGGTAGTTAAAACTACGAAAATCCTACTCTGAGTGTATACTACAGTCCGACAGTCCGAGGAACTAAATGTCACCGGTTCGCTGGATCCCGCATCCAGCAAGGCTTTGCGCCAAAATTCGTGGAAGAAAATTTGATCCACCGCTCGCGAGGCGCGCCCGCAAACCCTTGTCGCAGCTGGATGAAGGCTCCGCGGCGATGGGCAGACTTCAGTTCCACGGACCGACGGCCGATGCGTCACATTTGATCTTCGGCAGGATTGGGACAACTTTCCTTCCACCTTCTCAGAGGCGCTGTGGCACGTTCCCGAATCGAGTTCAGCGACGATCAAATGCGCGGGATGATTGCCGTTGCCGAAGCTGCTCATGCGTTCGCACCATCCGACAACCCAACCTTTCTCGCTGAACTCATCGCCGGAATTGCACGTTGCACGGGGCGCATCTACGGTCAGACCACTTATGAGAGGCTTCTTGATGCTTTCCAGATCCGGCGCCGCCCGTCGGCACAGACATGGAGCAAGGCCATCCAGCGTGCACACGCTTCTGGCATCGCCCTGATCGCACCAACGCCCGGACCCGCGGCAGCACTTACGCGCCCCACCGACCAGCAGGCTTTTATGCCGGCTGTCGTGACCCCGGCGCCGTCGCTCGCCGTAGGACAACAGATTCCCGAGGACGAACTCCTCGAGCTGAAAACTCGGGTGCAGGTGGCGGAATCGGCGCTTCGAGATGCTTACGCCAGAATCTCCGCATTGGAAGCGCAGCGGGCGGCGCTGCTCGAGCGAGCCACGACCGCGGAAGCTGCAGCAAGGGTTGCTGGCGAACAGATCAAGAGCGAACGTACCGAGCACGCGGCGCAGGCCAAGGCGTTGACCGATCAACTTGGCGAGATGAGCGCGACTGTCACCCGCCTTTCGGGGCTTGAGCGGCATCTTCTCCTCCAGACTGATGCGCTACGTCAGGATCTTGGCCAGCAGCGAGATCTGTATAAGGCCCGGGCCGAAGCTGCTGAAAAGGCACTTGCGGCGGAAAGGACGCAGATCGACGCGATGCGCCGAATCTTGGCAACTCGGACCCAATCTCCAGAAAATTAGAGCGTAGGAGTCGGTTGAGCATGACTCAGTAAAATTCGCCCCCCTGGGAACACCCTTTGCGTTCTCAGTGGAATGCGAGGAGGAGACATGGGCCGGTGGACGAAGTCGAGCGAATCCCGCAGTCGCTTATCCAGTGCGCAAGCTGGAGGCATGCCCGCATTCATCGAGCCGGCGCTCGCCACCCTGGCGACAAGGCCTCCGTCAGCAGGCGCATGGGCGTATGAAATCAAGTTCGACGGGTACCGCATGCTCGCGCGGATAGACGCCGGCGACGTGCGGATCCTCACCAGGAACGGCCACAACTGGACGGCACGGCTACCGCACCTTCGGGCGGCGCTTGCGGGCCTGCCCGTGCAAAGTGCTTGGCTGGACGCGGAAGCCGTTTGGTTTGATGCAAGTGGCTTGCCGAGCTTCAACGGCCTGCAGAACGCATTCAATCGGCGGCGGACCGCCGGCATTTCGCTGGTGATTTTTGACTTGATGTGGCTTGACGAGGTTGATCTGCGGCCGCGCCCGTGGCGAGAGCGGCGAGCGGCGCTAAGCGATGTCGTCTCCGAAATACTCGGTGCCGAGGTGCGGTTTTCCGAGGCGATCGAAGCTGCCCCTGATGCGATGTTGGCATCCGCATGCGAGATCGGCCTCGAGGGGATCATCGGCAAGCAGGTCGACGCGCCATATGGGGTAATCGTCCTTTTCGTGCAAAATCTGGCGGTTTCGTTCGAAATTCCACGCAAAATCATAGGCTTAGCAAGAGGCCGATTTCGCGAAACTGTGTCCTCCGGATGCAAAATCTGGCGCTTCAGCCCGCAGCGCCGCCCAGACCTAACCGCACCCGGTAGTCAGCCAGCAGCAACATCTGGGCGTCGACCTGCGCCGCCAGCTTTGTCCGCTCCGCCGTCGCTACGCCGAGCGACGCACGTGCGCTTTCCAGTTCCCCCGACTGCGCGCTGACCGTCGCGCGTAGGGCATCGCGTTCGGTCTCGAGACGGACGTGATCGGCACGCATCCGGTCGAGCGCCTCCCGTATCTGCTCACCGTGTGCCCGCGCTTCTCGCAGACTTTTACTCGCCGCGCCGGACTCGGCGACCAGCCGCGCGTTGTCCTTGTTCAGTTGGGTAATTTCGTTCTGCTTCACGATTGCTGTCTGGTTGGCCTGGCGCAGTTCGGCCTGCAGCTGCTGGACCTGCGTCTCGTGCCGGCGCGCTTCCTGTTCGCGCTGCTCGCGACTGGCGCTCCGGTAGTGTTCCAGCGCGTCGTGCGCGTGCTTCAGCTTCTCCTCGAGTGACTGGCGGAAGCTTTCGTGCTCGGCCAACCGCACGGTCTGATCATGCACCTGCTGCGAGAGTCGCTCGATGTCGATCGCACGTTGCTGCGCCGCCAAGCGCGTATCGGCGTGCGCATCCTGTTCGCTCGAGAGCGCGGCGGTCGCGTTGGCCAGTTGCGCCTGCAGCGCGGCGAGCTCGCCAGTGAGCTTAGCGATCTCGGCGTGGGCCTGCTGGCGCTGGGCGGCTGCGGCGGCCGCCTGCTGATCGACGCGCACCTGCGCTTCCTCGTGTAGGCGGGCCGCGAGGCGGGCGACGAGATCCTGGATGGCGTCGGACAGCGACGCCGCGCGCGTCAGCGACGCGCCTTCTTCTTCCTCCAGCTCTTTCAGGTAGCGGTGGATGGTGGTTTTCGAACCGGTATTGCCAAGCGCGATACGTATCGCATCGATCGACGCGTGCATACCCTGCGCGATCAGCGAATCGCGCGCACGCTTGATGTCCACACGGGTCAGGCCGGCGCGAGCCATGGGGCCTCCTTCGAATATCGTACTGTATTACATACCATGTATATATGTACCAAGACTGCCGGTCAAGGATGGTGTGAAATTGGAATTTTTTATATGCGATAAAGATGGGTTATCCAGTGTGAAGCCCCGAAAATTGCCTCGGTCAGCCGGAAACGGTACGAAAAGCGGTTTGGCCACCCGATTTCAGGCGAGTGGCCAGATGGAATGCATCTCCCGGCACGCGATGTGGCGCCCCCTATAGCCGCGCTGGTGCCGCGCGTCGGGATGTGCCGCTTGACTCTGTACCGGACTACGGAAGTAACGTTAATCATCGCCATTCGGCAGCATGATCCGCGCTGTGTGCCCCGTCACCGTCAAAGCGGCGCTCGCCAAGGTTGACGGCGTGGCCAGGGTCGACGTCGCTTTCGAGAAACGCGAGGCCGTCGTCACGTTTGACGAGGCGAAAACCAGCGTCGAGAAACTGACTCGAGCGACCGCGGAGGCGGGCTATTCGTCGAGCCTCAAGCTGTAGTCAGCGGACTAATCCGGGGAGAGACATCATGAGACTGTTCACTCGCCTTGCAGACAACACGGGGATCCTGGGTAGCATCGTCTCCGCGATGAGCTGCGCGTCGTGCTTCCCCGCAATCGCCAGCCTCGGGGCGGCGGTCGGGCTGGGTTTTCTAAGCCAGTTCGAGGGCGTGTTTATAACCCTTTTGTTACCGCTGTTCGCTGGGCTGGCGTTGCTGGCCAATGCCTTGGGCTGGTTCAGTCACCGCCAATGGCGTCGCACGGCACTCGGGGTCATCGGGCCACTGCTGGTGTTGTCCGCGGTGTATCTGACTTATGGCTGGCGCGGTGAGGTGCTGCTCTATGCCGGTCTTGCGTTGATGGTTGGCATGTCAATCTGGGATTTCATGTCGCCCGCTCGTCGCCGCTGCGGGCCGGACGGTTGCGAACTGCCACCGAACAGCCGTGGCTAACGGCACGCGATCGTGAACCGAATCGGTCGGGATGGGGCAGTCGCAATCTTGCGCCGCGGGTCGAGCGCCTGCGGATACCTGCGCACTTCGTGGCCAGGCGACACGGCAATCGTAAGGAGTCCGCGGGATTATCGGGAAACGGTGGCGAGAGCCAGACCGTACGCCATCGCTGCGCCGGCGGGCTTGTATCGCTCGGCATTATCCGATGCAGCCGCAAGATTAGTCTTGAAACCGTACATTGCTCCGGACATAAGCTGGAATCAGCCACCAGGGCGCGATTGAACTCATCGGAGTACGGCGCCGACTGCCAACACCTCGCGTGGCCGAGTCTCAGCTTCTGGCGCTGTGTTTGACGCCGGCAGCGCAAAGTCGTGGAGATCATCATCATGAAATCGCTGATCCATGCAGCAGTCGCGGCATCGCTCCTGGCCGTCCCGGCCATGACATTCGCGCAACAATCGAGCGGCCCCGTGACACGCGCGCAAGTGCGCGCTGAACTCATCGAGCTGGAGCAGGCCGGCTACCAGCCGGGGCGCGCTAATGATCCCTATTACCCGGCCGATATTCGGGCTGCCGAGCGTATCGTTCAGCAACGGCATGAGGCGCTCGCGCAACGGGAACGGGAGGCCACCGGGGCGGCGAAGGCGGGAACGGCGGCTGTAACGGATGAATCCTACGGCGGCAAAGCCGCGGAAAAATCCGAGGCCGGCTCGCCGGCGGATGCTCGAGGCACGTGGCAGCATGGCGCAATGCCATGCTCGATGGATCCAAAGTGCGGTCTCTACCGAGGCCATTGACCATCGACAACGTGTGCACGTCATTCGGCTATGCCGGCGGTCAGCCGACATGGCCGCAATGAGCATTTGCCTGCGTCGCATTGAGCACGCGGCCCATGTTGCCAGCCGCGCGTCGGGTCTGTCGCGGCGCCTGATGTGGCGGCGAGCCGGTCCCGCATGAGATCGGCCTCGCCCCGCCGACGGGTGCCCGTCGTGCCGGCACGCTGTGATTACAGCACGCATCGGCCGACTACCTGCCGGGACAGGTGGAAGCGGCCTCGGGTTCGATCGACTCTACCTTACTCAGGCTTGCGACGACTGATGTTGAAGCGACGCGATCAGCGGGCAGGAAATCGTGCCTTTGCTCGCATGACAGGCGCACACCAACTGAGATAACACGGATTCCATCCGCGCGAGGTCCGCGAGCCGCGCCCGGATATCGCTGAGCTTGTGTTCAGCGAGGCTGCTTGCGTCATGACAGTGCGTGCCGTCCTCGAGCCGGAGCAGGTCGGCAACCTCATCCAGCGTAAAGCCGAGCCGCTGGGCCGATTTGACAAAACGCACCCGCGCCACGTCGGCCGGGCCATAGCGGCGAATGCCACCGTAGGGCTTGTCCGGCTCGGGCAGCAGCCCCTTGCGCTGATAAAACCGGATCGTTTCCACATTGACGTTGGCCGCCCTGGCAACGGCCCCAATGGTCAGGCTTTGCGGATCGCTGAACATACTCCTTGACTCCGTACTGGACTACGGAACTAAGGTTACATCATCGTCCAATCATCTGAAAGGAGACGCCGATGCAGGGGGAACCCGGAAACGAACTGAAGACCAGTCGTGGTGCGCTCGCGGCCGGTGGCCTCGCCGCCATTCTCGCCTCGACTTGCTGTCTGGGGCCGCTGGTGCTCGTGGCACTGGGGGTCAGCGGTGCCTGGATCGGCAACCTAACCGCACTGGAACCGTATCGCCCCGTCTTCCTCGGCGTGGCGCTCGTCGCACTGTTATTTGCCGGACGCCGCATCTTCCGTCCGGCACACGCCTGCCAGCCCGGCGAGGTGTGCGCGGTACCGCAGGTGCGCGCCATCTACAAGCTCATTTTCTGGGTCGTCGCTGCCCTGATGCTGATCGCGCTCGGCTTCCCTTACGTCATGCCGCTGTTTTATTAAAAGGAGATTGTCATGAAGCGATTCGTTGTCCTGGCTGCCCTCGCAGCTACCCTCAGCGCCCCGGCCTGGGCCGCCATGAAGACCGTGGCGCTCTCGGTGCCCGGCATGACCTGCGCATCCTGCCCCGTCACCGTTCGGGCTGCGCTTAAGCGCGTCGATGGCGTCAAGGACATCGCCGTGATCGGCGAGACGGATATCCAGGTGACGTATGACGATGCCAGGACCAACGTCGCTGCGCTCATCAACGCGACGAAGAACGCCGGTTATCCGTCCAGCGTCAAGCAGTAGCGGCCATACACTCGGGAGCGACATCATGGGACTGATTACACGCATCGCCGACAAGGCGGGAGTACTCGGCAGTATCGCCTCTGCAATGGGCTGTGCCGCGTGCTTTCCCGCCCTCGCCAGCCTGGGGGCGGCGATCGGACTCGGTTTCCTCGCCCGATGGGAGGGACTTTTCATCACCACGCTGATCCCGCTGTTCGCGGCGCTGGCGCTGCTCGCCAACGGGCTGGGCTGGTTCAGTCACCGCCAATGGCACCGTACGGCACTGGGCGTGATCGGGCCGTTGCTGGTGTTGTCCGCCGCGGTATTGATGCGGTTCTATGGCCTGCCGACCGCGCCGCTGCTCTACGTTGGCCTGGTATTTATGGTCGGCATGTCGATCTGGGATCTCCGCGCCCCAGCAACTCGCCGGTGCGGCCCCGATGGCTGCGAACTTCCACCCAAACACGGTTGACCACCCCACGCGTTGGCGCAACGACAAAGGAGCTTTTGCATGATTCAGTTGAAGATTACCGGCATGACCTGTGACTCATGCGCGATGCACGTCAAGGACGCCCTGGAGCGGGAGCCGGGCGTGCGCGCGGCGAGCGTGTCTTATCCGAAGGCACAGGCCGAGGTGGAGAGTGACCCGCACGTGACGGTTGAAGCACTGACCACCGCCGTGGCGCGGGTTGGCTACGGCGCCCGTCCGGCCGGCACGTCGACGCCGCCGGCTGGATTGCTCGACAAGGCGCGGGGCTGGTTCGGTGCCGGCGCGCAGCGCGAGGGGAGCGAACTGCCGCTGCACGTCGCCGTGATCGGCAGTGGTGGCGCTGCCATGGCCGCCGCGTTGAAGGCGGTCGAGCAAGGCGCGCGCGTGACGCTCGTCGAGCGCGGCACGATCGGTGGCACCTGCGTCAATGTCGGCTGCGTGCCGTCGAAGATCATGATTCGCGCCGCGCACATCGCACACCTGCGGCAGGCCAGCCCCTTCGATGAGGGCATCACGCCGACGTCGCCGGCGATCCTGCGCGACCGGCTGCTGGCGCAGCAGCAGGCGCGCGTCGACGAACTGCGGCACGCCAAGTACGAGAGCATCCTGGCCGGCAACCCGTCGATCACGGTACTGCACGGCGAAGCCCGCTTCAAGGACAACCGGCATCTGGTCGTGCGGCTGAACAAAGGCGACGAGCAGGAAGTGGTGTTCGACCGCTGCCTGATTGCGACCGGCGCCAGTCCCGCCATCCCACCGATCCCGGGCCTGAAAGACACCCCGTACTGGACCTCGACCGAAGCGCTGGCGAGCGCGACGCTACCCAAGCGCCTGGCCGTGATCGGCTCGTCGGTGGTGGCGGTGGAACTGGCACAGGCCTTCGCGCGTCTCGGCAGCGAGGTGACGATCCTCGCGCGCAGCACGCTGTTCTTCCGCGAAGACCCGGCGATCGGCGAGGCGCTCACCGCCGCGTTCCGTGCTGAGGGCATCGACGTGCGCGAGCACACGCAGGCCAGTCGCGTCGCGCACGAGAACGACGAATTCGTGCTCACCACCGAGCACGGTGAGCTGCGCGCCGACCAACTGCTGGTCGCGACTGGCCGCACGCCCAACACACGCAGTCTGGGCCTGGACGCCGCGGGCGTGGCGGTGAATGCGCAAGGCGCCATCGTGATCGACCAGGGCATGCGCACCAGCGTGCCGCACATCTACGCCGCGGGTGACTGCACCGATCAGCCGCAGTTCGTGTATGTCGCGGCGGCGGCCGGCACCCGGGCGGCCATCAATATGACCGGCGGCGATGCTGCGCTCGATCTGAGCGCGATGCCCTCCGTGGTGTTCACCGACCCGCAGGTCGCGACCGTCGGCTACAGCGAAGCGGAAGCCCACCACGACGGGATCGAGACCGACAGCCGCATGCTCACCCTCGACAACGTGCCGCGCGCGCTGGCCAACTTCGACACGCGTGGCTTCATTAAGCTGGTGGTCGAGGAAGGCAGCCATCGGCTTCTGGGCGTACAGGCCGTGGCGCCGGAAGCGGGCGAGCTGATCCAGACGGCGGCGATCGCGATCCGGGCGGGGATGACGGTCCAGACGCTGGCCGACCAGCTGTTCCCGTACCTGACGATGGTCGAGGGACTGAAGCTCGCGGCGCAGACCTTCTCGAAGGACGTGACGCAACTGTCCTGTTGCGCAGGATGACCCGCCCGCGACGAGGCCCACGCCGATTATCGAAGCAGTGACATTCAAAGTATGCGAGGTGCGAAAGGATGAACACCGCCAATTACGTCTCGGAGATTGTCGACGGACTCGCGATGGTCAATCGCCGGGAGGGGTTTGCCCAGCTTTTTGTTGTGCTGCTTCGTGAACTCGCGAAAGGGACGGCGGTATCGCGGCAGACCCTGTCCACCGCGCTCGGCTGGTCGGCGGGGCGCGTGAATGCGATGCTCGACGGGATGCCCGATATCGAGTACGACGATCGGGGCCATATAGCCGGCTACGGCATCACGCTTCGCGAGACACCGCACACGTTCGAGGTCGATGGCCACCGGCTGTACGTGTGGTGCGCGCTGGACGCCCTGATGTTCCCGGCGATGATCGGCAAGCGCGCTCGCGTGGCGTCGAGTTGCCCGGCAACCGGCAGGCCGGTGTCCCTCGTCGTGACCCCCGAGCGCGTCACGGGAATCGAGCCGCCGGGTGCGGTCATCTCACTGCGGCGTCCGCACACCACGGCCAGCATTCGCCAGGCGTTCTGCTGCTGTGTGCATTTCTTCGCCTCTCGTCCGGCAGGCGAGCGGTGGATCTCGCAGACCGGAGAAGCCGAGCTGCTCATGAGCGTCGACGAAGCCTTTCAATTCGGGCGGGCGGTCGGGAACCAGCTGCTCGGGCATGCGGGAGTCGAATCATCATGAATGCCTACACCATCTCCCATCTCGCCAGCGAGGCTGGCGTCAGCATCCATGTCGTGCGCGACTATGTGTTGCGCGGGCTGCTCCGCCCTGCACAGCGCACTGCGAGCGGGTACGGCCTCTATGACGCCCAGTCGTTGACGCGCCTGCGTTTTGTGCGCGCGGCATTCGAGGCCGGCATCGGCCTGAACGACCTGATCCGGCTGTGTCGCGAACTCGACACAGGGAGCGACGCCGCCGTCGAATCCCTGGCGCACCTGCGGTCGTTGATTGTCGCGCGGCGTGCAGGCCTGGAGGCACTCGACCAGCAACTTGCCGGGATGATCCGCGCCGCGCGATCCGCGACCGAACTGGAGAGCCATCATGCGTAGTCCTGATCCAACTGCATCGCCTCGCCCACGCTGGCGTACCTGGATGTGGGGAACGTTGGCCGTCCTGACCTGCCCGTGCCACCTGCCCATTCTCATCGCGCTGCTGTCCGGGACGATGGTCGGGGCGTTTGTCACCGAACACGAAGGCATTGCCCTGCTCGTACTGCTCGCGCTGTTTGTCTTCGCGCTGCTGAACGCGCTGGGGCGGGCACGCCAGCTTCCATAGGCGGTTGCGGCCCTGGACCACTGGCCTGTCAATCGGGCGCTCGGTGGCCTGCCTCAGGCGACGCGGGCGAAGGAGGGATTCGATCATGAAGACTGGCAACGCAAGCACCGTTGATTGCGGCGTCTGTTGCAGGGAGATCCCGCTCGATGCGGCATTCACGCCGGAGGGAGCCGACTACGTCATGCATTTCTGCGGACTGGACTGTTATCGCCGGTTCACCGAACGCGCCGCACATGACCGCCCCCGGCTCCTGTCCGGAAATGGGCGCGACGCTGTGGGTAGTGGCGGCGTGTCCAAAGCATAGCGCCGCGGGAGAGGACGGATGGTGCGCCATCGATCCATGAAAAAAATTGCGCTCGCCCTGCAGGGGGGCGGGTCCCACGGGGCCTTCACCTGGGGCGTGCTCGACCGCCTGCTCGAAGACGAGCGGCTCGTCATCGAAAGCATTAGCGGCACCAGCGCGGGCGCGATGAACGCCGCCGTCCTGGCCGACGGCTTTGAAAAAGGCGGGGCCCCGGGCGCAAGGGAGGCGCTCTCCCGGTTCTGGACCGCGATGGCCAGGGCCGGCACCTTCAGCCCTTATCGATCGGGGCCCCTGAATCCGCTGGGACCGGACTGGTCACCCGTCGCGCAGTGGTGGGACTGGATCAGCCAGGCGTTCTCGCCCTATCAGCTCAACCCGTTCAACTTCAATCCGCTCCGGGAGGTGCTGTCCCAGACGATCGACTTCGCGTGTGTCAGGCGCTGTCAGAAGATCCGGTTGTACGTCTCGGCCACCAACGTGCGGACCAACAACCTGCGTCTCTTCACCGGCGCGGAGCTCTCCGTCGAGGTGCTGCTGGCTTCGGCCTGCCTGCCGCAGATCTATCCGGCTGTCGCGGTCGACGGCGAGTACTACTGGGATGGCGGCTTTCTGGGGAACCCGGTGCTCGAGCCGCTCGTTGACGGCTGTACGGACTTTGCCGATATCGTGCTGGTACAGGTCGATCCGTTCCGGCGCGACGCGGTGCCGCGCACCGCGCAGGAGATCGCAAGCCGAGTCAACGAAATCAGCTTCAACGCCAGCCTGATGCGAGAGATCCGCGCGATCGCGGGCATCACGCGGCTGATCGCGGCCGGCGTGGTGAAGGACCCGAGATATCGGTGCGTGTATTTTCATCGCATAGCCGCCGAGGAGGTGTTCAGAGACCTTGGCAGTCGCACCAAGCTCGACACGCACCCGGCGTTCCTTGCCCGGCTGCGCGATTCCGGCCGGGAAGCCGCCGGGCGCTGGCTCACAGAGCACTTCGCCGACCTGGGGTGCAGGACCACACTTGAACTATCGGCCTGGCGGCCGGTGGCGGCTCGCGCCAGCTCGTCGCGTGAACGGCCAGCACCTTCGGACTCGATCGACTGAAATTGAGGCGTCCCATGACAATGCACGCAGGGCTCGCAACGGAACCACCGTTAGCCGGTATTGGTCCGGGGCGCAAGGCCTTGCTGCTGTGCGGCGGGGGCAGCCGGGGCGCCATGGAGGTGGGGTTCTACCAGGCCTTGACTGAATGCGGCGTGCGCGCAGACATGGTGCTCGGCAGCTCGATCGGGGCGCTGAACGGCGCGTATATCGCCGGCGGCATCGCGGCACCCCGGCTTATCGAACTGTGGCGCGAGTTCCGGTTGCGTCAGGCCGTGTCCCTGAACTGGGACTGGCTGCGCCATGGGGGCCGCAGCGCGGGCCTGCTCGGGCTCGACCCGCTACGGGCCATGCTGCGCCGAACCTTGCCGGCCACGCGATTCGAGCAGCTCGCGATCCCGCTCACGATCGTCACCACCGATCTGCAGTCGGGTTCCGCGTGCTACTGGTCCGGACAGGGGGATCTGATTGAGCCCCTGATCGCCTCGATGAGCCTGCCCGGCATCTTTCCCCCCGTCGAACTAGGCGGTCGGCCGCACGTCGATGGCGGCCTCGCGAACGATGTGCCATTCGCGAAAGCCGAAGCACTCGGCGCCCGAGCCGTCTATCTGATCGAGTGCGCCTGTGCGCAGCGTTGTCCGCGACCGCCGCGCGGCTGGGCGGATATTCTGATGCGCAGCTTTTCGATTGCGCTCGCCGGAAAATACGCCGCCGAACGCGAACATTTTCACGGCCGACTCGAGGTCTTCGTGGTGCGTCCGCAGCTCACCGACGAGATCGACCTGCTGGATTTCCGGCACAGCGTGGAGCTGATCGAGGTCGCTTACCGCCAGACACGCCGTGCTCTTGAACAGCTTCCTTTGACCGACCGAAGCGCGTCATCGTGAGGAATCGGGATGCCACGCCAGTTCTGCTTGACTCTGGAGTTAGCACCAGGGTCTAGCATCAAGGCAGAGTGAGGAGATTCAGCGCGAGCGGGGCACCGGCCGCGATGAACGGCGCTCCCTCTTGCGCGGCAGCACTCACATGCGCAGTGCAACCACCAACGTCGATTGACGCGGGAGTGATCCATGGATCGTTTACAGTCGATGCGCGTCTTCATTAAGGTCGCGGAGCTTGGCAGTTTCTGCAAGGCCGCCATAGCGCTGGAGATGGGGAATTCCGTCGTGACCCGGCATATCGCCGAGCTTGAACGAAGCCTTGGCGCGCGGCTTCTGAACCGCACCACTCGCTCGCTGTCGCTGACCGAGTCCGGCCAGGTGTACCTGGAGCGGGCAACGCAGATTCTCGACGATCTCGACGAGCTGGAGCACAGCCTCGTTGCCCGCAACCACGAGCCCGTCGGCACGTTGCGGATCGTCGCCCCGGTCGTGTTCGGCCTGAATAACCTCGCGCCTGCGCTGCATGCCTACGCACAGCGCTATCCGAGGGTCGTGCCCAATGTGACCCTGGTCGACCGCGAGGTCAATATGGTCGAAGAAGGCTTCGACGTCGGGATCGTGATCGCGGAGCGCGTGCGCAGTGCCAGTGTCGTGATGCGGCGATTGACGAGCGGATGCATCGCCGTGTGTGCGACACCCGGTTACCTCGAACGGCATGGTGTGCCGCAGCGGCCGGAACAGCTGCTCGAGCATCAGTGTCTGTCGCTGCCGGCCGATCAGGGCGGAGACGCATACATCTTCACCGCCCCGGGCGGCGAAGCGGTTCGGGTGCGTCCGACCAATGTGGCGTTCGCGAACAACGCCGAGATGCTGCGACAACTGGCGCTACTCGGCCACGGCATCGCAATCCTGCCGAGCTATCTGATCGAACGCGACATCGCGAGCGGACGACTTGTCAGTCTGCTGCCCGAGTACCAACTGCCGTGTGTGGACGTGCACATCGCCTATCCGAGTCGGCATTACCTGCCGGCAAAAGTGCGCACGTTCATCGATCACCTGATTGAGCAATTCGCGTTGCAGCCAGCGGGCGCATATCCCGCTTTACGTGTCGCTGCTATGCAGGCACAAGCAACCCCGCCGCGAGATCCGCTCGGCAGTCACGCTCGCCCGGAGGCCGGCCCGCCGTCCTGGCCTCGCCTCACGAGCTGGCGGGCGGACGGTGAGCTGTCCCACTCCTTCGCGGAGACGCTTGCAGGGTGCGGGGGCACTGACGACCACCTGCGACCGACGGACCGGACCGAAAAGATCGATGCTCACTGGGCCGCGGAGGCTGATCGTGAAGCTGACACCCCAGCTTAGCAGTGTGCGCCGCCCTGAGACGGGAGAACCACCATGCTGACCATCGGCAAAGTCGCCGCGCAGGCTCACGTGAGCATCGACACGGTTCGCTACTATGAGAAAGAGGGGCTGTTGGCGCCTGTCGGGAGAAGCGGGAACGGTTACCGTTTTTACGACGACCAGGCGGTGCGCCGCTTGCATTTCATCAAGCATGCCCAGCACTGCGGGTTATCGCTCTGGGATATCCGGGAATTGCTCGCACTCACGAGCCGGACTGATTCCCATTGCCAGGATATCCGTCGCTATGCGTTCGAGAAAAAGCTGCAACTGGAACAGAAAATTCGTTCGCTGCAAGGTAAGCGGTCGGTAAAGGACGCCTCTCTCCTCCATCTGCGTCACACTCGGTTAAGATCGACTTGCCGTGAGCGGCGAGTTTGCTCAGCGGCAGATCGTCGCCTCTACCCAGCGGACTCTTCGCCCATGCCATCAACTGATTTCGAAGCACACCTCGTTGCCCTTGCGCGAGAGTCTTCATGGTTTTGGCCTGCACTGGTTGCAGTCCGGTCCCTGAATCTACCCTCCTGGTGCATTGGTGCTGGTGCCGTACGGAACCTCGTCTGGGACTCTTTGCATGGATTGGAGACATCGTCAGCATTGCGTGACGTCGATGTTGCGTACTTTGATGGCGCTGATCTTTCTGCAGAGCGCGACGCAACGTTTCAGTCTCATCTAAGCAGGATGCACCCCCAATTGCCATGGGAGGTCACCAATCAAGCCGCCGTTCATACCTGGTTCGAGGCGGCTTTTGGTTACGCCGTGCCACCATTGAAGTCGCTGGAGGCCGCCGTCGCGTCGTGGCCAGAGTATGCAACCGCAGTCGGGTTGACTCTACTTCCTGATGACACGATCAAGGTTCTTGCACCGTATGGGCTGGATGATTTGTTCGCCATGGTGGTTCGTCGGAATCCCGAGCGAGTCAGTGTCGCGACGTATCGGCAGCGGGTACAAGAGAAGCAGTATCGCAATCGCTGGCCTCGCGTGACCATCGTTCACTGCTAAGGGCTCGTACTCGGTGGCTCGCCAGTCGGTTGGTTATTGTATGGTGACGCCCAAGGCAGCAGGGCCGCGTAGCTGTCAGCGGTTGAAGCGTGCGGCAGATTAGCAAACAGCCAGACGAGATAGCGGTATGGGTCGATGCCATTCGCCTTGCAGGTCTCGACCAGTGAGTAGAGATTGGCGCTGGCCTGTGCGCCGGCTACCGTATCGGAGAACAGCCAGCCCTTGCGTCCGACGACGAACGGTCGGATCGCGTTCTCGCACAGGTTGTTCGAGATCGGCCAGGTACCGTTTTCGACGTAGCGAACCAGTTTGGGCCACTGTCCGCTTAGATACTGCAATGCCTTGCCGAGCAGACTCGACGGCACGACGCCCGGTAGATGCTCGACCAGCATGCGCTCGATGATGCCGAGCACGCGGGTGCTGTATCGCGCACGCAGTCGCCGCCGACATTCGGGTTTCCACTTCGCGCTGCGCGCCTCGGCCGCGAACAGCTTGCCGATCAGCACGACGAAGCGCGTGGCCAGCAGATCCGGCGAGCGTGCAGCCTTCGGCACCGACTCCTCGGCCTTGATGAAGCCGCGGCGCACGTGTGCCCAGCATCCGAGATGCACGAGCTGGTGATCGTGGGCGATTCCGTTGTAGAGCTCGTACCCATCAGTCATCAGCACGGTGCCAGGGTGCACGCCAGCATAGAGCTTCTGCGCGTGCTGGGCGCCGCGCCCCGGCGAGTACGAGAACATCCGTACTGGCGGCCCCGAGCCGTTGACCTGCGCCCACAGGTAACTCTTCGCCTGCGGCCTGCGTCCTGGCTCCTTCAGCACTTGGAACGTTGTCTCGTCGCCGTAGATCAGGTCCGATTCGAGCAGCGCGTCGCGCATCAGGTTGATCACCGGCTGCGTGGCCAGTCCCACCCGCACCACGCTGGCGGCCAGCGTGTTCGACGAGATGTCGCCGCCGAAGCGACGCAGCAGCGAGGTTTGGCGATACAGTGGCATACCATACTGGTACTTGCCAGTGATGATCCACGCTAGCGCGGATTCCGTGAGCAACCCGCGCGGGATGATACGCGCTGGCGCCGGCGTGACCTTGATGCCGAGATCACAGCACGGGCACGCGTACTTGACACGCTGGTGCTGAACGACGCGGACCTGCTCGGGGATCACGTCAAGCTGTTCGCTCGTCTCGACGCCGATCTCCACGAGGGCATAGCCGTCGTGCGCGCAGAATCGTTCAGACTCGGGTAGTTCGTGCCGCACGACCTCGCGCGGCAAGTTCGGATCGAGTGGTTTGCGTCCGCGCTTGCCTCGCGTGTGGGCGGCGACAGACGTGCCGGGCGCGTCCTCGCGCGCGGGCGCATTGGTAGTGGTGGCCAATGCTTCAGCTTCGTTGAACAAGCCGAGTTGGTCGGCATGGCGCGCCTCGCTAGAGGCGCCGAACAGTTCGTGCTTGTAGGCCCGCAGCTTCTCTTCGGCCAGATCGCGCTGGGCCGTCACGAGTCGAAGCTCACCACGCAGCGCATCGCGTTCGGCGCTCGCGGCAATCAGCGCTTCGTACTCCTCCGCGCTCAACATGACGGGTCTATTCGGCATGGCCGATTAGACCATGCCACCTGCGTGGTGTTCAGCTCATCCGCGCGTAATATCGCTGGGGATGCTTCTGGATCACGGCCAGGTCAATGCCGTCGAGCAGCCAGTGCAACTGTTCGGCGCTGAGCGTGATTGTGTCTCCTCCGTTCGGCCAGATGAAGCGGTCGGCTTCGAGTCGTTTGAGCAGCAACCAGAAGCCGTTGCCACCCCAGCCAAGGATCTTGATGCGATCACGACGGCGATTGCCGAACACGAACAGCGCCGAGGTCATCGGGTTCAGACGCATCGCCTGTTCGACCAGAATCGACAGTCCGTTGATGCCCATTCGGAAGTCGACCGGG
Organism: Burkholderia sp.; assembly: GCF_018375725.1. GTDB lineage: Bacteria > Pseudomonadota > Gammaproteobacteria > Burkholderiales > Burkholderiaceae > Burkholderia. The sequence continues at coordinate 54,442 of NZ_JAHACR010000001.1, read as the reverse complement.
TCGCGATGCAGGTAGACCTTCAGCCCTTCGTCGAACCGGAACAAGGCAGCCTCCCCAGCATCTGGATCACCGTGGCCAGTTCATCGACGCCCGCCTCGCCAAGATCGAATTCGACACCATTGGACAGGCGCACATGCAAGGAGAGCGCCATCGATTTCTCCAAAGGTGGTGGATCAGGCGGGAGTGCTGGCGGCAATGCGGAAATCGACGCGATTGGCACGAATGCTGGTGATGTATTGGGAATATCGATTGTGACGCCGTCGGAAATTGCAGGCGACCGAGCTACCCGATCGTGCTCGATCTGGGCCTGTATCTTTTGATGGCGGGCGACCCAGCTGCGCAGCAGATTTGGATTTAGATCGTGCTCCATTGCCGTTCGCGCTATCGACACACCAGGCTGCAGACAAAGTTGCACCAACTCGTCGCGGGCAGCATCGTCGTATTCTCGACGGCCATCTCGTTTTCGGCCAACAACCAGTCGGCTACGCAAGTCTTGTTTTTCACTCATACACTCTGATGCCAGCTGTCCACGTGGACACGTAGCATCAGAGTGCAGCGATTTCTACACAAGGGCGTCGTTATTCGATCGCTTACGCTGCAAGTCATGGCACACGCGCTGGATGCGATGATCGACACCTGTGCGGTCGCGGATGCTCCGCTCGATGCCTGTCCGATGCTCACCGCGCTGGAAGCGAGCATTTCATGCGCCGGCGGGCTTCGATCCGGGCCAGCCACCTCAGGCAAACCGGGCTCCGAGTCGTTCGACCGGTTGCGCTCCGGTAGCTGTTCGGATGGGTAGTGCCACTGGCACAATGACGCATGCATGCGGATACCGCCGACGGTGACCCGATCCGAGAACGCTGCCGCTTTCGGTATCATGCATGCACCCACGCTTGACGCACGCCATCACGTCCCATGTCCGCCGTCGATCGCTACATTGAGGCCGCCACACGCGAAAACACGCGGCGCAGCTATCAATCCGCGATCCGGCATTTTGAGGTCGAATGGGGTGGCTTTCTGCCGGCGAGTGCCGACGAGATCGCGCGGTACCTCGCGGACCACGCGCAGTCACTGTCGGTCAACACGCTGCGCGCCCGGCTTGCGGCGCTGGCGCAATGGCACCAGACGCAAGGTTTTCCGGACCCGACCAAGACGCCCCATGTTCGCAAGGTGATCAAGGGCATCGCGGCGCTGCATCCGGTGACCGAGAAGCGTGCCCGACCGTTGCAACTCGCGCAGCTCGAGCGCCTCGCGGCCTGGCTCGACGGACAGATCAGGGAAGCCGAGGAACACGGTGATACGCGCATGCGCTTGACGCACCTTCGCAACCGGGCGCTGGTGCTGCTTGGCTTCTGGCGGGGGTTTCGCTCTGACGAGTTGAGCCGCCTGCGAATCGAGCACATCGCCGTCGAGCCGGCCCGAGGCATGACGCTGTTCCTGCCGCGCACGAAGGGCGATCGCGCGCAACTCGGCACGACATTCAAGGCCCCGGCGCTCTCTCGTCTCTGTCCGGTAGCCGCATATGAGGCGTGGATTGCCGCGTCAAGCCTGACCGAAGGCCCGGTCTTTCGCAGCGTCGACCGCTGGGGGAACGTGAGCGACGCAGGTCTGCATGCCGGCAGCTTCGTGCCACTTCTGCGCACCCTGTTTCGTGCGGCGGGGCTACCGGCGCCCGACAGCTACAGCAGCCATTCACTGCGGCGGGGCTTTGCGACCTGGGCCAACTCGAACGGTTGGGACCTGAAAATGCTGATGGAATATGTCGGCTGGAAAGATGTGCGTTCGGCAATGCGTTACATCGATGCGGCCGATCCGTTCGCACAACATCGCATCGAGTCGGCACTTACAACGATGCCGCCACCGGCACCCACGCAGCCCGCGATCACCGAACCCGCAAAAACTCAGTTGTTGGCGGACGAGGTAACGACATCGTCGACGCCGCACACCCACCTGAACCTGCATTTGGTCATCGAGCGCAACAGCAAATTCGTGCGAGGCATGTCCAAGGCGCGCCGCTGGATCGAAGATTTCTGTCATTCCCTATATGAGATGCGTTGCGTCAACCGGCAGCGCACGCGATACGAGATCACCATGCCGTTTGCACACGGAGCCGAACTGGAAGCGGCGATCGAGGAACTGCTCGGCGAAATCCACTTTACTGCGGAGATGTGTAACTGCATGGCTGAGGCGGTGCTGCACGATCCTGTCGCAGATAGGTATTGGCGCTGATGGCGCTGGTCGACGTCCACTTCATCGGACGAACGTCAATCCTCCATGGTGCCGATGCGCCGTCCGTCTCCATCCAGCCCGTTTCATGATCCCGTGCCGCGTTGCCAGGGCGCAGCCTCCAGCAGCACGTCGCCGTATCGGTCGACGGGAAAGCTCAATGTGCCCCTGAAGTTCACGTGCGCAAAATGCGCAGGACCCATCCGACGCAACCACTCGTCGTCGACCTGTCGCCCCTTGTGACGCCAGTCGTTGACCGTCGCCTGCATGCGTTGCGTGTTCCAGGCGATCACGAGGTTCGTCAACAGCGTCAATGACCCCGAGATCGCGACCATTTCATCGCGACGTCGACCGCGCTCGGGGGCCACTCTGCCGGTGTAGATCGCGCGCTGAAGCTGGTGGACCGACTCACCGCGATTCAGCAGCGTATGCAGCTCCCGGCGGAACGCCACGTTGCTGAAGTAATCGCACAGGAAAAGCGTGCGCAGCAACTTGCCGAGTTGATCGCCGGCCCGATGCACCGGGTCGCCTTGTGCGGCACTGCCGAACCGCTGCAGCGCGACCACCGCGCTGACGCGGCCGGACTGAATCGAGGCGACGAGCCGCAGCAGTTCGTCCCAGCCGTCGCGAATTGCCTTGAGCGAAACGTCGTAGGCCACGGCTGGCGCCAGACCTTCGGAGACGGCAAATCCGCGCGGCAAATACAACTTGCGCTCGGCCAGGTTGCGCAGGCCCGGACACAGGTCAAAGCCGAGCAGCTTCGACACGGCCATCCCGACGCTCGTGTACCCGTGCGTATCGACCGAAAGCCGCAGCAGACCGCCATCGTCGCGGCTTTCGTTATGCCGCAGTACGCCTTCGATGGCCACGCCCGCCTGCCGTTCGTTCAGCACGATCGGTTGGTTATAGACAATGCCATGCTGATCCAGCACGTGCGTATAGATGCCGACCGCGTGGGTTCGGCGCCGCGGATCGACGCGGGCATAAAAGAGGTGCGGCGAAGTATCCAGGCTCATGGAATCGCTGGATGCGTGCCGCCCCGTGCCCCACAGTTCGGTAATCGGATGCGTGCGCTGGAACTCGACCACGCGCTCGTTCGCGCGCGCCAGGCGACCGGGCATCTCGAGTGCCCGCATCGCCGTCGCGATAGGCGCCAAGTCGAGTTGTGGGACCATCGCCACGACGCTCTTCGCGTCGAGATCCGTTCCGTGTGCAATCAGCGCCACGTATAACGAGACCAGTTCGTTCGCATCGCGCGCGCGTCGCGCCAGCAGCGTTTCGCTGAAGCCAGTGTGGACATCCATCTCGATGAGCAGATCGGCTAACTGCGTTGTGCCGATTTCCTTGAACATCAAGTCGCGCGTGCGTCTCGGGATCCCGTCGGTGGGCAACGCTTCGAGCGCCGACAGGTGCAATGCGCCGTCGGTCCCGACCGTGACACGCCCAGCCTCCCGCGCTTCCTCGAGTGCCGCCAGCCCCGCCTTCAGGTGGCTCGACAGTCGCGCCAGGAAGGGCTCAGCCTTGTGGGGCAAACCGAGCGATGACAGGTGCCGATCGCGCTCGCGCTCCCACTGCGCCGGCGGAATCAGCATTTGATCGCGGGCGCGGAACGACAGGCTATGGCTGATCCAGACCGAGCCGCGCCGCAAACCCTTGCGTAGCCCCGTGATCGCCGATGCCTCCAGTGCCCGCATCGCCCGTACGCGGTCCTTCCCCTCGACGAGATCCCGCCAGCTTGCGCTCACCGGTACCTCGCAGTCGGCGGGCAGTTCGGTCGCGCCGCGGTCGTGCAGCGTGCCGAGGAGTTCGAGTTGTCGGAGGCTCGGCTCGGCCTCCCGGCCGGACAGTTCCAGTTCGCGTAACGGCACCAGCAGGTTGCGGATGCGATGATGATCATCGGTCAGCGTTTCGCGGACGCTGGCTGCGTGACTCGTCGGCGGCTTGTCCGACAGGTCCTCGAGCAGCTTGCTGATCTCGGCGAGCCGTTCTTCCGCAGAGCGGCGAGTATCGTTGACCATTGCCTTGATCGCAATCAGTTGCTGCCGGTACTCGACAGCGGACCGAGCCTGTTTGACTGTCGTCCGATCGTAGGCGTGCCGGACGAGATCGGAGACGCGGCGCCCCGTTTGGTAGAGCAGCGCGTCGGTCAGCTCCAGCAGCGTGACGTGCAGGAAGAAGATCAGCTCGATCGTCCGCGTCGACGCCTTGAGTTCACGAACCTTGGCGGGACGCCGGGCCTGAATGCGCTGTGCATAGGCGCGTTGTTTCTCGATCGGCACCGCATCCAGGACCCACGTATGGACGCCGAGTGACTTGAGGAAGCGAACCTTCGACAGGGTCTCGGTAATGGTGGACGGGCTGTGTCTTGCCGGCGGCGTCTTCAGCCATTCGAGCACCGTCATCCCCGACGTACCGTGTTGGGTGGACAAAACCGCGTCGGCGCGCACCAGTTGGGCGTTGCTGACGGTCGCCTGGATCGTCGCGAGCAGGCCACGTTCTGCCTCCGCCCAGATCGCTCGCCCCAGGTCCCGTAACGTTCGCTCGGCGGGAATCAAAAGCCGCCGCTCGTACAGCCAGTGGTGCGCATGCTGCACCAGTTCGTCGAGCGCCAGCGATTCGGCAGCATCTTGCCGCATCCACGCTTCGAGGCCAGACCACTGGTCAGCGCCCATCGACGTCAGGCCGAGGTATTCGCACGCCCACACCTGATGCTCGTATTGGGTCTTGTAGCGTTGGTAGAGCGTGCGCAGCGACGCGATCGACGGTGTCGGCAGGCCGAGTCGCTCGCCGACATAGCGCAGCAGTTGCCGTGGCAGGGTCCCGACATGATCCAGCGTGTGGCCGCTGGCCCGCAGAAAGACCAGTTGGACGGCGGCGCCTGCGCGGCGATCGCGCCGGAAACGTTCATTGATCGCGGCCACGTCGCTGTCGCTCAGCGCAAAGTAACGCTCGACGTCGAACTCCGACAGTCGCGCGGGCAAGCGATCCTGCCCCACATACCGAAATTCCAGGCCTGGCATCTACTGCCTCCCGTCACGGTCGCAATTGAAAATTGCGGGCAGATAGCTTACCGCAGATCCCGGCCGGGACTGCCGACGATAGTCAGAATCGACCGCAAAGCCTTGCTACAGAAGGCTTTGCGACGAAACCGCCAGATTTTGCACGAAAAGGATGATTACCCCCATATCGTTCCGGCCGATCGGACCGCTGGATCAAGCTCAAATGCATGAAGCGGCAGGAGTTCGTGATTGGCGGATTCTCGCGCAGCAAGGGCGCGACAGCGGGCGTGCGGGCAGTGCTGCTCGGTGTCTACGACGAGAGCGGCCGCCTGCGTTATGTCGGGAACGTCGCGCCCCGCTTCACGCCGCGCCAGGCGCGGGCGTTCGAAGCGCGGCTGACGGCTTTGGCCCGCAAGCTCCCGCCGTTCGCCAATGCGCCGCAGCCCGAAGGCGATCGCGAGTTTCACTGGCTTAAACCGGAACTCGTCGCCGAAGTGTCGTTCCTCGAATGGACGCCGGCCGGACAGCTCCGGCATCCGTCTTTTCAGGGGCTGCGGGTCGATAAGCCCGCACGGACCGTGACACGCGACTGTCCCGTCGACCCTACCGATCGCTAATTTGCTGGCATCAAATTGCAGCAGGAATCCGGCGCCTCTGAGGTTGTAGCGGCGGATCTGTCCATTTCGCCGCGATCTTTCGCTTTTCCTGACAGGTTGACCGACACCTACGCCAACCGATCAACTGCGCCGCTCGCTAAGGTCGGCCGTGTTTCGACAATCCCGGTCACCCCGTTGGAGCGACGCTGAGCGCTGCAGTCTGGTTCCTCCCCTTCAGAACCATAGCAGCGCTGACGTTAACAGACTGGGCATTATTCGCCTGCACGGCCGAGAATAATGCCCTCACAAGGGGCCTTGAACTGGGTGCAGGACGTGGCAGACTGGGTTTAACTTTGTGATGGGAAGCTCACAATTTCCCGAACTTGTCCCCTTCCCCTTGCTGGGTAGTCGATCAATAACTGAGTTCGTAAATGACCCTGAGCGTTGAACACATCAAGGGGGTAATGCTCCCGCAGCTCTTCGCCAATTCGGCCGCGATCGCGGAATACGGCAATACGGCCGGCGGCGCCGCGGCGATCAACGAGATATCCGATCTGATGGAAAGCGGATCGGTCGGCAAGCTTGCTGAGCGCATCGCCCAGATTGTCGGGAAACTCCAGGATGCCGATCCGGAACGGATCTCGCGCCCCTCGACGTGGTTGGAGCGTCTGACGGGAAAGCCTCTCGAGCGGCAGGTGCGGTATCAGGTGGCTCGAAAGTCCCTCGATGAGCTGATTTCCGATACCGAAGGCATCGCGCAGCGTGTACGCGACACGCTCAAACGGATCGACGAAGTCATCTCAACGCATACGGCCGATTCGGAAGCGCTACGCCTGTACATCCAGGCAGGCCGCGAATTTCTCGACGAGAATCCGGCCGCAGGCGAAATTCAGGCAGGCGTTGTCGAGTTCGATCGGCCGCGCGAACGATTCGCCCGCAAGCTTGCCAACATGGCCACCCTGCTCGCCTCGAATGAAATGAGCATCATCCAGATGAAGATGACTCGTGCCCAGGCGGTCGACATGCTGGATCGCTACAACGAGGCCGTTTCGGTCATGGTGCCTGTCTGGCGCCGGCATACCCTGGCGCTGATCACTACCACCAACATGAACTCGGCTCTCATCAACGAGGCGACGAAGGCGCACCGTGCGCTCGCTACCAGCCTCGCCAAGAGCCTTGAAGGGATCAAACAGTAACCATGGAGAGCACGACGATGAAACTCGATTTGCAAACGCGCCCGACTGCGCCCACCTTCGACCTCACCGCTTCGAACCTCAACGCGCTTGGTCTCCGTGAAGACGATGTCGCCGAAGTGCAGCAGGTTGCGCTTCGCCTCCAACCCACGAATCCACTCAGCGTCGCCGAGTTCGGTCGCGATGTCGCGGAACATACGTCGCGATACGCCGACGGCCTGCTCGAGCAAGTCAGAAATAGCGATCTCGACGAGGCCGGCGCGAAGCTTACGAAGGTCGTGAACATCGCACGTGAGCTGAACGTCTCAGCGCTCTCCAACAATCGCTCGAAGATTCCGGTTGTCGGACCGCTGATCGACAAGTTCCGTGTTCGAACGCGCAATTTCGTCGGCCAGTTCGACACGACGCGCGGCCAGATCGAAAGCCTCGTCGCCGAGGTCCAGACCACCCAGGAAAACGTCGCGCAACGTAACGAAGGCCTCGAGCAGATGTTCGGCGCCGTCCGCGAGGAGCATCGTCTGCTCGGCATCCATATCGCGGCCGGCAAGATCCAGTACGCGCAGCTTACCCGGCAGGCCGAGGATCTGCGTCAACAGGTCGGCAACGACCCCGCCCGCCTGCAGGAACTGTCCGATCTCGACGCCTACAACGCGAATCTCGACAAGCGGATCGGCGACCTGACCGCCCTGCAGCAGAACGCGATGCAGACGCTGCCGATGATCCGCATGATCCAGGCCAACAACCAGATGTTGGTCGACAAGTTCCACACGATCCGCGAGATCACGGTGCCGGCTTGGAAGCGCCAGTTCATGCTCGCGCTTTCCCTAAATGAGCAGCGCAACGCGGTGGATCTGGCCACGACGATCGACGACACCACGAACGACCTGCTCCGGCGGAACGCAGCCCTTCTGCACCGTAACTCGGTCGAAACGGCCCGTGCGAACCAGCGCCTGGTCATTGACGTCGACACACTGCAGACCGTCCAGTCCGAGTTGATCAGCACCGTCCAGGACGTCATTCGTATCCAGAAAGATGGCGCGGCGCAACGCGCTGCAGCCGAAAAACAGATCGAAGCCATGCGTCTCGACCTGCGTGCCAAGCTCACGAATCAGGGCGTGCGGGAGGTTGCGTGAGTGCACAGGTAACCGACTTTAACGCGGAGATCGTTACGCTCGGAAAGCGGGCGTCGAAACTCGTCAAGTGGGGGGCGCTCGCGGGTGTTGCCGCTGCCGTGTCTGCGGGGCTGGCCGTGTACTTCGGGCTCAAGGCTCATTGGGCGGCGCCGGTGGCCGTGCTCAGCTCGCTCGACATTCCGCAATCGATCATCGCGCATATTTCCGATGCCGTGCCCAGCGGCGGGGATGGCTCTCCGTTTTCAGGTTCTCCGCTTTCTGGTGCGATCGAATCGATGGCTTCCGTGCTGTCAGGAGTGGGGAGGTTCCTTGCGCCTTTGTCGCTCATTCTCGGCGTGCCAATGATTTTCCTCAGCGAGGACGGCGGAATGAGAGTGGCCGGCAAGCTGGCCGTCGGAGCCGGGATACTTATGACGGCGCCAATGCTGATGATCTCCATGGTCGGCGGTCTGCCTAGTGGTGATAGCGCATCGCAGATGAGCCAGCGGCAGGTCTTCATGCAGGCCGTCGATTCTCAGGACACGAAATGGCTGCGGCAGGCTTTTGCAAAACCGTCGACCGTGGCCGACCAATATGTGCTGGCACAGCTCGACGTCATCGACAATAGCGCGGACCATCTGGGGTCCTTCGCGCAGACGATGAGCAACTCCCCGGAAACGCTCCAACACGCTGGTCTGACGCCGCGTCCCGACGTTGCATACGCGATCGACGAGACATACTTCAAAGAGCCTCGATCGAACTGGGCGAAATCGTATTTCCAGGATGCAACTGACCGTGTCCGGAGGTTCAAGTCGTGGGAGCACGCCGAGATCCGTACGACTGGTCTGTTCTTGGCCATTTCGCTTGGGCTTCTTGGCTTCGGGAGATCGATCCGGGCCCGATTGCGGCGCATCGATCTGCTGCAACAGCACACGCGATTAATGCGCTTTTCAGATCTCACTGAGGATCAAATCGTGCAAGCCCTCCGCCTATTCCCAGGCGTGAATAGCGAGCACCCGTTCTACTACGTTATCGACGATGAAGGCAACGTCCAGCGACGAGAAGCGATGGATGCAGTGCTAACATGACGCCCGTGCGGCCAGGACTTCCTGGCCGCAGTCACATTCCATACCTGCAGATACCAATGAGCGACAGTTCACAGCGACTGACAATCAGCATCAACGATCAATGCTACTGGGGCGCCTGCCTTTCGATTGCGGCATCGTCTGCCATCATAGACAAGTCATGGGGGACACTCCTATGGGCGATCGCCATCGGTGTGCTCCTGTTTCTGCCGACACTGGCTCGCCGAGCTTGGCATCGGGAGATTCGCGGTGCAAAAGTGGCAGCGATCGCACTGCTTGCTGTGTTCTTTACCGTCATTGCGATGGCGGTCGCTTCTATAACGGAACGTCTCACTCTCATAAACGCCGAAACGTATCCGGCCTGGCTGGCAAACGGCCACGTGGTGCTCGGTAGTACGAACGCGGAAAGCCCGCTGTTCAATGACATGACGGAACGCATCTGCCGCGGCAGGCGGGGTCCGAAGATGATTCTGCATAAGGCCGGCGGGGAAATTGTTATTCGCTGCGATCCCTTCTCTTACTGGCCCTTCACTCGAACATACGTCGGCTATGAAAAATGATGCAGCAAGTGGAACCCTCCCGACAATTGGTCGCTGGGTCTTGAAAAACTTGACGATTCCAACCGCCTTTACGCTGGCCGGGATCGTCTTTGGTGCCTTCCACCAGAGCCACGAAGTCGACTCGTGGGAGTACACCGCCCTGAGCGAGAACTGGGACCGCCTATCGCCTGCAACACAACGGACCATCGCCGACCTTCTCAGCGCACATGGGAAGATTTCACGATGGGAGTATCAGCCCGCGCTCTTCGACGCGCTGATGCACGACACTGGCGGATACACGGTCACCACGACCGACTATCCCGTGCAGGCTGCACGCGAACGGCTGGTTGCGAAGGTTCGGAATTCCCATTTGGATTGAGCCTGAAATGAACAACCCCGAAGATCGCCAAGTCGTGGATTCGCAGGCCGTTTTGCTGAAGAGACATGCTGGCCTAGGGAGATTCTTGCCTAGAATTGCCTCCCGCCATTCGGCTCGCAACAGTCCTTGAGTTTGACTATAGCGATCGATCTGCGACAGCCGTCAAAGTCGTCGTATTCAAGGACGCCCGGATGTTGGTATCGAAGAAATGAGCACCGCCCCACATGAGGTTTTGTGTCCTTCGAACGATGCAAAGCTCCCTTCCACATCGAAATCCGAGTCACCTTCAACAATCAGGCACTCACCATGGACAGGACAGGAACAGCGATCGCCGACTCGAGCGACTGGCCGTCCCAAGACTTCGCTGTTTGCTGCTCCCGAATCGACACGCCCGCCGTGGCTATGTACGTCCCCCACCCGAATAATGCCGCGCATGGTAGTTCTACCTCCTTTTCAAACAGACGCATACCCTACCCAATCGCACCTTTTCTCTGCGGCAGATAGGCAATTCACCCTCGACCGTGATGACCGACGCCAAGCATCAACCCAGTCGCTTAGAAGCTATAGCCTTGCCCGTACCGGCTGTAATCGACGTCGTGCCGTTTCCCCCACCAGGGCAGATAAGCGTTGCCCTCGCCTGCCGCACGGAACCACGGCTTTTTGGGGTCGATCGGATTCAACTTCGCCGGCGGCACCACGACGACCGCGGTCGGATGCTCGGCGTCGGTCGTGCCGGCCACCAGCATATTCCCACCGAGATGGTTTGCACGGCCGATCGCCAGCGCCACGTCCGTCAACGCGGTACCGGCGCCCATCTCGCCAAGCAGAGCCGGCGTATTGAATGTCTGTTTCTGGTAATCGTATTCCGGCAGCACCTCGGTCAGCGTCTGCGACAAAGCGCCAAGGCGAGCGGACGCGGCGTCACTCCCCTTGCCGGCGTCGTGGACCACATAATGCAGGTCGGTCGTCTCCACACCGGCATTGTGCGCGGCCTGCTCGATGGTCGATTTCCAGGCCTGAACCGCGCGGGTTGTACCGGACTTCTTTTCGAAGTCGTTCACGTTGCCGACGGCGGCTCGTCCAATCCAGGCAAGCGGTTCTCGCCCCGTCTCAAAGGCCGGGCCCGTCAGAACGAGCAGCACCATGTTCTCGTTCATCTGGTTGTCCTTCGGCGGAAAGCTCGGCGCGTCCCAGTTCATCACCCATACGCTTTGATCAGGATGCGCTTGCAGATAGTCGAGCGCGCGATTCAGCGAAGTAAAGCCTGCGTTCGGGCCGCCCGGCGTGACATGGACATCAGGCGGGGTGTCTTTACTCCAAAGAGTAGGTGCGTCCACGTTTCCAATTTCGAACGCAGACGTAAAGTCTTTCACCAGGAATTTTCGTGATGCTTCCGGATCGAGGCGTTTCTCGGGAATTGCGAACTCGATATGCATGCCTGCGAGTTCTCGCCAATTCTTCCGGTCCTTGGAGTGAACGTTGTAGAAGTACGATGGATTCGTGACGTAAGTCTCGCCGAACAAGACGAGCAGCTGTTCAACATATTTCTCGTAGAACCCATCGAACGTCTCACGGCCATCATTACCGTACGCGACACCAGCAACCGGTTGAACGGCGGTGAAGCCCTTCGGATCCTCTTTCACCATGTCGTCGTGCTCATTGGGCTTGGCAAGGCCCATCGTCCAAAGCAACTGCCATTCGGTTGGATAGTCGCGCCGCTGCAGCGGGTTTAGCCACGCCAGTCCGACGACTTGTGCACGGAACGGTCGATCAGGGACGGCAGCTGCCGCTGCAACACTTGTCGCAGTGGCCGTCGTTGTCACCGCAGCCTTTTCTATGCCGGATTTCCGAAGCCCCGCCCATAGCGCAAATACGGCAACCACAACTAGGAGCGGCAACACAATCAATCGTTTCATCCATTCCTCAACCGAGAGCGGCTGCGTCGCAGCCTGCTGAGCATAATACGTCCACGAGGCCGTTACTGCGACAGACAAGAGCAGAACGGCGAGCGCGACGCCAACACGTCGCGGCCAAGTCGAGAGAAGGGTATTCATAGGGCGTGCGTCGCACCGAGGATCATCCCGCCATCTCGCTCGTCAACGATCTTCTTCGGCATGTGTGCTTCGGGGTCCGATTTCACCCAGCGTGATAGGAATTGCCCGTTCATTCTTCCCCAAACGAAATACTCCGCATACTTCTGGTGCGGATTGCTCTTGTCGAGTCCCTTAACGAAGCGCCAGTCCGCCTCGATACGCAGATCCTTCCAGTCTTCTGGCGTCAGTTTGCACACGCCGATCGCGATGTCGTAGGCGAGAGCGTGCTCCGCGTGCATCGCGTTCGTCATGATCGTCGAATGGTTTGTCGGATTGTTCTTCTCTGTCGCCCCGAGATAAGCCGTCACGGTGGACGACGAATACTGCCTCGCCTTGCCGTCAGCATTGGAACCGGGTTGCTCCGAGGTCACATTCCCATCTGCGTCAATGAGCGCGCCGTTTCCTTGCTCACGTTGGCGGACGGTCTGTCGCACAACCGCGTGCAATTCGTACCGCATATCTGCTTCGCTATCCTCGTTCCCAAGCGGCGTGGCGCCCTTGTAGTTGTCGATCGCGTCTCCTGGCTTTTTGTCAGCAGCAGCCTTGTCTCTATCACGAGCGGCCGCCACCGGGTCATTGCCCTCATTAAAGACGCTGGTCGCGGCCGGGCCGTCATGGACTGGTGCGAGCGGGCTTCCGAATTTCATTGCCACAGGGGTGAACGGGTGGTCCAGCTTTGGAGCGTCGATCGGAATTGCCCACCAGTCGGGTGGCGTCGCATTGACAGCCGGTCCTGCCAGGTTTATCAGCGAGCCGATACCTCGCATCTGCCAGATCCCCCACATGTCGTGAAGAGTCGTTCGGTTCTGCAATGATTTGGCGATCGAAAATCGTGCCTCGGGCGACGGGGGATACCAGAAGCCCTTCGTCTTTCCTTTCTTGTAGCGCCAGTCATTCTTCGTGTAATCGTAAAGTTCGCCGGGCTTTTGGCCTACAAGGTAGCCCGAAGCGAACACCCGCTGCGTGAAGCAATCAGCACCGCCTGTGACTTCTATCTCGTACTCGCTCAAGCCACGCCAGCCGATCCCCTGGACGGTTGTTGCCGAGATTACTTGATCATGCGGGCAGCAGTAGAGCGTGACGCGGCCATATGTGCGGTACATGTTTCCGTAACCCGTCGGCCCCATTGACGTCTTACCCCAAACCTGAAGGCCATGGGCCTCGCGATCCGCGGCGGCCGTGTACGGCTTGCCCTTCGACGACGTGCACACGTTTGACATCTCTGGATCGATATCGCCCGGCATAGGTTCGAGGGCTGCGCGCGCACGGATGATGTCGAAGAAGTTCGACAGGGTGTGGACCCGGGCCTCCCATGTCTCGCGGCCGCGTCGACCCTCTGAATCTTTTGCACGGCGTTGAGTCCAGGAATCGGGCACGTTGCTGGCGACCAAGCTGTACGGCGCGTTTGCCAATACATAGGCGTCGGCGACGCAACGGCCGGACTTCCCCTGACCATCCTTCACATCCGGCAATTGGTCGCCCAGAAACGCTGCGGTGAGCCCGACTATGTTGCCTTGACTATGACAAACCACGGTGATTGGACAATCCGCTTGCTTTTTTCTGATCGACTCGATCAATTTTGCGAGGCGCAGCGCAGCCATCACACCGTATTGGCGGTTTGGTGTCGAGTACACCATGCGGGCGTCAACGGGATTCAAATCCTGGACCGATAGCCAGAGGAACAGTCGGTCGTTGACCCCGACATTCCACAAATCCGCAAGACTCGAGCACCCATTTGCGAACGGCCCACCACCCCAGTAATTTTGTTCATTCAGAAAAATGTTGCCGCCAAACTCCTGCAGTTCTTCCTTGTTCGCCTTATGTCCCCAGCGGAAATGAATGACCGGTGACCACGACGGGTCGGGTTGCACGTAGGTTTGCGGCGTCATCTTCGGATTGATGAAGCCGTCCTTCGTGAGGAACTTGATGTACTTGGCCGGGGTGAGTTGTCCACCTTCCGGTCCTTTGAACATCATCTGGTCGTCGAGCCGCCCAAGGCGCCGGTTCAATCCGCGGCAGAGACCCTCTTCGGCTGGACCGAACCACTCGCCCTCGGAGTTGACTCCGTGGACGAAAATCACGACGCCAGGCAACGGCATCGGCTTGACCGCGATGAGTTCCTTTTTCTTGTTCGGCAGCACGGTACCCTTGGCGGTTGCGACCGGACTGCGGTGTGTTGTGGACATGATCTGTACCTTGTCGCGCGCTTACGCGTCTTTCTCGAAGAATTTGACGACAACCTGTTCGAACTGGTCATGGTCGATTGGGGTCATCGTGCCGGCGCTGCTCGTCTGCTCCTTCGCTATTTCCCCTGACGCCGAATGCACCTCGCCCATATAACCCTCGATCGGATTTCCGTCGGACGCTCGCACCAGTTTCGGCACACGCCCTAGTGGTGCTCGATCAAACTTTGGCATGTCCGTGCCCATGCTCGCTGGACCTTGCCACGAATGGCCAGCGGACTTCACTGTGAATTTTCCCGGACACCCGAGCTCGATATCGCTGCCGTGGAGCTTCAGGTACGCCCCGCCCGACGTCGTGAAGACCACTTGGTCGTTCGCCATACCTGTGATCTTGCCGTCGGCGGCCGCGAACTGAATGTTTTTCGCAGACTCAATATGCGTGTCGTCGTTCTGGCTCTGCAGCGTGACCCTGCCCTGGTTCGCGATCGCTGATACGCCATCGCTGTGGGCGAACATCGCGACGCCGCGGCCGCCGTGCAGATTGATGCGCTGGCCGCTGGTCAGTTGCACGTGCTGCTGCGCGACCTGGTCGATGTTTTCGCCCGCATACGTCACGTGCGTCTTCGGTGTGATCGCGACCGAGCCGGCCTGCGCGCCGAACGCCATCAGCGCCTGCGAGCCGCTCGCGGCGCCGGTCCCGGTTTGCGATCCACCGCCGGCGGGCGCCCAGTTCTTGAACGCCGCGGCGATAGCCTGCTGGCCGGCAGTATCGGCAACCTGTCCGCCATGCTCGCCCGCATAGTCGCCCAGCGACTTGAACAATTCGGTGCACTCGCCGAGCAGCTGCAGCAGCTCATCGCGGTCAAGCTGTCCTCCACTCGCCTGCGAGCGAGCATAGGTCGTTAGCAAGATGCCTTGCGCTGCACGAAGAGCGGCTGCCGCGTCGGTACGCAGCTCCGCGCCTTCGCCGCGATCCTTCCCTTGACCGTCCTGGCGCGGCTGCGTCAGGTAGCCCAGATTCAGCTGCGAATGCGCATGCTCGCTCGCTAGCTGGCTGGAAATTTGGCCCGGCGTGTCGTCGAGCCGCAGCTGGTTATAGCGCTGACCCTTGATTTCCTTTGTCTTGATGCCAGACACATACCGATTGCCTGGCAGCGAACCGGTGTGGGTGAACGCCGCCGGCGGATTCGCACCGTTTCCAAGGACTGCGATAATCACCAACCGGTCGGGATCACCACCGATCGCGCCGAGCAGGACTTCCATTCCGCGGCGCGGAAGGAACGACGCGCCGAATTGCGTTCCCGCTAAACTCGAAGCCACACGGATCGGTGCGCTGTCCCCGGCATTGTCGTTCGTGCCGGCTCCCTGTGCATGTGAGTGATCAGCGGGATCCAGGCCGTGGATTCGCACGTAGACCCGACCGAGCTCGTCGCTAACAACCTCGTCGCCATCGCGTGTGACGATGACGCCAGTCAACAGATGGACAGGAGGGAGATCGATCTTCGGATCGTACGCCGGCGTGATCGGGATGCCGCGTCGCACGCATGTGAACGTGTTCTCGTAGCGCGTGTCGGATTCGGCGGATGACTGCAGTGCTGGTGTGGGCGATGGAAACGCAAGGTTCCTGCTTGCTGCGAACAGCGTGTGCACACGCTCAGTCAGCCCTTTCGGCAGGTTGTTCGAGACGTCGTGTCGAATTGACGTGACGACGAACTGCCGCTTATCAATCGACTGCATGTCCAGTTCGGGATCGCCGGTCAGTGTGATCCACGTCCCGACGGCGAGGTCGCGAATGCCGCTCGCGCCGTCGAACTGCTCGGCTTCGAACTGATGCGCGAGCATTCTCGAGAGAGTGAGGCGCTCTTGATCGTCCCACGAGTCCCCAGCGTGCGGGATGTCGATCGCCACGTCGGTCAAGAGCGTTGCCAGATCGTTGCCAGTCTCGCCTTGATCGACAGTCCCGGTGACGGTCGACTCGTCAATACGTGCCTTTTTATAGTCCCACGACGGGCGGCTGGCTGAGCCCGGCACCAGTCGTGCGTGCATCGCGAACAACGTGACGGTATCCCGCTCCTCGGTGCCGGCATCGCGTGGGTGGAGGCGTACTGTCCCGGCCGGTGCTTCCTGCAACGAGTCGGGGTTGTCGCAGCACACCAGGGTGTGGACCGGTGTATCGTCTTGTGTGCTCGAGCCGCCCTTTGCGGCACCGGCCTTGACGAAGATCGAGATCCCTTCGCGGCGCAACAGGCGGCGGACAAACGCGGCGTCCGACTCATTCACCTGTCGAGTCAATTCGCGGGGCGGGTAGCGATCGCGATTCAGAAAGGACAAGTCGAACTCAAACGCGCGAGCGAGGGCGGGACTACGCTGCCGCCACTCGTTGAACATCACCGCTAGGACGTCGACAACGCTTTGCTTACGGAACACACGCGAGTTTGTGCGCTTGTCCATCAGCGAGAGCGCGTCGCACACGGTCAGCTGATACACGCACAGTTCGCCATCGCTTTGGCCGATCTGCACGTTCTGGATAATGGCGTTGATGAAGTGCAGGTGGCCGCGGTCGGTGACGAGTCGCACCGAGACGGGTACGCCAATAAATAGACGCGGCGACAGATCGTGTCTCGTCGACACGCATGTTAAATGCCCACGGATGCCGGTCATCAACCCCTCGCGAACGTTTGCGTGCTGAAGCGCAAGCAAGCGTCCCAAGCTGCCTTGCAACCGTCCGAAATTCAATGCGATCGGCCGACGGTTCCAGTCGACCGCCCCCGACGCGAAGCTGCTTATTGTTTCGCTTAGCGACACAGCCATTCTCTCAATATTGTTGAAAACGTATTGAATTCGGCTGCGCGACTCGCGTCACGGCATGGTCGCACCACCGGGTAATGGCAGAGAGGATAGCAAAATTGTGCAGATAGTCTGACTTTTATGGGCGTCCTTGCCCAGACATCGTCCGCATTTGACCAAAATTAACAAAAACTGCCTGTCTGATGCCAGTCAGCATTCTGTCAATCGAGGACCGGCACTGAGAGAATTGCCAGGATGCGTCTTCTTGAATGATCAAACAGGACGGCGATCCCCGGTACTCCATAGCCCTCGAAGCCGCGCAATACGAAAAAGTTGGTAGTCGGTTTCGAGACCCATCCATGAGCGGAGATCGTTCTGGTTCGTGCCAGCCATGAGATTCCGCAAAGCATAGGTGTTGCGAAGCACCGCAGCGCCCTTGTCCTGTCCGTCGAATCCGACCGCCTCGAGCGCGGCGCTGATCAGTGAGTACACGCTGTTCTCGGCCAAGGGCTCATCTGACGGCACGGGATCGCCGCCGCCCGCGCTTGATGGAAACAGGTAGCGCCACTCTCCGCCCCGTTCTTCAAGGCATCGGATCCACGTCGTCAGAGGCTCGACACACAATCTGGCGAGGGGCACAACGTGAGCACGGCGCGAACCACTCGCCGTACCTGGCGTGACCAGCCGCTCGTTCGTGATCTCAACCTTTTCGAGTTCGATGTGGATGCCTTCGAACAGCGTGAGGCCTGCCCCAGAGAAAAGAGCCAGCATTGCCCTGTTTCGGCATCCAGTCCAAGTGTTCGTTGGCATCGAAAGGATTCTCTCGCGCAAGCGAGCATCTTGCATCGAATCGAGGCACTCGGGAAGCTTGCCTTCTGACCGATCTCCAGTGCGCTTGCTGAATTCGGCCAGCAACGCGGCCGCGGGATTGGCCTCTCGAAGGCCCAGATCAACCAGGTGCTCGAACACGTCGTTGATCAACCGAACGTACCTCTGCGCGGTACCGCGCTCAGCCGCTACCTTTCTGGTCGCGTTGCCCTCGCCAGCTTCACGCTTCCCTGCCAGCGTCGACAGAAACAACTGTATCTCGTCGGGGCCGACCGACAGAACGGAGGCCGGTTCGTCCCGACCGTAGAGGAATTTCAGGAACTTGCCGTACATCGAGGCACGCTGCTTCAGCGTCTGCGAACTGAAGGGGTTCCCACGGCCGTCGACGAGCTCTCGTTGCCATTCGACGAACGCGGCGGGATTCACGCTATCCCAGTTGACTGTCGGCTCTGCCATGTTCGAGCCCTCCTCGGCCCTCTTCTTGCAGACGGGGTTTGGCGAATCGCAGATTCGCATTCTCGTGGATTTTAATCGCCTATGCGTATATAACCCACTCAAATTTCGTAACAAAAATCCCCGCCTCCTGCCGGTTAGCCGGTTACAGGTTCAAGACGGTTTGGTCCTTTGCCTTCTGCTGAATGTTGCGGACGGTTTGCGGATCAAGCGTTCTCTCCAGCACAACCCTTGCGGCTTCGGGCGTCAGTCCGGCTTGGCAGGCGTCCGTACAGCGAAGGCTCCAGAGGTACGCGTTCACGCTGTCCCTGCCCTGCACGTACGCATTCGCGAGCATCGCTGCGGCCGAGGTCTCGCCGGCCGACCACGCTGCGTCGTAGAGTTGCACGCCGCGCACGCGATCCGCCGGCACGCCCTGGCCCGCGACCAGCACGGCCGCCGCAAGCATCTCATACGTCCTCGCTTGGTCCGTCACTTGCCCGTCTAGCGAGCCGGCCGTCGAGACGATGCTTGTAGCCACCTCCGGCCGCGCGATGATGTTCCGGATATCCTCGCTGAGATCATCGGTTGCATTGGCTGACAGCGCCACGAAGGCGATTCGGCCGGCGCCGACGTTCCCGGCAAGGAGTGCGTCCTGGAGCGGGCCAATTGCGGCAGCTTTCATCAACTCCAGCTCTTCCGAGCACGCCTTCTGCATCGAGAAGTGATAGATCCCGTTGTAGTCGTCGCACTGCTCCGCAACGGATTCACGCGCGATGCGAATGCCTGTGAAGCTCTTGACCGGGTCGACATCTTTGCCCATTTGACGCTTGACGGCGGCCTCGGCATTGGCGCGAAGCTGAATGGACGGATCCGGACCGCATGCCGTAAGCAACGACATCATCGCGATAGCGGTCGCCACCCAGACGACCTTCACTTTCCCGCGCATACCTTGGTTCCTTCACAATGTGAATTAATCCTTGCGTGCCTGGGCGTGACACGCCGTCAACGAATGATGCTGAACGACCAATGAAAAACAAGCGCCCGTAATCACTGGTGCCGTACTGGGATTCTCGCTATGAATCCGCCTTGCCGGCTTACGCCACCCACCCGTGAGCAACGTAGCGCCGCGCAGATGCCTCGTTCCCGTGCACAACAACGGACTCGTCGGCCAGCATGCCGACCATGTCGTAATGCTCGACGAAGTCGGCGATGCTTTCGCTCAGCACCTTGAAATTCGCCCGAGACGCGTCCAGAACCTCGAACTTGAGAATTTCACCTGCCACGTAGCTGTCGGTTAGTTCGGCTCCTGCACGCTCGATATCGGCGAACTTCGTTTCGAGAACCTTCCCGATCGCGAACTGGATCGCTTCGATATCACACTCGCTTCCAAGGCCGGGGCGTTGACGGTTGGGAAAGCCGTCGGGCGAATTGAAAGCAAACACCAGAGAGAACGAGAGGGGGGAATCCGAATCGTCGTAACGCGCGATGATTCTTCCCCAGGACAGTTCGATTGTCGGAAGGGGCTGACTCAACTCTTCAAGCATGCTCTTTCGTCTCTGCTGGTACACCCGATGCCCTCGCTTGATTCCCAGGAGGTCCAGTTCCTGGTCTGCCATGTCCTCGAGCATGAATTGAGGCAAGGATTTCTGCGGCCAGCGCGCCAGATCCTCCTCGCTGAAGCCCTTCCGAATGAGCGTTGCTGCATCCACCTGGGAACGTAGAGCCGTCGTCATATATTTGGCGTGATCCATGGCCGTACATTGAATTTGTCCTGCTCGTTGGCAGGATCCTGCCAGGATATTCGCACCGGGAACGCTTCTCAGCTATCTCGAAACATGTTCAATGTGCGGCCTGTTTCCGTTTCTGTTGCGGAAAATAAAAAAGCCACCCCGGTTCGAGGGTGGCTTTTGAACTGCCGGAAACATCCTTCCTGACCAAGGGTCGACGAACAGCTTACGCCGCCATGATCAATGCGGTCTGATGCCCCCGCTTTTCCATGCCGAGAATCTCCCGCACTTCCGCACACGCGCCGCCCAGCAGCTCGCGCACGTAGCTTCGGAAGTCTCGTTGACTGGGCAGCGCATGCCAGTCGCCCGTGAAGGAAAATCCACCCAGTTGCGGCGAACCGACCTCTTCCCCGTCGTGTTTGATCTGAACGGAGACCATCACTGCGCCTTGCCGGCCTTTGGCGACCTCGATCATGTCGAGGAGGTCGTAAAGCCGGTCGCCGCTGTCGGCAAGATACTGCGCCTCTTCCTGTTGGACGCTGACTCTCAATCCGAAGTCACCGAACGTGCGATCGACAACAACGCTGACGTCGCTCGGTGCAGCTTCGATGCACGAATAGCCGTCATCCCTGAGTCGTTGCGAAATGCTGACGATGTCCTCCTCGACGAGCGACAGCAGCAGCGACATCGCCTTGTCTTCTGCCAGCGTCAAGTCGGTGTCGTAGCTACGATCGGCCGTCATCGTGTGCTCGTGAACATAGCGATGTTCGCTCGCGGTGATGTTGATCCGCTCGCCCTTTCCCACCGCGCTGAACACCAGACCCATGAAGACCGGCTTGTCGGCCAGCAGGCGACGCGCCACAACCTTCGCATCGACGCATCCGGTGAAACGCATGCCGTCACCCTGGCAGTAGCCGAGACTCCAGCGAATATCGTCGACCGGATAGCCGAGGCTGGCCAGGATGAACGCAAAGTACGTTTGAAAAATGTCGGACATCTCCGAATCTCCAAAAAATAAGGGCTGACAACGTCGGCCCCAGACAGAACATGTGAGTGTTTTACAGCTTGGGTTTCATCATGCCCTCGCATACCGATGCGATCGCGAGAACGATGGGGAAACCGAACGCCGTCAGCCAACCCCAAACCAGATTCAGATCCATACACACCTCCAGGGAGTGCGAAGACCTGCCCCTTTGCGAGGAGCAGGTCCCCGCAAGGGTTAAAGCTATCAATGCAGCCAGTTCATGGCACCTTGAATACAGATGCCGGTGTAGAAAACCTGCATCGCCAACAGGCCGAAGGCCCGCCGCTTGATCGCGAACGTGATCCAGAGAACATTGGACAGAATCCAGATCAACCAGCCGTACGGCGAGTAATCCGTCTTCTGTGCCAACACTTCCGATCCCACTACACCGGAGATCGCCGCGCCCCACTCAACGAGCAGGAGAGGTCGAGCCTTTAGTGTCGCGATACCTTGCTTGATGCGGCCGCCCCAATGAGACATCGGAGCGGCGCTCATCGTGCAGCGAAACGACGAGCTTCTTCTTCCGAGAGGGGTGGAACGTCCTCCCACGGAGCGGCAAAGGCGCATTCCTCCGGCGCGATGAATGCATGGATTTCAGCGGTCTGACGCTCCGGAGCAGGTTCTTGCGAGCGAACCTCCGGCATCGCTTGGCCGTTGGCTTTCGCTTGCGCCTTCGCCAGTTCCAGCGCCTTCACCGCAGCCTTCTCAGCGCGGGCTGCGGCACGAGCTTCCCGTTCGATCTTGCGATGCACCTTCTCGTACTGCTTGCCGAAGTCCTTGCTGATCGTCGCGTAGTACGGATCGGGGTCGTAGTTCGGCACGCTCATCGCCACGGTCGTCGCCGGAAAGAAGTCTCTCCGTACCGCGGGATCACGACGTTGCAGTTCGGCTTTGTAGCCGGACAGCTTCGTCCTGGGTTTAACAACTGCTTGAGCTACAGGCATTGAGCCTCCTTGAAGTAGCCAGCAAACGGAGACGTCGGGACCATTTTCGCGAAACCGCCGCTCGTGAACTTGCCCTCATCGAGCAAGATCGAGCTTTGGAGGCTTGCCTCCAGGTCTTCCACATAGTGGAATCGCAGGAAGTCGCCTTCCGGCTTAACGATGCCCTGATCTCCGATCACCTTACCGAACTTGAAGCCCATAACGAGGGTCTCCCCTTCGTCATCCGCACGCTTAGCCGCGCTATGGACGTCTTGAAACAGCATGAAATTGATCCTCCTGTGATGACTCCACAGGCAGACCCACTCCCCGCACGGGAAATGGATCTCCCGTGGGGATTTTCTGAAAGCGTCAGCTCGCATTTCGGACAGAGCGTCCAAAAATGAGGCCCCAGATACCGGCTTAGGCCAGTAGATCCGGTTCGCCAATGGTCCTTGAGGAAAGATCATTGGCGAACCCGATCGGGTTCGCATCACAAAAACTCAGTTTCTGAGCAACAGGTGACTACAACAGGGCATCAAGCCGCTTCGAGCAGTTCGACCGCCGGCATCGCTTCGACGTATCGCTTAACGGTGCCGTCGTGATCCAGTGTCCACATGAACGCTTTCGGCGGGCCGTAGCACGACTTCAGATACTCGAGTTCCGCAACGAAACTCGAATGGGTCGCGCACGTGACCGTGATGCAGTCGCCCTCAGCGAACGTGAAAACCTTGCGGTCCGAGAGGTTGATCCAGACGCCAAACCACGCGGCGTCCTGATCCGTCGGGTATTGCTGAAACCCCAGTGCGGAAAGCGCGCTCGCCAGCTCGTAGCTACCGGTTTGGCGGAACGCACGGTCCACGCGATTGCCACGTTGATTGATTTCGAACGGGGCGGTCTTAAACGCACGCTTGAGATGACGCAAGCGTCGCTTGGCTCGCGCCAGACTTTTCCGGGTCTGAGGGACGCCAGGATGCCACACGTAGTCGGCACGCTTCGGATAAAGCGCCAACCAACCGGACAGCTCGTCGATCATCGACTGGATATCGGTACGATTGACGCGCCCGGTACGGGGGCACAGCGGCTTGAACTTGGTGAGCGAAGGACGCTGGGAGGATGACATGGTTTCTCCAGATAGACGCGAAGAAACCAGTCCCTGCGCGGGGAATGACTTCCCCGCTTGGGTGAGTAGAACGCAGAGCCGTTGAGGTTACAACCACATACGACACGCGCCCCGGCAAGATATTCAGGTCAACCGCAGAACTACCACGGTTTCGGCTAGCAACCCTAGCTAGTATCAAAGTGGAAATACCACTTGAGATGGCAGAAGGATACCGCACGGTGCCAACTATCGTCAACGAATCGGATTGGAGGTTCTCTCCGCCTCCGCAGCCGCCGAACCACTCTAAAGATCGCCCTCCATACACCCTTGATGGCCTTGTTCGCAAAGGTGGGCGATTCGTAGGTTGGGCCGGAGTAAAAGCGTCATCAACCGGTCCATCCCTCGCGCCATCTGTGCCTTCAACAGCGCGAAGGGCGTCATCATCGCCAACCTCGTGAACCACTGGGAAGCGCTTGGCAGGTGCAACAGGAAACAGTTACCTGAAACCCACTCTTTCAATTTCCTAACGAGAACTTTATTCATCGAAGAGCACGGGAAACACGAGCAAATCCCTCGTTTTTCCTCGATTGTTGGGTATGCAACCGCATCCGGAGATTCAATTCCTGGCAGGAACCTGCTTCGCACAGCGCTACCCTCAAAGAATCGTTGCGACTGATTGTTTTTTTCATCAAGAAATTGAAGAGCCTGCCGTTAACTCCCTGTAGGGCATAGGCATCATTCAGATGAACCGCCGACTCAAAGGGTCGAGGGTAAGGTCGCGGGAATACCCCCCCACATGGCCATCATTTCGACGTTTCTCCGAAGTCCGGTGCCTGACACAATCGACTCCATGATTACGTCAGAGCTTTTCTTCATGGGCTTGCTCGATACCACCTCTAACTGTCGCGAGGGGTATCGCTCGATCTTTCACTATTGGGAGAGCGAGAAGTGGCGGGGCGTCGACGAACAAGTTCGACAGGAAATTCTGGCGGTGCCCACCATCCGCGAGCTGCGGAAGATGCTCAAGCGCTTGCCCGATACATGGCGCAGCGACTGGAAGCAGGTGCGTGGCCGGGTCTTTCGCAGTGCATTGCTTTACGCTCTCGATGGACATCCAGATCTTCTGCGCGAACTGGTCGAGCCGTTTGGCTTGACGAACGCATGCCGGAATTGGGGAATTCCTGACGCGTTCGTCAAAAATGAGTTGGTAGCTGTACGACGCGAAATTGACGAACCATTCAGATTGCTAGCACTTGGTTCTGAGGCGGCGCCGTCTGCACACGTTCAAGCTACGCTTGAGCGCTTGATCGGCAACCGCCAGGATTGTCAGTACGTTGCGTTTGCGGGTCGAAAGATGGACTCGGGGGTCCATCGTTGGGCAGCTGAAAAGCTGTTCCCAGTGCATTACGTAGGAACGAACTCGAATAAAGGACTGGACCAAGATGCTGTACTGCAACTCATCAAGAAAAGCACTCACGTCGTCATCTTCACTCGCGAAGGCACAGCTCCCGACGAAGAAACCGTCGAACTTGCCCGCTCTCAAGGCTGCACGATCCGAGTCTCTCAATACTCTGCGCAACGGTCAGGCGTCAATTCGACCGCAACCGGTGCCGGCTCTGGGGGCACTGCCGGGTCAGCACCTGGCTCAGCCACAGCGCGACGTCGATCACTGCGCGCCGTTTAAGGCACGGGGCTTCAGCGTTCTGCGCGAAAACTCGACCGCCATCGGCCTCATCAAGCACGTCCGCTCGCAGGGTCGCATTGTGTATGCGATCGACCTGACGTTCAGCCTGAACGAAAACTCGACCACCATTTTGGCCGAAGGCGCGTATTGCCTCGCCTTCGAAGATGACATGCGCTTCATCACCCGGACGTTCCCGTACGGCACGCCGGTTCAGGATATCGAGAACTATTTCGCTCGCGAATACGATCCCAACGCACACGTGCCTCTGGCTTGACCGATTGGGCGCTTCGCGCGTCCTCTCTGCCTGCCAGTGCACGTCCGGTATGACTGGCTAACAGCCTTCTAGGCTGGCAGGAGGAGGTATGTCCTTAGATCCCGATGTTCGCATTGCCTCGCGGCGCGTCCGACTTTCGGCTGTGCGCGAGGCACCCGCGTCCTATTCCCGCGATTTTGAGCAGGCGCGGGTCGAACCCGGCCACGCCTGGTGTCTCTGCAATTCCTCCACTCCCCAGCGACTTGTCATCCGCCGGAAGTCCCACGCCGGCACCGCGGCTGCATTCTTCCTCGCCGGCTGGCCAGAAGGCGGAGAGGCGCACGATATTGACTGTCCGTTCTTCAAGGAGCCGGAGGACGAGTCCGGTAAATCATCCGAGAGCAAGTCGTGCTTCGAGGAAGGCGCTGACGGGACATTCCGGATCACGCCGCAGTTTTCCGTGTCCCTGAAGGTCGACACCGTTGTCCGAAAGAAGGACGCGATCGAAGCATCGCCCCGTCCATCTGAATCGACGCGCGGCGCTACGCTGCTCGCCATGCTGCAGTATCTCTGGAACGAGACCGGGCTGCACCGCTGGAGAGCGGGATGGAACCGCGATTGGGGCCGTGTCCGGTACGAGCTCATGGTCAAGGTTGAGGACGGCCAGATCGGAAAGCGACCTCTCGCCGACGTGCTCTACATCCCGCCTCGTTACACGCCGGCAGCCGCCGACAGGAACAAGGCCGAGTTCACCGCGCGTCAGGAGCCACTCTTCACGAGCGCGCGTCAGTTTATCGACGCTCAGAACCGGATTGCCGCGGGAAAAGCTGCGTCAGCAGTGCGCGAGACGCTGTTCATCATCGCCCCACTACGCGGCGTGAAAGAGTCACAGTTCGACAGTTACCAGATTCAGCTTGGCCACATCGCCCAACCCGTCTACTGCAAGGCGTCCCTCATGCAGCGTCTGCAGCGCAGGTTCGGCCGGGTGCTCAACACACTGAACGCGGAGCACGGCCATGTGATCGGCATATTCCACGTCGAGGGCACGCCACGCGGTCATCTCCAGCTACTCGATGCTGGATTGATGCGCGTGTCGAGCCGCTTCATTCCGGTCGACTCGTCCTATGAGGAAGTCGTTGCCGATGCGCTCGTGATGGCGAACCGCGATTTCTCCAAGCCGGTCAAGATCGAGACCGGCACCGACTCGCTGGACGGGAAGGTTTTGGCCGACTTCATCCTTTACGACACGGCATCGCGTCGCTGCTACATGGAAGTGTACGGCGTGGAGGGTCGCGAGGAATACGACGTCCGCAAGCGTGAAAAGCAGCACATCTACCGGCAGAATGGCGT
The DNA here is from genome assembly GCF_018375725.1 of Burkholderia sp. GTDB lineage: Bacteria > Pseudomonadota > Gammaproteobacteria > Burkholderiales > Burkholderiaceae > Burkholderia. The sequence continues at coordinate 27,927 of NZ_JAHACR010000001.1, read as the reverse complement.
CGAAATTTGGGAATGGGATCTGACCAGGACACGCGAGATGCCGGCACTTCCTCCCCGCATCGAGCGGACGGCGGCCTGAGCGGCTCTATCGCGCCAGCATGGTCCCGCGGCATTGCAGGGACTGGCAGCGGCAGGCATAGGTGGCCCGTACCGCGGCTGTATGCCGGCCGTCGACGCTCAACTGATAGTCGATCGATATCTCGTCGCCAGCTCGGATCGCATGGCTCGCGAAGATGAACACGCGGCCCTCATCTTCCTCGGCGATGCAATTCGGCGTGCAGGCATGATTGATCCATCGGGCGCTGTTGCCGCCCGCGCCGCCATCGATGACCCGGCCATCGGTCAGCCCGAAAAAGAACGTGTGACCATCCTCGCACGCCAGCTTCTGGTGTCCCGCGATCGCGGACCGCCACGACATGACCCGCCCCTTGTATTCGATGATCCGTTCGCCTGACGGGATATCACGCAGGGCGAATACCCCGCGTCCATGAACGCTCGACTGACATACTGCAATGCGCCGCATATTTGACCTCTTCCTCCCAAGCTCGCGAGTATACGTTCGACGAAACAACCTCGCTACCACTTCGGAGATCGAGTGCACGCGGCAGGAGCCCATGCGCGAAACGCGCTCGGCGCCTCATTGGTGAGGCAGCAAGTTGCCCGACGCAGCAGCCAAAAAGTCATTCTGCTAGCAAACCGATCGCAATTTGGGCCCGGGGTCGACATTATCTCTTCCGTGTTCAACCCTCAACCCAACACGGGAGCCAGTCATGTTTGACCGCCCTACCATTCGAGACGTCATTGACGCCCTCGCCCCGCTCGCCCATATCCCGCGCCCCTACACCGACAATGAGGGCGACCCGATCAACGGCGACAGCGTCTTGCCGTATCTGTCCGCGGAGCACGCGCAGCTGGTTCGCCACGCCGCGGCCGTCGTTTACGAGTACGCTCGCACGGCGGACGGCGAACCCGATCGCCGCGCCCTCAACACGATGACGCGCCACGGCTTCCATGCCACCTTGAACCCGGCGCAGTACGAGCCGGACAGGCAGGTCGGCGGCGTCACCGTGGGCAACTGGTACCTCGATATCTCGGACGTGCCTTGCGGTGGCGAGAGCGACTAATCGCTCACCACTTTGCCCTCCGTACCGTCCGGCAACCGCTCTACTACTTCGACCCGGATATGAAACACCCCACCGTTCTTGTCACGTTTGTGCAGCTTCTGGCACAGCGACAGGACGGTGCGGTCACTGATGTCCGGGGCTCGCCCGCCATCGGCGTAGGCCTCTTTTTCAAGCGCGCCCCATACCGCGTGGGCCGCGTCATTCGCCTTCTTCCAGCGTTGAGGCTTGCCGTCTGCGCTGGTCGGGCGAAGCTCATTGAACAGTTCGCACACGCGGAGCTTGGCCTTCTTGACTTGTTCCCGACTTTTCTCGGAATTGAGCTGCGCCCGACGTTTTTTCGCTACTTCCGGCGAGAACTTCATTACATACCGCGCGCTCTCATGCATGCCAATCATGTGACTGGCATCAAGGAGGAATGAGTAAGCGCGGTCCATGGCGCCTTGCTGTTTGGCGCGCGTGGCCTCGATGAGAAGCCCGAACATCCCGAAAAATGCTTCGATTCGTTCAGGGGGCGTCAATCCCGCACCGGCGATATCGTCAATCGTGGTCTTCTCGTCGGTAGCGACCATCCGCGTATAGGTATAAAGGAGAAAGTCGTCGCCGGGTGTCTCGAAGTCCTCCAGCAGCGGAACTGTGAAGGTCTCGATTTGCGCTCGCAAGTCGTTCTGCAATTCCTTCAAGATGCTCGCATGTGCCGGATCTGAGAGATACGTTTCGACGTCAGGCCCGGAAAGTCTCCCGGCGCTTCTCAAATAAAGGGTGATCGCCTTTTCCCATAGGCGCGTCCACTCGAAATCGAAGCTGCGAACCGCCCGTCCCTCGTCGTACAACAGCAGTTTTTTCCCGCTATACGTTGGCAGGATCTTCTCGCGCACGAATTCGATCGTCTGTTCGACGTGGGCGGCGAGCCTCTCCCGCGCGGATCCAGCATCAAGCATGGAGGCGGCATCCTCGTACGCCATAGCGACGTGGAGGAGTATCTCTCTCAGCCTTTCGCCGGCGGCTTTTGCGTCTTCTGGTGTTTCCATTCGAGTGGGTCGTCGGTGTGTTTCTCACTTGGCGACGGTACCACGCCGACACGCCGGCCGCATCGCGATCGGCGTGGCCGACCGACTCGGGCTGCCGTTAGTCAGTCGCCCCGAAAGGGCGCCGCTCATCCTCACCTGTTCATCGACGGCTATTCGGCTGCACCGAACTACAGCCTGTCCACATGCAGCCTCCCCGGAAATCCCCGAAGAACCAAAAAAAAGCCCCGGCTCTTCCGTAATGGAAGGGCCGGGGCTTCGGAACTGCGTGATGCTTCTCTCGTCAGGCTTTGTATCCCATCCTCGACCACACCTCTTCGTCGACCGGGATCGGCGCAACACGCCCCGAGACCAGATTGACGAAATTGCCGTGGAAGTTCAACTTGCCGTTACGAAACATCTGCCATAGCAACTCGGCCGCCCAACCCGCGATCATCCGGTTGATGAACAGGTTTTGCCGCTCGAGCGCTTCAGCCATCGAACACGATGGCTGATCGTCCTCTGGAAGCGAGGTATCGGCAATCTCAGGAAAGAGATCGACGGCATGGGGCAGACGAAAGTCGTTCCCACGACGCGCTCCGAACTCCCCGATGACCACCTGCCCAGTCGCCGCGTTGTTGCCCAGATCCACGTAGTACCCTTGCTGAAAGGACTTGGCGATAACACTTCTTGCGCGGCGCGAATCCACACAGGAAATCACCATGTCAGCGTCCAGCTCCCCGGAATCATTCCCGGTGAACATGGTTGGCATGGAAGACCATCGCGTGCCAAACCCCATGTTGATCCGCTGGATCAGAACATCGGTTTTGAACTGGCCCACATCACACGGATAGAACCCCTGCCGCCCAACGTTGGAAGGGGATACAGTGTCGCCGTCGACGGCCGTCACGCGCAAACCCGGGTGACCGAGTTCCTGCATCGCATGATTGAGCGTCGCAAGCGAAGCCAGCATCGCACTGCCATTACCGCCGGCACCAATCACCACGATATGGGGCTCGCTCTTCAGAAGCGAAGAATGGACCATGTGCTCACGCTGCATGCTGCACCTCCTTCAAGGAGAACGCCTCATTCGCAGGGACTATCAATCCCAGCGCACAAAGCCGCGCGACGACGTCAAACGCCTCCGGCCGATCACGGTGACAAGAGCCGACAACCACGGAGAATTTGACCTCCCCCTGATCGTCTTCGTTGTCCGTTGGACTGAAAAACGCGTCCGCGTGACCGTGGCTATGGAGGTCCACAACCAGGTGCTCGTCCGCGTCCAGTTCCGGCCGGTCCACAACTACGGAGTGCGCGGACGCAGTCCGCTCACTGAGTCGTCGAAAGACGAAGGAACGGGTGCTCTCACGCCACGTGATCCACGCGGCCGTTTCGATCTCACCCCCTGCCTTCGCCTGGCTGGCAAACTCCAAGAGCAACTCTCGTGGAATCGGGCCACAGCGGAGTTCGAACACCTCCGACATACGGCCATACGGGAGCGCAAGACCGCTTTCGTTCTTCATCGCGATCTGCCGCATGTACAGCCATGGCCGGCGGACTTCCAGCGCCACGCCGTTGCTTCCGACAAGGAACCGGTGTCCGTTCGACGCCAGCTCCTCGAGCGGGCCAAACCGCGGCACCGGGATCGTCGGGAATGTGGTTTGGAGAAACATGTCACGGTGATCCATCAGACACCCCCTCCAACCAGCTTCCCGAACGCGTCCTCGAGTCGCATGCCCGTCCGTGCCAGAAACCCCGACGGAAACGTCTCATGCTTTCCCGCAAGGAGTGCCTTCCACAGCTTCCCGCAGTTCTCCCCCTTGCGCAGGAGCTGCGCCTCCGGAATGTTCGGGTGTGTGAACCACGTTCCGAAAAACGCGTCCTCCCATTGCTCCAGCGGCGCCGATGTCCCCTGCTTCGGGAGATCGATGTTACCGACGCAGATCCGCCCCTCCTGCCACACGTTGTAAAACGGCGTGCGGTAGAGCGGCGTCCGCGCGGACGGACGTCGCTTTCCCCGGTATGCGAACACGTACCAATCGTCGCGTACGAGGAAGAACACCAGGCCCGGTAACGCGCACGTCCCAGCCTTCTTTCCCCCCACGGAGGGGTGATTGAAGGCAAGGTGGCGCTTTCCGGGCGGGACGTACCAGACTGCATAGTCCGCCCCACGGCCAAGCAGGCGCGGGTGAAACAGCGCTCGTGTCTGCTCCCGTTCTGCAAGCCGATCAAGTGCGTCGACCAGTGCCGCCCGGCTTGCCGGCTGCCCGGGACCGATCACTGCGTTTCCCTTCTCAATCCGGACAGGATTGATCGTGACAAAGCCATTCCCCGAAGCACTTCCCGGATGCCCGGAACGTGAGTAAAGGAGGATGGCGTGTTCCAGCTTCAACGACGACCCGGAACCAACAACTTGCGTATTGATCATGTCACCCACCGTAGATAACGGGATCCGTCATCGAATGCAGCAGGCGATCAGTCGCCCTCAGCAGTCGAAGACGACTATCCCAACGTTTCAAAGTCCCCCGTAGAAGCTCCGGGGTTCGACAGGCCAACACTTCCGAGCCGAGGCCGTACGCCCACCCTTCACCCCCGTTGCGGAGCATGTTGGCGTAGTCGTCCCAGACACGGTAAATGTTGTCCTCTTTCCCATCTTTTGCCTCGCCCGGTGCATCCCAGGCGAGCGAAAACGCCGGAATCATGGAGTTGTAGTCAGTCCCGCTCAGCGTGGGCCACATCGCATCGCGATGCCGCCTCGCCTTCACGAGTCGAACCACGTCCTCCAGTACTGGCGCCATCTCCGCGTTGTGCTTCGCGACGGCAAGAATGAACTTCTCCATGTCGCGAATCGGTGGGTGCCGAAGCAGTTCCCGTCGCGGGCAGTCCCGGTCGAATGCCGGCCTTGTATAGGCGAAGTACTCGCTGGAACCATCCTCGTTTTCCGGTCCGAACTCGGACGGATCGTAGGTGCCATCCGGCCAGCAATCTTCCCAGCCGTAGATGTGCAACCCTGCAGAATGGGTCACGTAATCATGATCGAAGGTAAAGCCGATCATGTGCCCAGCCAGCGAAAGAATCGTGGTCGCGGCAATACCGAGGCCTTCCGCGATCCCCTCCAACTCCAGAAATCCGCGTCGCAGACTCCGGAAATTCGGCTGGTCACGAGACACTTCGACCCATACGCCAAGATCGTTGAGCTCGTCCTCTTCAGGCTCTTCCATCGAGCCCTCATCGACCATGTTGGTGGCCGAAGCAAAGCAGATATCGAGCTCAAGCGCCGCTACCCCGTCCGTCCGTTTCGCAAACCATCGGGACAGCGCCGATTCGACTACCTTGCCCGGCGAGTTCCAACCTTCGATGTCCGATGGGACGACCAGTCCGCACGCATGCAGGGATTTGGCGGCCTCCAGCCAGCAAAGACTTCGCTGGCTGTTTTGCTCGACCGGGATATCCCGATCGAGCACCGGCAACCTCATCCAAGAATGGGCAGATCCAACGGCATCAGACTTAATCGGCCGGCCGGCTGATCCTGCTGCGATCGATCGATCATGGATTTCAGAATGCATGCGCATCCGTAGACCTCCTCAAGTGGGATAGGCGTAGGGGCACCGGGATCTTCCGAACCCGATGCCCCCTTGACCACTTCCACCGATGAGCCGTTTGCCCTGGCAAGCCAGGCGTCAAACATCACCGGTTTCATGGTCAGCCCTTTTGACCCACCTTGCGGCGGACGTTGTAGACGACGGTGCCATCCTGACGGACCTCGCTCTGCTCGAACTCAGCCGTTGCAATGTCCGGGTGTGCCATGGAAAGCACATCCTGAACCTGCTGGATCGACAACGACGGACCAGGATCTGCGAACTGCGTGCCGTGGTACATGAAGACACGCTTGATCAGAGAGACTTCCAATGCCATGTCCGTCTCCCCTTAGCCCACGAGCGCCGCGTTACCGAACAGACTGCCGGTCGAACCCGATTGAGCTGCCTCGGTGGCAGCATTACCCGGTTCATCCGACTCCTCGTCCGCGTCGATCAGATCGGACGCAGACGTGACACCAGCTTGCGCTGTCGGCGCCGGCAGCGCCGCCGGTTTGCCAGCAGGCTTACCCTTGGCCACTGCCTTGCCCTTCGCTGCCTCCAGCGCCGCGGTGGTCGCCGCGAGCTGATCGACGAGCGACTGACGCTGGCCAGTGAACTCGCCCAGACAGCGAACGAACTCCGCATCAAGCTCTTCCGGCGTGCCGGTCAGCGCAAGCGGCGTCAGAAGCCCACTTTCACTCGCTTCCTTCTGGTTCGACTTCGGCATGACTGCTACCGTCATCTTCCCAGCCTTGCCTGCAACGATCGACATCATGAGACCGCCGTCCGATTGACAGACGAGAGCGTGCAACTGCTTGAACAGCGTGGACATAAGAACTCCTGGAATGAAAATGCGAATGCCTGCCCCGCAAGGGACAGCACCCGCGAACGGAAAGATGGATACTGGCCACCAGAACGACGGCCAGCGAACAGACGACGGCTGCTTACTTCAGCAGCATGACGGCAGGAATCCTGCCGCGGAACTCGAATCCTTCAGCCTTGAGCAGCCCCTTGATCATCTCGTCGCGCTTGCCCGACATGATCTTGGCGAACTGTTTGCCGAGGAATTCCTTCAGACCGATTTCCTGACACAGGGCCTCGATTTCGGCTTTGGTCATGACATCCAGCAGACCCGAGCAGACTTGCCAATGAGCGGCAAGATCGACATCGAGGAACGTCGCGAGATCCTTGACATCCCGCATCTGGATATCGCCCACGACCGACGATGCGACGAGATCGAGGATACGGCCTCGCGGCGTTTCCTCGAGGCCGGCCACGACTGTCAAACTGTCAAACAGACCGATACCGGCGCCAACCGGCTTCCCGCCAGCCTTCTCGATCTGCTCGGCCAGCGCCGTGGTGTCGATGTGGCGCAACAGCCCCATCGACGCCAACGTGATGATCAGCAGTTCGGTCTTGGCCGGACTACGAACCATCACCGTGCGAACCACTTCACGCCACGTCTTCTCGCGATACTCCTTCACGCGATTGGACTCGGCGGAAACGGCAGGCTTGGCGCTCGACGCCGACTTGCCGGCAGACGAACCCTTGCTGGCTGGCTGACCCGCCGCCTTCTTACCCGACCCACCGGTCGAACCCGCCTTTGCTGCCGGCGGATTGATCGTGGCCAGATAGGCAGCGTTCTTCTCCTTGTTGCACGCGACATCCATGCAGTAGTTCGGATAGGAAAGGCCGACCTTGCCCGGCGTGGCCGATATGAGCACGCCGAAGTTCGCGCAGCCCTTGCAGGCCTCTGCTTGTTCGGCGCCAACGCCCGTATCGCCATCCGGCTTCAGAGCAATAACCGTGAGGTTGTCCCCCGGGCGCACCACCTGGATGCGCTGGTATTGCCCCTCGAGGCTCTTCTTCACCGACTCGATCAGCGCGTCGTTCTTCGCGTCGAAGCACGATTTCTGCGTGCATCGCGCGTCGTCGATCGCTTCAGCGAACAGCGTTCGCTGATTGGACGAGTTGTGATGACAGGTGAGGCACTCGGTCTTGTCGAAGCGGGCGGTGTCGAGACGCAAGGCTTGCGCCGCGATTTCTGCCTTCAGATCAGCCACCGAGATGTTGCGCTCGATGATCATCGGCAGGATCTCCGCCTGAACCTTCTTCACCACGGCCGCCAGGAGCTCCGCGTGCCCGAGCATGATCTTTCGCTCGTTCAACGCAGTCTGGACCGCAGGAATGCAGTTCTGGAGAGCCAGGCGGCTATCCAGCTTCGAACGCGACCAGCCGATGCGTCGCGCGACCTCGTCGCGATCGCCCCCGTAGAGGGCCATCGCCTGCAGCGCGCCTGCCGATTCTTCAGTGGGGGACATGTCCTCCCGCTGGATGTTCTCGGTGACGGCCGCTAGAGCCGCTTGCTCATCGGTCATGTACCGGGAGAGGACAGGAATGACGCCGTCCGGCCCGTACACCTCGTGCGCCGCGCGCAAACGTCTTTCGCCGGCGATGAGCTCGTAGTGATCGTCCATCTTGCGAACCAGGAGTGGTTGCAAGAGGCCCTGAGCCCGCATCGAGGCGGCCAGCTCAGCCATTGCCTTCGGCTCGAAGTACGTCCGCGGGTTGTAGACCACACGTACGTCTCCAATACGAACCACCAGATTCTCATACTCGGGCGCACATACATCCCGTTCCACGACCTCCACGATACTCGACGACGACTGAACGTCGCCAGCGATCACCGGCGGAAGGGATTGAGACTGCGAAATTTCGGTACTGACTTGCATGGATTCTCCTGATGAAACGATGGCAGAATCCATGCCCCGCTGCGGGATCAAGGATCCCACCCGGGTTGGAAAATGACGGATGACCGTCGTGGCTAGTTACGCCCAGCTGCGATTTTCGACGTGGAAAGTACTGCTTCCAGTCGAGAAACTGGTGTCATTCTAGAAGAGGTAAGAGTGCTACCGCAACAGGTGAATGAAGAATCTCGTACTTTCTCCGAGGCCCAGCGAAACCGCGCCGCCAATTGCGAGATATGGTCCGAAGGGCGTTTCCCTGTTTGTGCTTTTCGTCATCACTCGCACGCCGGCCGTGAGCGCAAAAACAACGAGGGCAATGATCAACGTCGGCACCAGCGCACTAAGTCCTGCCCACGCGCCGATTGCCGCGAACATCTTGAAGTCCCCGCCGTACATGCCGGATTGCCCAGCGACGATCTGGAAGAGGAAGTTCAGCAACCACATTGAGCAATAGCCCGCCGCCGCGCCGAACACGGCCGACGACAATGGCGCGAACATCCCCGACGCGTTGAAGATCAGGCCGGCCCAGAGCAACGGGATGATGAGAATGTCGGGAATAATCTCGTGCTCGAGGTCGATAAGCGCAGCCGAAGCCAGCGCACCGGCGAAGAGGATGAACGCGCCAGCCTGGCTCGTCGTGCCCCACTCCAACTCAGCATAGAAGCCGGCCGCACCCAAGAGCAAGCACACCACGCTGCCCGTGATCCACGCGACCTCATTGCTGGCCGGCTTCATGCCGGCGAGCGCGCTCATGAACTCGCCCAAGCCTGCGCCGATCCGGTCCTCGTCGAGGCTGTAGTGTGCTTCGAGAAAGCGCGGCAACCAACCCGCAAGCATCACGCTGCATCCGCCTGTCAGCAGTCCAAGTAGTGTTGCTTCCATGATGGACGACACATCCATTTCAATGCCCTGATTCCGGTACCGAACTCGCCGGGGAAATTTGAATCACGACTCGTTGCTCAACGCCTCGGCCTCGAACACGACCGCATCCCGGCCCTTGCGTTTGGCGCGGTACATCGCTGCATCGGCTCGCTTCAAGACGGATTCGAGTTTCTCGCCGGGTTCCGCGAACGCAACTCCCACCGATAGCGTTACGCCATACAGCCGCGCTTCTGCGACGGAGATCCGGATCCGCTCTGCCACGACTTGTGCATCCGAGCCAGGCGGCAGCACGAGAGCGAACTCGTCACCGCCCCATCGGCACGGTATATCCCCCTTGCGGATGCTCCCGGCGATGATGCCGGCCACGCCCCTAAGGACGCTGTCGCCCACATCGTGACCATGCTTGTCATTGACCTGCTTGAAGTGGTCGCAATCGATCAGGAGCAGCGCGTGCTCACCTGCTTCTTCCAGTCGCTTGTACTCCCGCTCGAATGCGGCTCGCTGCATTAGACCGGTAAGTGCGTCGTATCGCGCCGTGCCGTCAAGCGCGTCGACCATGTCGCTCAGCGTGTGCAGGGAGAGCGCATTGCACGTATCTCGGCAGGCGATTTCCTTGACCAGTTCGTGGGCGTGCTCTGCGGCCTCCGCATACGACTTCCCGTGCCTGACAACCCCGTCGATTATTCCGACCGAAAATGCGTCGCCGACGCCGAGCAGCGTCTTCATATCCTGCAGGATCGGCGGCTGAATCTTCATACGCGAGCCATCTGGCCCGTACACCACAGCACCCCGCTCGCCGCGTGTCACGATCAGCCGCACGCCACTCGACTCGGCGATATCCGACGGATCCGCGGCACCCATCTTTTCCATCAGGGCTTCGCACTCCACGCCGTTGGCGAACAGGGCAGTCAGCAGCGGGAGCGCCGGAATCAGGCGCTCGACCTTGTCCTCCGACACGGCCATCGCAAAGACCGGGCAACCCGCCTCGCGCCCCGCCTTTGCGATCGCGCACATCGTCTCGGAATTCAGGTTCGCTTCCACGATGATGAGGTCGGTGCCGGCCACTGCCTGTGCGATGCGCAGCGGCGAAAACGTGTGCTTGTCCACCCACATCGCGGACACGGCCGATTCCAGATCCCCCTCCGGGGTCAGTTGGGCGGCAAACGCTGCCACACCCATCCCAGCGCATTCGTCCACCATCAGATCGACGCCCATCGACTCGATGTGACTGGCCAACATGCGATCGATCGGCGAAGTACCCCATGCAGTCATCAGGCGGACTGGTCGACCCAGCTTGCGCAGGTTGAATGCGACGTTGCAGGCCGTGCCGCCCGCCGCCAGCTGCACCGACCCGATTCGATCCCGATAACCGGTATTCTGCAGCGGGCGGGCGAGGATATCGAGATGCGCCGATCCAGCGACGAGCGTGTGCTTCATCGCGCCACCGCCTTGACGTTTCCGAACGCCGACGTGAACGACTGCTCGACACGCATACCCGCCGTCTCGAGCAACGAGACCAGTTCATCCTGGCTGTAGAGGCAGACAAGCCCCATAATCGCGTGCTTCTCGACCATCGCGTCCGACAGCAGTTCGTACCGCTGGTCGATGGGCTGCTGCGCACCCGGGTAGTCGGTTCCGAGCTCGCTGTGCAGACCGGATGCGGAAAGATAGAGCCGGCCCCCGGGCTTCAGCGCCTCCTTGAAAGTCCGCACGATGTCGATCGCGACACCGTACGGGACGTAGTGGATCATCCGCTGACACACGATCACGTCGAAGCGCCCAAGCTTCTCAGCGACGTCATATTCCGTGATGTCCTGCTGCACGAACCCACATCGCCGTTCCACGCCGGCAGAACTCGCCGCGGTATGGAACGCCTCCGAGTAGTCGTCGATATCGAGGGCGAGCACGTCGGCACCTACCAGCGCCATACGAATGGCCTGCCCACCCGAGGCGCTCGCCACATCCAGTGCACGAGCCTGATCCTTGATCGACCGCAGGTGATCAAGCGCCATGCCGTCCAGATCGTCAGCACGTTGCGCGGCGATATCCACGCCGTGATTGCTGATCGTCGGATTTCGTTTATCGCCGTAGCCGTTCAGCACGGACATTTACTCCCCCCCGCAGCGTTGATTAGATATCCGGCGTTCCGATGTCGTCGATCGTCTTCCGGCTGAACCGATCGACCAGGCGATGCCAGAGACGTCCGATGCGCCTCGACATGTCCGAAACTGCGATCGTCGCAAGGACCGCCAGCAGAAGAAGCCCAAAGCCAACAGCCGTCCATGCGGTCGCGGCACTCGGGAGAAAGTGATATAGCGCACCGAACGTCAGCGCGGCCGCGCCGCTAGACCAGAGCGCGAGCGAAAAAAGCCCGTCGCGTTGCGTCCGAACCATGTCGCGCAACACATCCGGCTCGAACCGCCGGTCAAGCACCGACACCTGATCGGGGAACGATTTGCGGACTTCGTGCGTGAGCAGGTCGGCGCTCGGCCGGAATATCTCCCGCGCCTCAAGATCGGCCTTGATCGTATTGACGGCTTCCCATGCTGCGAAAATCGTCTTGCCCTTGTCCTCGCTGGAAACGTATCGAGGCCAATCCTCACGAACTGTTTCCACGATCACATCCGGAAGATCGCCCTCCCAGTGGAATTCGTAGAGCAGTTGGAGCAACACAAGAAACGGAGCGCCGTGGTATCCCCGGTAGCCAACATACTTCAGGCAAAGGGCATGGGCGAGCTCGTGCAGAAAGAAATGGTCGGTCGGGATGGTCTTGCGCGCCGCCGCGCGGATCGATTTCGACCGGCGCCAGTCTCCGATGACGATCTTGCTCAGAAGGGTCACCTTCTTTGCAAGCCGAAGCGTGGGTGCATTGCGGATACCCAGCTCCAGACAGATGTCCTCGTAGCGCTCACGCGCTTCGCCGTAGATCTCCGGCTCCATCACGCCGGAAGTCGTTGCACTCCAGTTCAGCAGCCGGCGGAGCAGCATGTCAGTTCTTGCTCCGGTGGTACGGACGATAGGCCCGCATGAACTCACTCATCACCGCGAAGCCGTCAGCATCACCGGTGTAATGGACCAAGCCGCTACCGACCTCGGTCACCTTAACGATGCCCACGAAGTCCTCTTCCATGCACTGATATTCGCGGCCGCAACGCACGTCCTCTTCCTTCATCGCTTCCATCACGGACATCTTGGCTCCCTACGATCGTGAGTTCGGCGCCGGCGCAGCGCGCTCTGAGGGCGTTCCGGCACCCTGCTGCTCCGCCAGGTCATGAATCTGACTGTTCACGTCGGCACACAAATTTGGCGTTACATGCTGGCCGTACTGCGAAATCTCCGCGTACTCTGCCGACGAGAGGACGTCTGGCGGAATATTGCCGGTCAGCGTGAGACTGAACGCCGTGTCGTCGATGCGCGAATACGAGATTCCCATGTTGAAGACCGTATTCAGCTTCTGGCTAGCCAGTTGGCTGTTTATGTCACTGTCGAACAGCGCCCTACCCGCCTTGGCATTTGCCTGGCAGGCTGCGAGGTAGGCGAAATAGAATTGGCGCCGCAGTTGAGCGCTACCTTGTGGCGGGAGCGACGAGTTGCTACCGATCTTCGGAATCCCCGACGATGGTTGCGGCTGCGCCGTTGCCTTCAGCCCGGAAGCTGCGGCCGACGGAACTCTGCCAGTGGGGAGTGTGACATTGGCACGCACGCCGAAATACGTCATCCACGACACCACGAGCACGGCGATCACCAGGAATGCCGTCAGGGGCAGATTCGTGGGAATCGTGCGGCCAAGTACCTTCCAGCGAATCGGATCGGGGAGCGTGATTTCGTCGTCGAAGTCCATGTCGATATCGAATGAGGTGAGTGCTGCCCGCATGGGCACATTGAGCACCCACGGATTATCCTGACGGCCGCTCTCGCGAACTATCGGGAAACAGAGCCCATCCCTGCCATCTTTCAGCGCTGAAACTGGCAAATATTGCGAATTTTCATCACCGAATTTCCCGTCAGGAATTCCCTGCTATACTTGGCTCCGATCTCTGATCCGGTAGCTGGACCGTACCTAGCCTGTCATTTTCCCGGCAGTTCAACTGCCATATCGCCGTCCCTGGGGGCATCCTGTCCGCCCCCACAGGCGCGCAGGATGCCTCCAAATTTCTTTGGAGACACCCATGAATCCCCCGCAGTTCATTGCTCGGATGGAGCAGTACTGGGCCGCCTACAAGGCACTCGCGCTCAGACATGCCCGCGAACGGATTGAGCTTGGCCGGCAATACCGTAGTGCCAATACCGATTCCACCCCGGAAAAGCCGCTTCGTCCGCTGGATGAAGTCGCTGCAGAGCTTGCGCAAGGTGCTGTCGAAGAATGCGCGAGTTCCCTGATCAATGACCTTTTCAAGTTCGCCGTATCGACCTTCTCTCCCAATGCTTTCACGCCAGTGGACATCGAGGAAAGGGAGAAGAACTACCAAGTCGGTCACCCCTGCCATCCGAAAACATTCAGTCCGACACGTCTTTGGGCCGAACTGGAAACGCACTACGGAGACGGGATTGGCCATTTGCTCGCGTACCGCAAGCGCGCCAAGGCAATCGCCAGGACTTTTCGGATATCGGCCGACGAGCCGATGACGATGAAGAACGGGCGACTTGTCCTGACGCAAAGCGCATACGTCGAGAAATTCAGCTCTCGCATCCGGCTGGGATCGTCTCACTGCGAAACCATGCGGCGCGACCTGATCCCGGCATTGATCAGCTTCGCGGCTTGGGCTGGCAAACCGGCGTTGGCCGAGGCGCTTGCGCCAATCGCGACGCGGTTTTCATACCCTGCCGATGTCGTTTCCCGCGAATCGTTCCTGATGGGAAACGCGCAAGACGATCGCATCAAGCTTGTCACGTACCACACGTCGTTTGAGTGGACGTTCGAGCCTGCTGTTGCTGAACCGCTCACCCTTTTCTTGAGTGAGTTTTTCTTTACGCTGCCAGAGATGGCAGCCTGAGTCTGGGCGGGCTTTCCCGCCGGACACTCTGAGGTGCCTAGCACCATAACCCCGGGGGAACACATGCGCCCTTGGGGGCCATGTGTTTTTCCACTTTGCTGATGGAGAAAGACATGGAAATTCGTGACCTCGTTGCCGCAACCCAGAAATACTGGGATGACGTGTGCAAGGCAATCACGGCGTATGCCGCAGAAAATGCCCGCTTGAGAGAAGCGGAACAGGAACTCTTCGGCTGCGAAAGCTACATGGTCAGCCTGCGTGACTATCCGGACTACAAGCAAGAGGATCATCTCAAGCGCGTGGCTCAGGGGCTGATGAGGCATCTGGTTGAGGTGGCCGTGCGGGAGTTTTCTCCCAGTGCGGCGGCGCCGATCAGGATCGAGGACAAGGAAATCGCCGTGTCTGCAGGTTGCGATGGCAACGATTTCCGAAAGTTCAATGCCCTCACGTTCTGGACGTGCCTGGAGTCGCGATTCGGTGGCAACCAAGGCGTCGAGACGGCCTTCAGGCAGGCAGGATCAGAGCTCGTGAAGCTGTTTCGCATCAAACCGGAAGCGGGTATTGCCCGGCGCAAGGGCTGCATCGTGCTCGATTTGGGCGTATATGCAACGAACTCGAAATGGGACAAACGCTACCGACTACAGTACGGCTGCCAGGAAACCATTGGCCGCACAGTTCGGGCACTGAAGTCGTTTGCATCATGGGCCGAAATGCTGACGCTGCAATTCAGCCTCGACCGTCTGGTACGCGAATTCCAGCTCGGTCAAGGCTACGTCGAGTCACGTGAGTCGTACACATTCGGAAACCCGGAAGATGGTCAGATCAAGGTCACGACCTTCCATTCCCGGTTCGAGTTCGTGTTCGACGCGAAGGTCTCCGAGAAGCTGCAACTGTTCCTCGGCGAGTATGGTTTCACCGAACTCGCGGAGGCGGCATGAGCTGGGCTGACGGTCTGCTGGAGATTCAGTCGAAGGGTTCGACAACGGCCAAGGCGGGCTCCCTCGCGGGCTTGCATGAAGCACGACAGGCTCACCAGAGTCAGTTCTTCACGACGCTGTCGTTGTCGCATTTTTGCTGGCGTCTCGTACAGCCGCTGATGGAGCGTATCGCCGCCCGCGAGCAGGTGCGGGCGTCAGGTATCGACAAAATCAGCGTGCTGGACAACAGCGTGGGCAGTGGCCGGCTTCTGCACTGGGCAACTCCCGATATCCACTCTCTGTACGGGGTGGACGTCGACGAGGGGTGTATCGCCTCGCTCAGTCAGGCTGCGATGAACGCGGGCTTTACCTACGAGTTCATCCATGCCGGCATGGAGGATGTGCGGCCTCGGCATTTCGACTTCTGTCTTGCCAACCCACCGTTTTCCATCAACCTGCAGAGCGCCCTGCTCTCCCCGTACGAATGCACGTCGTACGGGCGGTTCGGGCCGAACACGAGCACACGCAGCGATGCGTATGCTCTGTATCAGGCGCTGGATGCAGCGAAGTGGGTGGTCGCCATTCTACCGACGACCCTGGCCGACGAGGTGTTCATGACCGCATGCGGGAAGGAATCGCATCCGTTCAAGCGTCTCGTCGCGTTGTACGACATGCCGCTCGACGTTTTCCGGGAGGAAAATGCGACGGTGAGGGTCAGTGTTGCCGTGTTCGATGTCTCAGTGCGCACCGATGCTCCGAACCGTCAGCGCGTGTACAAGCTGGAGGAACCGGTTGCGACGCCGAACCTGACGATCGCAGCGCGGCGCCAGCCGACGCTCGCTCACCTGTCTGCCGAGGTATCCCAGCCTGCCATCACCCGGCCGGTCACGGGTGACTCAACGGTCCGAGTGTGCCACGACGGACGGTGGATCCGCCTCAAGTTCCAGTGCGGCCTGACGGAAGCAATGGTTCTGAACGCGATCTACCAGGACAGGATCGGGGCGCACCGCCCCCACGCCGAGCACCGCTATCCAAAGGGTGTCTCGTACGTGGGACAAGGCGTACTCGATCTGCAGATCCACCTGGCACAGCCCGATCCGATGGCCAGCTTCTGGGCCTTCATTTCGGATATCGGCCGCGCCGGCGGAACACCGCATGTCGATGCCGGCCTGATGAGCTACCTGCGGCGCCAGATCCGGGTTACCGCCCGCCAGAAGGCGCCGTTCCGTCACACCGTCCTGATGCCTGGGGCGGGAAGCGGAAAGGGGTCGGCCACGGAAGGTACAGCGAAGAAGGATCATCTGATCGATCCGACGCGCTGGGGATCTCCGGTCATCAAGGCCGGGACTGAAGTCACCTTCACCGAGGTCGAGCACGGCCGCTATCAGTTCGAGCACAACGGGAAGTCCTTCAACCTGCCGTACGAAGACATCCTCGCGCGATTCGAACTGAAGCAGCCGGAAGCCCAGAGCGAGTGGAAAGAGGTCTATTCCGGTCTCGCTATGCAGTTCCCCGGCCTTGCCGCAACTTGGCGCCGCCAGATACAGGAACTCGGCATCGACACGTGGCTGAACCGCGGCTACCAGATCGATGACCTGGTCGAGCTCGCGATTAAGCGTGCCGGTGTTGTGGCGTGGTCGATGGCGCTCGGCAAGGCGCGTGCAGCACTCGCTATCGCCCTGCTCCTTGGCGGCAAGCGTGCGCTGATCGTGCTGAAGTCGGCTCTCGTCGACGAGATGTTGATCGAGATCGGCAAGATCAAGCTCGATCCCGCCGTCTGGCAGGTGATCGAGTCGCCGGAGCAGCTGCAGTCGCTGCGCCCGGTGAACATCATCTCGGTCGATCGTCTCAAGGGGCCACTTACGAGCGCGCATCCTCGCATCACGTACGCAAAGAAGCTGCGGCGCCGGGTCGGCACGATCATTCCCGATGAGGCTCATTTCCTCGGGAATATCGACACGGAGCAGTCGAACGCAGTCTGGCAGGTATCGGCCAAGCGACGATTCCCGCTCACGGGAACGCCCGCCGGCAATTACCCGCGGGACTGTCACGGGCTTCTGGCATTCGCCGGAGGGGATGGTACGGCAGCCCAGCCTTACGGGTATCGCCGCTACTATCTCGACCCCGGTCTGCGTCATTCAATGGCGCTGGCCGAACGTGGAATCGATCGCGTTCTGAACACGTTCTGCGACTTCGTCTGGGTAACCAGAGAATTCGAAGACGAGTTGAAGGGTGCCAAGCGTGAAGTGCCCCGGATCGCCAATCTGGCGGAGTATCGCCAGATGCTCGCTCCGTGGGTCAAGCGCCGCGTACCCAAGGAACCGGACGTAGCTTCGTGCGTCACGATTCCCGAGCCGACGCATATCCAGCACCTGATCGAGTTCGACATGAGCCACTTGCTGCACTACCTGGTTGTGTCGGAGGACTTCTCGAGCTGGTACATGGCAGGACTGGATGAAGGCAAGCGGAACAACCTCGTGGCCATCCTCGCGCGCATCAAGGCCGTGGAGATCGCGAACAACTTCCCGCAGCATCCGAAGGCGGCCAAGGTCTATGCTGAGCTGACGCGGAAGCAACGGTTCTGTATCGACAAGCTCGAGGAGTTGGTTAAAGCCGGCCGGCGCCCATTGATGTTCACCGGGTACCCCGGTAATGCGGAGCTGGTTGCCCGGCACCTCGCCAAACGGGATATCGATTCGGTCGTGGTCCACGGCGGCAAGACGATTAAACGTCGAAACGCCGAGTTCGAATCGAAGTACCGTCAAGGAGATGTTCCGGTCGCGCTGGTGACGTACGGCAGCATCGGGGAAGGCACCAATATTCCCCAGTGCAGCGATGTCCTGCTGGCAGACAAGAGTTGGTCTGCCCGCAAGGAAAGCCAGGCGATCGCGCGTGCGTTGCGCGGGGAAAACGAGTGGGACGTGCAGGCGCATCATGTCATTACGGAACACTCGATCGACACCTACATGCAGCAGGTAGTCTCGTTCAAGGCCGACAGCTTCAACGCCGGTTTCGATTGGGGCACGCCGACGACCTCCGACGAGGAGTTCCTGCATCTGGACGTCATTTTCCGGCGCTTCTGCCGTGAGTTGTCGGAGCTGATTGGGGTTCACAGCCACGACCTTCGCAAGCATCTCGAAAAGGAGACATCGCATGTCCAGCGTATCGCGGCTTAAGCCGGTCTTGCCTACCGTCTCGGTCGGATCGGATTCGGTGGTAATCCGGCGTTCGGGGCAGTCCAGCCCGATCATCGCCGGCATTCTCGGGCAGTTCATGGACGACAAGGGAGAGGTCACACGCGTGGTCCTCGATCGCGTCGTTCACCGGCTGATGGAGAGTGAGTTTGAAGGCTGGCGAGTATCTGGTGCAGTGGTAACCGAGCTGCATCGCCAGACAGCCGAAGAAGTAGCGTAGTGGCGGTAAACGAATTAGCCCCGGGATCTGACGATCACCGGGGCTAATTTTTTTGGGGGGGGCATACGAATTTTGCAGGCGCTCTGGATCCCCGCGCCGCCGGTGGCGACCGGTATGCTCGAGGAGATTCGCATCTTGCGTCAGGCGGTCAGTCGGCCTGGCCGGGGTCCACAGGCTCAGGGTGAAACTGATCTTCAACAAGCGAGACCGCGAACTCGATGAGTTCCTGACGAAACTGCGGAAACGCCTCAAGGTAGCGATACAGATGGGCTCGCGTCGGTAGGCTCGTTTCAGTCGCAAACCGCATAAGGACGTCGTCGAGTTGCGGCCTATCGTTGATGGCGCCACGCCGCGCTGAGACCGGCCCCACGAACGTCTGAAGACGATACGTCCGGCTCTTCCCGATGCAACCCGGGTCCCATGCTGTTCCGGCAAGAAACGACTGCAGTGCCGCGGCATCGCCATCGAAACACACAGCTACGATATAGGTCAGGACGCGCGAAACAGCCAAACCAGGAATCACACGCAGTTGGTCGACCTGCTCGTCAGTAACCCTGCCGAGGACATTGAGCGGGCGCAGCAGAAATTGGTTCATCGTCATCTCCAGTGTCGGGCACGATTGCCCATACTGAGAAATGGCAACGACATCAAAAAACCGGCAATCTTTTTTCAGATTTTTTTTGCGAAATGAAAAACGCCGCGTCCCAGAGGGGAAGCACGGCGTCCTTTTACAACTCGAAACCGACTTTCTGCAACAACCCGCGCTCAATCGCTGCGCACGTGATGCGAGGGGTAAGAAGCTGGTACACCGACCCGGATTTCGTCCGGACACGGCGAGACATCGGGTCGTATGCAACGATGGTAGTCGTTTGACCACCACTGCCGAACACAACACACCGCCCCACCACATCCATCGGACCGACCGGGATGCCCTTTTGCCGGGCAAGCTGCCAGTTCTCGGCGGGTTTCGCCGGAAGACCTGACAGATCCTGCTGATGCTGCTGCTGCGACATGGTACTCCCCCTTCAGAAAAGCGAGACACTCCACTCCCGGCAGGAAGTGGTTTCCCGCGTGAGTGGACAAGTGATCGATTTCTGAGGTGAGAAAGCCCCGTGGGGCTTTCTCCTTCTGCGCGTGGCGAGCAACCAGAAACGGTTACACGTTGGCGAGAATCTTGTTGAGACGTGCCCGGATCCGCGCACGCTGCGTCATCCGAACCTCGAAACGGGCGAGGAAGATGATGCTGGCGACGAGCGGAGCCACGACGAACGTCATCCAGAGGCCGAGGCCCAACATCGTGGAGCCGGCCGCATAGCCGTGACCCGCGATCGACTCGAGCATGAATGCCTGGAGAGGCAGACGATGCGCGATGACCTGGTCCCGATATACTTGCAGCGCCGTGAAGCCGCCGTTTTCCAGCAGCATGAACTTCGCGTGCTCTTCATACGCACCCGATCCGAGGATCAGGTAGACGCCGAGCATGAACACGATGCTGAAGACGAGCATGACGTTCCACGAAGCGATTCCGCGAACGAGATCGTTGACACGACGATCGAACGCGGCGGCGAACTTGAACATCGAGGCAGAGATGAGGGTAAGACGAAACATGGTGATACTCCTTTCATGGATGAATGGAATATCACTACCCCTTCCGGGATAGTGATACCCCGGCACGGGAAACGTTCAGACCTTACTCAACACCGCTTCACACCTACGACATACGGCGCAGGTGATGAAGTTCGACACGCCCGTTTCTGACGAGATGACGTTCCGCTGCGAAGTTGAGGTTGTAGTCCCACTTCACATAGGCCGTAGCATCGCTCCAGACGGACATGATCGCCCCTGAGTAATACTGGGGCGGACTCGCTTCAAAGTCTTGAGCCGAGATCCGCTGTCCGGCCTTGAAGCCGTTCAACTCCTCGACCTTGACGACAGCCATTTGCTCCACCGATACGTCGAGTGGAAACAACTGGTTGTATGCAACAACATCCTCGGGTTCATGCCGGTAATCGCGAAGCAGGTTCGCGAAGTACCGAACACGTGCACCCCTCGGATCAAAATCGGGATGAGAGATGATTTCCCGGAACTCCTTCAAATCGCCGGCTTGTGCAGCGACTTCGACCGGACGCATCCCGAAAGCGTTGACGCCGTTGACGTCGTTTTCCTTCGGAATCCATCCAGTCGTTTCACGATGACCAGCCAGTTGATAGGTGTTCATGATGCTGCTCCTCTATCGAAGTGCACACGGTCCAATGCCTGATGCGAGATGGACCACAGATGCCGAAAAAAAACGCCGCTATCCCGAAGGAAAGCGGCGTTCATCACAAGTTGCCGGACGACAAGTTACGGGAATACGACTTCAGCCCGACGACCATCGACCACAGCAACAGCACGACGCCCCGCGAACCGCACTTCGATGCGGGCGAGCACGGTGAGCACCATGCACAAGGGCGCAATGACGAAGACCAGCCAGAAGCCGATCCCCTGCCAGACCGCGCTGATCGAGTAGCAGTGCCCCGTTACCGACGCGACAAGGAATTCGCCGAGCGACAACTGGTGCGACTGCACGAGGGCCAGGTAGGCATCGAGAGCCGCGACGCCTCCACTTCGCAGGAGGTGGAGTTGCGCGGACTGCTCATAGGCGCATCCGCCGAACACGATCAAGGCACCGATACCTGCCGGGACCAGAAAGACGTGCAACAGGTTCAGCGATGCCAGCACATCCAATACCCCCAGGAAGAGGCGATCGAACGCGGCGGCAACACGGAACGCGCGGGACGACGACAGGCTACGGTTGAATTGACGCGACATGGTGACACTCCTTTCAGGTTGATCGGAATGCCACTACCCCTTCCGGGATAGCGACACCCCGGGACGGGAAAACAGAAAAACTATGTACTTGATGTCAGAGGACGGAAATGGTGACCCACTTACCGTCGATCTTCACATCGGTGAGTACAGAACCGTTGAAACGATAAACACGGCGCGATTCCGTTTTCGAAATCACGTGGGAACTGACAGTCGTGTTGACAGAGGTCAGCATGGTGATGCTCCTTTTCGAGGTGAATGGAACATCCCCATCCCGGCCGGGACAGAGATGCCCCGGTGGGAAAATCAACGAATAGCGGTAGCGAGGGACGTAACCTTCATCAGAAACCGCTTGAAACTCGGATCCGACTTTGGCAACGGCGTCGTCGACACCCACTTGCCCGTTTCAACCAGATCGAGAAGGCGCTTGCGCGCTTCGTTCACCGGGTCCTGATACAGCGTTTCGACGTTGGTCGACGCAACGACAATCTTCGTTTTGGCGGAGAACGTCGGAGCCGACTTGATGCCGATGGCGTTAAGCCAGGTATGGCGGGGCAGTTTATGATCCTCGTGGGAATCCACGAAGATCACGGCCGATGCGCCCTTGATCGTGGTCTGGAATACCTGCAGACGACGGACGATGTCCGAGTCGTGCTTCGATACCAGAGTCCAGCTCACAAGGATCTCCGTCGGCTCTTTCGAGCTGACGAAGTTGTGGCTTCCGTAAGGAGAACCACTGGACGTCATCAACCAGACGCGCTTTTCGTTCGATTCGATCGCCTGACGGGCGACAACGGATACGAGACGAGTGCGGAGGAATTTCTGGAACATGTGGTTCTCCAAGGGAATTTGGAGCGACCACGTCTCCCCAGGGGAAAAGTAGCGCCCCATGGGTGACAAAGGAAAGAACACCGAACGGTGTAGAGAACTGATGTCGAACGCGAAAAAGCGTTCAGCTATCAACGGGTGAAGCAGACAGGATTCACGTGCTCCCAAAAAAGGGAAAAACACGCTGCAACTGCCAGGAGGCTAGATACGGCCCAGCTGCCGGACGCCCAGACACAAAGGTCATGGGACATCAGGGAAAAACGATGTTCGTATATTACTCGCACTGATTCCTGTTGGGAAGTGGCGGGTCGCCCACTCTGAGGTGCCCGCCCTTGCGGCCCATTACGAACTGCCTGCGGCGCGCTTGCGCTCCTCGAGTTCCTTCCCGAGCGTGGCGAGCGCATCGATGGCGTCCCGGTACAGCCTGTCCCGCCAACCCCGTCGCTCATAGGTGCCGTATCGCTTCACGTGCTGCTCGCCGAGCGTGAAGTTACGCATCCCAACGTCCACGGTGACGCTTCCATGCGGCGCATCGATGACGACCCCGTACGGTGTACCCGTGCGCATTGACCAACCTTTGGGGAGCTTGAGTGTCACACTCATGGATCCAGTCTCCTCGTGCACGAGATTGAACCCACAGGCCTCTCTCCATCAAGAATTCTGTTTATTGTCGGCATTTTTTCTGTTTTGATGGCGTGTAAGCGCCACCGCGCCCCGGCTAATGATTTTTAATAAGGTGGCCCATTATATGTGGCTACAAGAAATGTCGAGCCCATATTTTGTCGGATCCGGCCGGCATTCTTGCCGCTTAATTAAATCTTACGGACATTCGGGACATCCCAATTTCCTCTTCGTTTCCAGCGGCGGAAACGAAAAAGGCGGCCACGATGGGCCGCCTCTTTCTCAACTACCGTCATACGCGTTCGACGCGCAGACGACCACTGACCACCACGACCGCCACCGGTTGCCCGGCCGCGAAGTCGCTGCCGTCGTCGGCGGTCTGAACGACCGTAAGCAAGCGCTTGTCTTGCGTGCGGACGATCAGCTCGACGCCTGGCACCTTGCTGACAACGCTTCCCGCTGCGTAGCCGACGGCGGCGCCGACAGCCCCGCCGATGAGCTTAGCTTGGCTACTGTGATGCCCCATACCGACCAGCGTGCCGATAAGCCCGCCAGCAGTCACGCCCAACTGGCGAGACGAGCCCGAATCGATCATGACCGGGCGAACGTGGAGGACCTGCCCGAGTATGGCCGTACCGCCGCTCCGCAACGCGTCGCCCGAGTTGTATGTCGATGCCGACCTCGAGACGGGTTCCCCGTATTGGGTCAGGGGACCATACGGCTGAGCGCAAGCGCAAAGAGCAAGCAGCATTACCATGGCGAACACTGCACGGCCCATGTTTGCGAACGATTTCATATCAACCTCCAAGGACAAATGACCCACGACCAACAGCACCTAGCCATTGGCAGCATGTCGTTACAAGGAATCACGACGCGAAATGCGTCAACGAATTAGTACCGGCTACCACCGCGAACGCTCCGGCCAACCGCGTTAAGCGCTGTACCGAGGAAACGAAACACGAGGAGAGCGAGCACCACGACGATCAGCAGGACGCCGATCAGCATCAAACCGGAAGAAGCGTAGCCATGCCCGCCCAAACTGCGCATGGCATCGCCGACCAGGTGGTAGATCACCGAGCGGATGACGGCATCGGCCACCATCGAGCCCAAACCGTGGCCACCGTAGAACATATGGGAATGGAACATGTAAGCCTCCAGATTGAAAAAATCGAAGACTTACTCCCTCAAGGGACTAAAGCCCCCGAGGGATGAACCACAGAACGTGCAAGCCGCCGAAGGCAGGACTTGAGAAAAGGCTGGATATGGCCCAGCTACCAGCAAGGTCCGCAGACCTCAAAAAGCGGTTTGATTCTACTCCGACAACTTCCCAATGGGAAGCTTCCGCACACAGACCATTAGGTCAGCGTGAGGTTCTTCAGCGACGGGAGATGCACCACGAGCCACGCGGGGAAGCCCTTGTGGTCGATGTAGAGATAGAGACCGATGAGCAAGCCGATGAAGGCCGCATGCGTCATGTTGCTGACGCGGGCCGCCACGAAATGCAGCACTTCTGCGCCCATCACGAGAGACAGCGAAAAGACCGTCAGCAGCACAAAAATCAGCGTTGACGAACTAAGCACTAACCCATTCATGATTTACCACTCCCCGAGTCCATGCCGGTGATTGTTGAAGGCTCGATCCTGCGTGGCTCTGAAGCCAACTGCTTTTGCTAGTTCAGCAGGCCTCGCGCGGCAGATGATTGCTGATGCCCCGAAAAAATTCTTGATTTTCTACCTCAGGTGGCAAGCCTGAACCGCCCCCTATGCTATACCTTTGTTCACCGAGCTAACAATCCGTCAAATTGTTTCCGTCATGCCCGATAGTCTCACGCTATCAATTGGCCGGAGGCGTAGCTTCATTCCAGCAAAAAGCCGCGCGAAACCTCCGCGCGGCTCGTGCGTCAGGTGATCAAGCGAATGGATGGAACAGCAATCCGATTGCCTGCGCCGCGATCGGCACCCCCGCCACAACAGCCAGGATTACGAACGCCCGCACCGCCTCTTGCTTGGTCTTTCCCTTCTTGATGCCATACCTCGCGATAGCGGCAAGGCATAGCACTATCACCACGTAGATGCCAAGATTGCTTCCCATCGTGATCTCCCGTAAGACTCGTATGGAAATCCTGTCCAGCCACGCCGGACAGGAGCGCTACTCGCAGCCATGTTAGCCAGACAGCGAGTCATCTATTGTGACGCAATTTTCGAGCGCCGGCGGAAACCCGCCGCCACTGCCTAACCGGTCTGTGCCTCGATTCTTTTGAGCACTTCGAGTTGCTGCACCGCCCGCGCGTACCACCAGGCTCGTCTTGGTGCATGATGCTCCGACTGAATCCCGCTGCGCTGCTCCCGCGCGACCCATGAGCGCAGCCCATCCCATGCCGGCGACGACAGAAAGTACTCTTGCCTGACCGCCGGCGAATCGAGCTCGGCTTCCACCGTCGGAATGCCGAATTCGTCTGCCAGTTGAGCGGCATCCGCCGCATTGAAGCCGGCCAGAAAGATTCCCGGCTCGTTCTCACCACGAAACAGCCACCAACCTTCTGGCGCGGCGCCCGGATCGTGCGCAGCCTCGGACGTGCGCTTCAGCACGGCGAGGTGGAGCGGCACGCCTTCGCCGGTCGATCGGCAGCAAACAAACGGCACGCTCGTCGAGGCGATTACTCCCTCAAATCCACGCCCCGCCACGCATGTCTGATGAAACACATCGGGCTTCTCCATGCGCGATTCCTCCCTCGAAAATTTCGAAAGTTATCCACAAATCCTGTTGATAAACCTGTGTGTAAAACCCCCTGAATCGGCCTTTCTAGGCGCTTTTCCTGGGCGTTTGTTGCTTTGCTCACTACTGCACCAACCATGGCGATACTATTTCGCTGAATCGTTCTCAACAGGAAGTCTGGCTTATGCTTGACCACTCCGTGCCCGCTCGAACATCAGCGCGAGATTCGTCATGTGGACGCCCTGCGCGAGCTTCCACGTTATTGCGCAACCATCATCCTCCGACCACTCTAGCAACCGGTAATCGCGCAATCCGGTCAGTGCCTTCGACGCGCGCATGATCCGCTCTTCCCGCGAACCGTTCGCGCTCCCGAAGGCGAGATCCCCGACACGGCCCGTCCCTCGGATTTCTCCGTACTCGGCCACGACGTTCAATACTTTCCATTCGTCACTACCTAGCGGCAGACCCGTGCCCTGC
Source organism: Burkholderia sp. (assembly GCF_018375725.1). Taxonomy (GTDB): domain Bacteria; phylum Pseudomonadota; class Gammaproteobacteria; order Burkholderiales; family Burkholderiaceae; genus Burkholderia. The sequence continues at coordinate 1,818 of NZ_JAHACR010000001.1, read as the reverse complement.
CCCGCACGGCGTCCGAAAGCCTCTGCCCCGCTGTTCCCTGTCATGCACCTGTCCTGTCAACGATCGATGGTCCACGCCGGCCGATTGCCGCCGCGGGCTTCATGGCTTAGCGCCCTTTTATGACAATCAGAATACGTCCTTGGCCAACCCGTTCTAGCCCTCACAAATTGGGCTATCGATCTCTAAACGGACGATTCCGGAATGATTTCGGCCCGCGTAATCGTTCCCGGCGAGAAGCGGACGGGCCCGGCCTTCACGTCGACCTGCAGCACGCCCTTGTTGCACGCCAGCCAGAGCACACCGTCGACGGTCGCAATGCTGTCACCAGACGCTTTCGACAAGTGCCGGCAGAGATTCATACAAGCCTCGAATCGGACCGCTGCCGGCCGGCGCGGCTTGTCTGGTAACCCCGATAGTCTGCAAAGCCAGATGTCGCTCTTGCACACGTCCTGACCGAAGTTCTTTGCGAGCTGGAATTTCGTGTCGTCCCCAATCCATGGCAGTGCCCCGCACCACTCGACGAGCCGCGCCGGATCGTTCAGCGCGAGGACCGCCTGCAGCGCCTCGAAATCGTTGGCTCGTTCAGCCCACGCCCTTTCGATAGCCGCCGCCTTTCCGCGGAACCCGAATGCCTCCACCACGGGTCGGCCCTCACGAATGGCAGTCCAGACTTTTTGCTCGATCGTACGTGCCGCCTGGGCAGATCGCCCAGCGCACAGCACGATCCAGATAATCTCGGCCGCCATCTTCTCCGGAGAGTCCGGGGGCGATCGCCGGTGTGCCGACCACTCGACCATCCGAGCCGCGTCGGGGTCGTTGGCCAAGAGCCATTCTCGGAGCTCAAGATAGAGCGCCGGCGCAATGCGACTTTCAGGAGCAGGAATTTCGAAGGGAAGCATGGCTTTTCTCTCCGCATAGCAAATGGGCCGCTCGCGCGGCCCACGGGGCTGACTGACACCTTCCTATCTCGGGGCGCAATGCACGTCCCCTATCGTCCATCCTGCGCCCACAAAATCCTTCTTTCGCGCGGGCATCAGCTTCACCGTGCACTGCTCGCCCATCGCCATCGCTACTGCCCGGGCATTGCCATCCGGTTCGATCGCCGCCGACGTCACGATGATCTCGGAAGGTTTGGGTGAGGTGTCACTACGGAACAGAAACGGCGACGCGGCAAGGTACCCCTGCGTCAGTTCAACCGCGGCGGCCAGCGTCCCCGGATACGCGCTGACCACGATCGCGCTTTTCACCTTGTCTCGCGGATCACGCACAGCCGTCACGAGCGTACCCACGCCCTGTCGCATGACCTGTACGCCGCGCGTTTGCACGTCGATCCAGTTCGAGAAATCGGCCTCGTTTCTCACGACAACCTTCGCGGCTGCGCAGAACACTAACGCGCAGACGATCAGGACCGACCCGATCTGCCATCCCAGGTTACCGCGCGGCGGCCGCTCTCTCATTCGTCAACCCTGGTTGTCCGACTTTTTGACGTCGCGCGGGCCGGTTCGATCGATCATCACGTAGCCCGATTTGGACGTGAAGTGCTTCCACGTCCAGCCCACCGGCACCTTGACGATCGCCAGGTAGTGGTCCTCGAGGCCGTTCACCGGGAAATCGATCTTTTGACTCACAATCTTGCCCAGCGTGTCCTGCGTAAGCGGCGCCACGTCGCCTTCGAGCTGATGCGGGCCCGGCTGCGACGAGAACGGGACGATTTCGTAGAAAACGTACTTGCCGTTCTCCTGCATTACCTTCAGGCGGGCGTAGTACTTCCCGTCGGCGTCCAGCGCCGAGTACGTCCCAACGAGGCTCTCCGGAGCC
>NZ_JAHACR010000415.1 GCF_018375725.1 Burkholderia sp. | reverse complement strand
GGCGGCCATCGCCGGATCGGGCGGCACGTGCGTGATGGGCGTCATTCGGGCATGCTGCGAGTCGTATGCGTCGCGCGACGAAATGGTTTCGACGCGCGAGCGGCGCTCCATTCCCAACCATGCGTCCGTCGCGGACGACGCGCGGCCGCCTCATGCAAGGATCCGACATGAACGTGCTCAACGCGCGCCTGCGCGCCCGCGACGGCCTTTACACGATCGCCATCGAGGCGGGACGGATCGACCGGATCGACCGCCAGCCGGGTCTGGCCGCATGCACGAACGCTGGCGACATCGATGCAGCGGGGCGCCTGGCGATTCCGCCGTTCGTCGAGCCGCACATCCATCTGGATGCGGTGCTGACCGCCGGCGAGCCGGCCTGGAACATGAGCGGCACGCTGTTCGAAGGCATCGAGCGCTGGGCGCAGCGCAAGGCGACGATCACCCATGACGACACGAAGGCGCGTGCACATGCGGCGATCGGCATGCTGCGAGATCACGGCATCCAGCACGTGCGCACGCATGTCGACGTGACCGACCCGTCGCTCGCCGCGCTCAAGGCCATGCTCGAAGTGAAGGACGAGGCGCGCGAGTGGATCGACCTGCAGATCGTCGCCTTCCCGCAGGAAGGGATCGAGTCGTTCGACAACGGCCGCGCACTGATGGCGGAGGCGGTCGAGATGGGCGCGGACGTCGTCGGCGGCATTCCGCACTTCGAGAACACGCGCGAACAGGGCGTCAGCTCGATCCGTTTCCTGATGGATCTGGCCGAGCGTACCGGCTGCCTTGTCGACGTGCATTGCGACGAAACCGACGATCCGCATTCGCGCTTTCTCGAAGTGCTCGCCGAGGAAGCCCGCGTGCGCGGCATGGGTGCGCGCGTGACCGCGAGCCATACGACGGCGATGGGATCGTACGACAACGCGTATTGCTCGAAGCTGTTCCGGTTGCTCAAGCGCTCCGGGATCAGCTTCGTCTCGTGCCCGACCGAGAGCATTCATCTGCAAGGGCGCTTCGATACGTTTCCGAAGCGGCGCGGCGTGACGCGCGTCGCCGAGCTGGATCGCGCAGGCATCAATGTCTGCTTCGGGCAGGATTCGATCCGGGATCCGTGGTATCCGCTCGGCAACGGCAACATCCTGCGCGTGCTCGACGCGGGACTGCACATCTGTCACATGATGGGCTTCGACGACCTGCAGCGCTGCCTCGACTTCGTGACCGATCACAGCGCGACGGCGTTGCATCTCGGCGAACGGTACGTGATCGAGGCCGGGCGGCCGGCGAACCTCGTGGTGCTCGACGCGGACAGCGACTACGACGCGCTGCGCCGGCAGGCGAAGGCGGCGCTGTCGATCCGGAGCGGCAAGATCGTCATGCGGCGCGAGCCGGAGCGTGTGACCTATCCGGCGCGTGGCGCCGACGGTCTTGCCTAGGCGTTGAGGAATTGCCGGCCATGCCGGGTCTGTCGCGCCGCCTTCGTGTCGGGCAACGCCGGCGCGCGGGCGCGCGCCGGACGGGCGCACGCGTCAGCGGCGGGGTTCGTGCCCGTGCAGCAGCGCAAGACTGGCGACGGCGGCGACGACGAGCGCCGCGGCGAGCAGGGTCAGCCCGTTCTTCGCGTTGCCGGTTGCCTGCTCGATCGTGCCGACGACTGTCGGCCCGACGAAGCCGCCGAGCAGCCCGCAGGTATTGACGAGGCCGAGCCCGCCCGCCAGCGCGCTGCCGGTCAGGCGCGACGCGGGAAACGTGAAGACGATGGACTGCACGACGAAGAACATCGACGCGGCGACGCACATGCTCACCAGTCCCACGCCCGGCGACGCATACGCGGCGCACACGAGCCCCGCGGCCATCACGGCGAACCCGGCGCACAGCATCCGCCGGGAACGCTGCGAATCGCGCGCGAATTTCGGCAGGGTGGCCGCGCCCAGCGCGGCGGCGAGCCACGGCAGCGCGGTCAGCAGCCCGACGACGACCGGCGAGAATTTTCCGGACGCGCCGACGATCCCCGGCAGGAAGAAGATCACTGTGTAGACCGTCAACTGGTGGCAGAAGTATACGAAGATCGTGAGCCAGATCTGTCGGTCGCGCAGTGCCATGCCGAATGAATGGCCGCCGTGCATCGCCGTGCCGGCCGCCTGTTCCGCGGCCAGCGAGCGTTCGAGCGCGCGGGCGGTTTCCGGCGCGAGCCATGGTGCCGCGCTCGGCCGGTCGGGCAGGCGCATCCACACGACGAACGCGAGCGCGATCGCGGGTAGGCCTTCGATGACGAACAGCCACTGCCAGCCGCGGAGGCCGAGTGTGCCGTCCAGTTCGAGCAGCGCGCCGGCAAGCGGTCCCGTTAGTATCTTCAACCGTGAAGCTGCCGATATGTCCTTGCGAAAACGCATCCATACCCTGACTGTTGCCTCAGGCGATTCCGCGCCGGAGGAAAGCTGTTCGCGGCCGCTGACCGCGAGAACTTCACCCCATACCTTTTCACCATCAGACCATTGCTCGACGGGCTGGCCGGAGGGGGATCGGGTGGTGACATAATTTTGAATGATGACCCGGTGCCGTAGCCTACCTGCCTGCATATCACCTCCTACAGTGCAATGAACCGGTAAGGCTCAAGAAGGGATTCAAAACCAAAGGGGAGAGCCGATACGATGTTGCCGATGTTCACCGGCTCCCTGTTTTCATACCAGTGTCCGACCAGCAGCATCAGCGCCAGCTTGACGTCATCTTTGATAACCAGCCCATCCGGATCGTTTGCCGGAAGCTCGTCATCATAGAGCTGGCGATTTGTATAGCTCTCAGCCTTACGACGCGCCGCACCGATGTAGATCTCCAGAAGCTGTTTATCCCCCGGGTCATCACCATCAATTCGGCACTGCACTTTGCACTCGTCAATCGTTAGCGCCATGACCTTTCTCCAGCAAAAGCGAGCGATAACC
>NZ_JAHACR010000414.1 GCF_018375725.1 Burkholderia sp. | reverse complement strand
CGCGCCCGACCGGACAGTTGCTGATCGGCTCGTCGCGGCAGTTCGACACCGAGGATCCGCGTGTCGAGCCGCCAGTGCTCGCGCGCATGCTGCGCCGTGCGACCGGTTATCTGCCTGCGCTCGCCGATCTGAACGGCATTCGCGCGTGGACCGGTTTCCGCGCAGCCAGCCCTGACGGCTTGCCGTTGCTCGGCGAGCATCCGGCGCAGCCGGGCCTGTGGCTCGCGGTCGGGCATGAAGGGCTGGGTGTCACGACCGCGCCGGGCAGTGCGCGGCTCGTCGTCGCGCAGATGCTCGGTGAACCGCCGGCCATCGATGTCGAACCGTATTTGCCGGGACGTTTCCTGTCGACGTCCCGTGTCGCCGGAGAGTTTGCATGAACATTCAACTGGATGGCCGTCCGCTGACCGTGCCCGACGGCCTGACCGTCGCGGTCGCCGTTGCCCGCAGCGGCGACGATACAACCCGCGTGTCGTGCGCCGGTGCGCCGCGTGCCCCGTTTTGCGGCATGGGCGTCTGCCAGGAATGCCGGATGACGATCGACGGGCGGCGGCGGCTCGCGTGCCAGACGCTGTGCCGCGAAGGCATGCAGGTGGAGCGCACGCGATGAAGCATGAGCATTTGAATGTCGACATTGCGATCGTCGGTGCGGGTCCGGCTGGCCTTTCCGCCGCGCAGGCGGCGTTGCAAAGCGGCGCGTCGGTCGCGATCGTCGACGACAATCCGCGCGCCGGCGGCCAGATCTGGCGGCAAGGGCCGGGCGTCGCGGTGCCGGCGGCGGCCGGCGCGCGCCTGAAGGTGTTGAGTCATCCGAACGTGCGGCACTTGGCGGCGACGCGGATCGTCGCCGAATCGAAGCCCGGCTCGTTGCTGCTGGAAGACGACGAACGCGGGCTGCTGCTCGAATACGGGACGCTGATCTTGTGTTGCGGCGCACGTGAGCTGCTGTTGCCGTTCCCGGGCTGGACGCTGCCCGGGGTGACGGGCGCGGGCGGGCTTCAGGCGTTGATCAAGCAGGGCCTCGACGTACGTGGGCGGCGCACCGTGATCGCGGGCAGCGGCCCGCTGCTGCTGGCGAGTGCGGCGACCGCGCGGCATGCCGGCGCACGTGTGCTGCGTGTGCTCGAGCAGGCCACGCGGGCGGATGTGCTCGGTTTCGGCGCCGGATTGTGGCGCTGGCCGTCGAAGCTCGTGCAAGCTACGCAACTGATGACGGCCGCTTATCGTCCGGATGCGCACGTCGTCGAGGCGTTCGGCGACAAACGGCTGGAAGGCGTGCGAATCAGGCAGGGCGGCCGTGAAACCGAGCTCGAATGCGACCGGCTTGCATGCGGGTTCGGCCTGGTGCCGAATACGGTGCTGCCGAGTCATCTGGGCTGCCGGCTGGAAAATGGCGCGGTGGCGGTCGATACGTACCAGCGGACGAGCCGCGCCGGGCACTTTGCGGCGGGCGAATGCACCGGCGTCGGCGGCAGCGAGCTGGCGATCGTCGAGGGGGAGATCGCGGGCTGCGTGGCGACCGGCCAGAGCGGACGGCTGTCGGTGCTGATCGAACGGCGCGCGCGCTGGCAGGCGTTTGCCGATGCGGTGCGCGAGCGGTTTGCGATTCGGGAACCGATCCGCAATCTGGCACGTCCGGATACGCTGATCTGCCGCTGTGAGGATGTGCGTTTCGACGCGGTTGCGAATGCACCCGGCTGGGCGGCCGCGAAGCTGCAGTCGCGTTGCGGAATGGGCGCATGCCAGGGACGCGTGTGCGGCGCGGCAGCTCGGGCGCTATTGGGCTGGACGCCGCCGGTTCCGCGTACACCGCTCGTACCGGCGCGGATCGGGACGTTGTTGCTGGATGACTGTTGCGACGACGCCTGACGGGCCACGGAGATTCGGGGCTGCCGTTTCGCACGTGCGGTTCGCGGGCGCATTCGCACTCTCCTGGCGTGTCGCATTGATTGCGAGATTGATCGTCGGCGGGATGCCGGCGCGGCATGGCCGCGCTCGAGCGGTTCGAACCGCGCCGGGCGGCGCGATGAGCCTCGCGACGTCAGCGCCCGGCGGCGTGAGCGGCGAGATGCTGACGAATCAGCGACAGATACCGATCGCCAACCGTGAAATCACGCACTGGCTTCGCGCGCACCGAGTGACGCAGCGTAGCGGGCGGAACCACGCCGAGATACCGGCAAACGGCCGATGGATAAGGCTTGCGCGTGTGCCCGAGTTGCCGCGCCGCACGCTCCACCCGTGTGTCGCCGACCTGCGTGCGGAGCCAGGCCAGTACTTGTCGATCGGTGTCGTTGACGATCCGGACCAGATTTTCCATCGCGCGCCTCACTGTTTATAAATACAGTGCTGTAAATATAGACAGTATTTTGAGCGGCAGCAAGCGCGTCGGATGGCGGTTGGCCGTTTGGACAGGGGCAGTGTCAAGGCGGCCGAACCGGCACCTGCGTGCCGGCGCCGACGTTCGCGAGCGCACGTGGGTCAACATGCAAAGGTGACTGGTCCTCTGGCGCGCCTCGGGCCAGCACAGCCGGCGCGCGGTGTTGTACCGGCCGTTGTCGAAGGGATGCGGGGCGCGCCTGCGGGAAGCGCCGGCTATCGGCGCCGGCGTGAGCGCAGCATCATCCACGCACAGCCGGCGGCCCATCATTCCGCCCCGGTCGCGTGTCCCGGCGCACGATTCAGCAGATGCGTGCGCTTGTCGGCGGCGAGCGAGACGTAGCGCTCGTACTGACGCAGCACGTCGGCGATGATTTCGTCGCCGCGCAGATACTCGATGTCATAGCCGAGCCGCCCGTCCCCGAAGAACGTGACGATGCCATACACATGCGTGCGCTGCGCCTGCGGATCTGCCGCTTCGCGCAGCATGAAGGCGGGGGCCGCCTTGCTCGTCACGCGCGCGCCGTACACGAAATCGCGTTGTCCGTCGGTCGGCACAATCAG
>NZ_JAHACR010000413.1 GCF_018375725.1 Burkholderia sp. | reverse complement strand
TGCGTGATAGATGCCCCAGACCGTGCCGAACAGGCCGAAGAACGGCGCGGTGCTGCCGATCGACGCAAGGATCGCGAGACCGCCTTGCATGCGTGCGACGCCTTCGTCCATCGTGTCTTTCAGGCAGCGCGTGATCCAGTCGGACACGTCCATCCGGTCATGCAGGTGGGGCTGCGTCTGATGATGATGATCGGCGGCTTCCTTGCCGGCCAGCGCGAGCGCAAGGAACGGATTGTCGTGCGGGGTCGATGCGGCCTGGCCGAGCTTCTTGATGCCGTCGTCGAAGTCGTCCGAATGCCAGAACGCCTGTTCTGCGTTCTTCGTCAGGCGGTTCAGGCGGATCACGTTCCAGCCCTTGATGACGATCACCAACCACGACAGGATCGACATCACGAGCAATGCGATCGCGATGAAGCGTGTCACGAAATCACCTTGCGCCCAGACGTGCGCGATACCGTAGCTTTGCATTTCTTGTTCCTTTTGAGTCTTCTTGAATCTTCCGGATGAGGCGGAGTTAGTCGGTGAGGCCGAACTTGTACGGTTGCGTACGTGCGGCACGGATCGGCTGGCCGTTTTCGATGTACGGGCGGCACGTCGACGCGCGCATCGCGGCGAGCGCGGCCTCGTCGAGACGCGGATAGCCGCTGCTTTTCTGCAGTTCGATGCTCTCGATTTTCCCTGTCACGCCGACGACGAAGTGGACATATGCGGTGCCCGATTCGCCACGACGGTTCGATATCGACGGGTAATCTGGCTTCACGAACGCACATTGCAGCGTCGGCACGTTCTTCGGCGCACTGACTTCCATTGTTTCGCGTGCGGGCCCGGGTGCGGCCGACGGCGCGGCGGCGGCCGGAGACGGGGCGGCGGGCGCGGGCGCCGCATCGGCCGCGGGGGCGGGCGTCGGCGACGGTGAGGGGGACGGAGCGACCGGCTGCGGGGTCGGCCGCGATACCTTCTGCACCGGCTTCGGATCGGCCTTGGGCTTTACGTGTGGCGTGGGCTTGGGCTGTGCCGGCTGCGGGATTGATTCGGCGGCGACTTGCTGCGCGATCGGCGTGGGTGCAAGCAGTTGGGCGCTGATCGAACGCGCTTCAACCGGCTTCTCGGGCGGCGTGTTGCGGTGAAGCCACGCCGCCGTCAGCAGGATGGCGTGTGCGGCGAACACGCCAACCGCGGCTGCGATGATGCGAGGGTTCAATCGGGAAGCGGCCGGCCAGGCGCCGGCTGGAGCGGAATGCGTAGCCTGCATGTTAGCTAGGAAGAGCGGCGCCGCGCGCGATGCGCAGCAGGTGACAGGACATCACTTGCGGAAGATCAGCAGCGAGATGCACATGGTAGTAACGAATCCGATCAGCATTTCCATGACGGGCTCCTTGGTAGGTAAGCCGTTGGCTCGCGCTGATACTGGCTTGCTGACAGGCGGGAACGGCGGCCTCGGCCGCGGGAATGCATTCGGCGATCAGGCGGCCTTGCGCTCGTAAAACGACACCGGAACCGGCTGAGCATGATGCTCGACGCCGCACCGGCTTGCGCATACGCCTTGTTCCGCCATCAGGTCACGCACGGACGCTTCGCACTTGCCGCAGCAGGTGGCCACACCGAGTTCGAACTGAAGCTCGTCGAAAGTGTTCACGCCTTCCGCGAGGGACGCGCGAATCTTGCGGTCGGATACTGACTTGCACACGCAGACGATCATGATGAGTGCGATAGCTAACGTTAATGCGAATTATTATCATTAAATTCGATCGCGTTGACAAGCCCGATTCCAGCTTTTTTGTAACAAAACCAGACCCTTAGAAGGGTTACTGAGGGAGCGTCTTGCTGGCCGTCAGCTCACGCGGCGGCCGCACACCCCTGCGCGTTGGGCGAGAAAATGGTGACGGACTCAACCGGGGCGGCGAGGCCGAGCAGCGTCGATGCGAGTGTGCGCAATTGCTGGCCGTCGCTCGTGGAGCAGAAGCGGGGCGGTGCAGCGGTAGCGAATGCGGGCGCCAGCAGATCGTGTTCGGCGAGCACGCGCTCGAGCTGGCGCGCAATGGCATCGCTGGTGTCGACAATCGTCAGACGTTCGCCGACGAGCTCGCGAATCGTTTCGGTGAAGAACGGGTAATGGGTGCAGCCAAGCACCAGCGTATCGGCGCCGGCCTCGAGCATCGGTCGAAGGTAGCGCGTGAGGAGCGCGCGCAGTGCCGGCGAACCGGTGTCGCCGCTTTCGACCGCCTGTACGAGTCCATGCCCGGGCTGACAAAGGAAGCGGCAGCCGGCGCCGTGCCGCTCGAGCAGCTGCCGGAAGCGGGCGCTGCGCAGCGTGGCCTGGGTGGCGAGCACGCCGGCGACGCCGCTCGCGGACTGCCGCACGGCCGGCTTGATGCCCGGTTCGACGCCGACAAGCGGGATGGCGAGGCGCTCTCGAACCGCGGCGATCGATTGCGCCGTGGCCGTATTGCAGGCGACGACGACCATTTTGCAACCGGCACCGACCAGCCGTCCGACCGCCTCGTCCGCCAGACGGCAGATCTCATCGGCCGGACGCGCACCATAGGGACAATTCTTACCGTCGCCCAGATAGACGAGCGACTCCTCCGGCAACTGGCGGCGGATCTCGCGCCAGACCGTCAGGCCGCCCAACCCCGAATCATATACGCCGACAGGCCGGTTATCCATTTCGTTCCTTCAGTTTTTCAGTGATAAATTCGAGGATTTCGTCGTCGCTCATCGCGCCGCCGTCGATCGTCAGCGCAGCCTGGCCGTAAAACGGCTCCCGCTCGGCCATGTTGCGCGACATGAATTCGACCAGCTCCCGGTCGTCGAGTCCCCTCAACTTGGGGCGCTTCCAACGTCCGTGAGGACTCAAACGCGCTGCGATCTGCTCCGCAGAACGGCGGATATAAACCGTCAGACCGGCTCCGTTCATACGGACCATGTTGTCCGCCCAGACGGGAAGCCC
>NZ_JAHACR010000032.1 GCF_018375725.1 Burkholderia sp. | reverse complement strand
CCAGCATCACGTCTTCCGGCAGCTGGTCGGCTTCGGATTCGACCATCAGCACCGCGCGTTCCGTACCTGCGACGACGAGGTCGAGGCGCGACGCCTTGAGCTGCTCGCGCGTCGGGTTCAGCACGTATTCGTTATTGATATAGGCCACGCGCGCAGCGCCGACCGGGCCGTTGAACGGCAGGCCCGACACGGCAAGCGCGGCGGATGCACCGATCAGCGCCGGAATGTCCGCCGGGACGTCCGGGTTCACGGACAGCACGTGGATCACCACCTGCACTTCGTTGTAGAAGCCTTCCGGGAACAGCGGACGCAGCGGACGGTCGATCAGGCGCGACGTCAGCGTTTCGTGTTCCGAAGGACGGCCTTCACGGCGGAAGAAGCCGCCCGGGATCTTGCCGGCCGAGTAGGTCTTTTCGATGTAGTCGACGGTCAGCGGGAAGAAATCCTGGCCCGGCTTTGCCGACTTCGCGCCGACGACCGTCGCCAGCACAACCGTGTCCTCGACGTCGACGATCACGGCACCGCTCGACTGACGAGCGATCTCGCCGGTTTCGAGGCGCACCTTGTGCTGGCCCCACTGGAATTCCTTCACGACTTTATTGAACAGAGACATGTGTCGCTCCTTACGTTTTGTTCATGTATTCACCGCGCACGAACCTTGCCGGCGCAGTGGCGTCGCGACCGGGCCACATGGGAAGAGGTGTGTTTTTTATGCCATTCCAGCGCGACGTTCACGATACGACGCATGAACGCGCGCGCTGGAATGACACAAAGCTCAACCCTGAGGCCTGGCCGGCCGGACAACCCGCATCGCTCGACCGGGAGCGGTTGTCCTGCGGCACGCATGACGCCGCGTACCGCGCAAAAACAAAATGCCTGCATCAGGCGACTGACACAGGCATCTTGCTGGAGGCGATCGCCCCGATTACTTACGCAGACCCAGCTTCTCGATCAGCGCGCGGTAGCGGTCGGCGTCCTTGCCCTTGAGGTAGTCGAGCAGCTTGCGGCGGCGGCTCACCATGCGCAGCAGACCGCGGCGGCTGTGGTGATCCTTCGCGTGGGTCTTGAAGTGACCCGTCAGTTCCACGATACGCGCCGTCAGCAGGGCAACCTGCACTTCGGGCGAACCCGTGTCGTTTGCGCCACGGGCGAACTGAGCAACCACTTCCGACTTATTGATATCAGCAACAGACATTTGATTTCCTTTCTAACTGAACGGGCGGACACGGAAGAATGGCCGTGCCGTGATTTACAACCGGGCAGGATTGTAGCACAAGTCCGCGACACGCCGAACCGGTTTGTCACGGGCGCGTCATTGTGCAAGCCGCCGGCGTCTCGGTCTGTTTGCCCGGCAGCGACAGCACCGTGCGGAAACCGTAGCCGGAACCCTCGTTGTCGAAGCGCACGCCCGGCGCGCCGACTCTCTCCATCTCCATCACGTAAAGGGGTTGGATCAACTGATGGTCCTGCGCGCGCATCCGCGACGGATGAAAGCCATTATCGTACGACAGCCCTTCGAGCGCGCGGGCGACCGCAACCGGATCGGCCGAGCCGGCGCGCGTCATCGCCGCCGCGAGCATCTCGATCATCAGACTCATCCGCAACACCGGGTAATCGTCCTGCGCCGCCGGGAAACGGGCCCGGAACGCGCGGTAAAACGCGTCGTACGGCGCGCCTCCGGCGTTCGGATGCCAGTCCGCAACCGCGACGACACGGCCCACGCCCGCGTCGCCCAGCGCCGCCGGCGCGCCAAGGCTGTTGCCGTAGAACGTGTAGAACTTCGTCCGCAGCCCCTGCTCGCGCGCCGCCTTGACGAGCAGCGTCAGGTCGTTGCCCCAGTTGCCCGTCACAACCGCGTCCGCGCCGCTCGCGCGGATCTTCTCGACATAGGGCGAGAAATCCTTGACCCGTCCGATCGGGTGGAATTCGTCGCCGACCACCGCGACGTCCGGCCGACGCGTGCCCAGCGCCTGTCGCGCGAGCCCGCTCACGTCGTGTCCGAAACTGTAGTCCTGATTCAGCAGATAGACCTTTCGCAGCGTGCGATCGCGCGCCATGACGTCGGCGAGCGCCGCCATCCGCATCCCGGCGTGCGCATCGAAGCGGAAATGCCAGAAGCTGCAGCCCGCGCCCGTCAGCGCCGGATCGTCGGCCGAATAGTTGAGAAACAGCATCCGGTCGTCCGGGTTGCGCCGGTTCTGTTTGTCGAGCGCCGCGACGAGGGCCGTCGCGACCGCCGAGCTGTTGCCTTGCGCGACGAAACCGATGTGCCGGTCCGCGGCCGCGCGCAGTTGCACGAGCGCTTCTTCCGGGCTGCCCTTGCTGTCGAGCACGACGAGTTCGAGCGGATGCATGCCGTCGCGCAGTTTCACGCCGCCGCCCGCATTGACCTGCTCGACGCCGAACCGCAGGTTGCGCTCCACCGCCGCACCGGCGTTCGCGAACGGGCCGGACATGCCCTCGATCAACGCGATCCGTACCGGCTCGCCGCCCGCGAATGCGGCCGGCGACGCCAGCCACCACCCCGCGCCCAGCGCGAGTGCACACCGCTTCCATGCCTGCATCTGCTGTCCTGCCCTTATTCCGCATGAGGAGCGCGGATCATAGGCCGGGCCGCCCCGCGCGGGCAAGCGGATGCGTTGCGCGCGATCCCGCACCGATTTTTCAGGCCCGGCGCACCGCCCTGTGCCGTCCGTGATAAAACATCCGTATTTCCGCGTTCTGGAGAAACTCATGCGTATTCGTCTCCCGGTGCTGCTCGCCTGCGCCGTGGCGCTCCTCGCCGGTTGCGCGCAGCCGTGGCAGCAATATCAGGCCGGCCAGGATCAGTCGGCGATCGTGGCGCGCATGGGGCCGCCACGCGAAATCTACGACCTGCCCGGCGGCGGCAAGCGGCTGATGTGGCCGACCCAGCCGATGGGCGAATTCACGGTCGCCGCGGACGTCGATGCGTCCGGAAAGATCGTCAATGTCCGCCAGGTACTGCAGCCGAACGAGTTCTATCGTGCTGAGATCGGCAAGTGGACCAAGACCGACGTGCTCGTCAATTTCGGCCGTCCGGTCGAGACGTCGTACTTTCCGCTGATGAAGCGCGAGGTGTGGACGTACCGGTACCTCGAAGACAACGTCTGGTACATGATGTACAGCTTCTATTTCGACGACCGCGGCATCCTGCGGCTTACGCAAAAAACCCCCGACCCGATGCACGATCAGGAACGCCACGGTCTTTTCTGATTGCCAAACAGCGGCACGAACCACGCGCATTTTTACAAAGGCCATTTACGCATCGACGCGTAAATGGCCTTTCATTTTTACCGGAATAAATTGTTTACCATTAAACGCAAAGGCAATCTTTTCCGAATGGAAAAAGATTGCTACCGGATTTACGAATGCCCCGCCACGCCTGGTCATGCGACTATTCGCCACACCCTCACTATTGGGTGCGCCACACTGGTGCAGGCAATGCACCATCTCGAATTAATTTGAAACAAAATGTTTCGCCCCGAGCTTCCGTTCAATTCAACCCCCTAATATCACTCAAGCTTTCAATTCAGAAAGAAACGGATTTCATCGATTTTTCCGGATATTCATTTGCGTCAATCACAAAGGAATCCTCATGAACAGACCCAAGAGCATGCTAGTCGCGAACATCGCATGGGCCCGCGAAACCCGCGAACGTTCACCCGGTTTCTTTGATGCGCTCGCACGCGGCCAGAACCCGCGCGTGCTGTGGATCGGCTGCGCGGACAGCCGCGTGCCCGCCGAGACCATCACGCATTGTGCGCCCGGCGATCTGTTCGTTCATCGCAACATCGCGAACCTGTTCGATCCCGCCGACGACAACGGCGCCAGCGTCCTCGAGTACGCGGTACGCGTGCTGAAGGTCGATCACGTGATCGTCTGCGGGCATTACGGATGCGGCGGCGTGCGCGCATCGCTGCTGCCGCCCTCGCCCGATCTGCCGCACGTCAACCGCCGCATCGCGCCGCTGTGCGCGCTCGCCCGACGCCATCGCGACGCGCTCGACGGCTTGCCCGACGCGGAAGCCGCCGATCGCCTCGCCGAGCTGAACGTGCTCGAACAGGTGCGCCTGCTGCGCGCGTCACCGATCGTGCGCGACCGCGAACGGCCGCCGCTCGTGCACGGCTGGATTTTTTCGCTCGCCGACGGCCGCCTCGAGGAACTGACGTCGGGCTACCCGAATATGCCGCCCGACGCGTCGCCCACCCGCACCACAGCCGACGTAGCCGACGCGGCGTTCGCCTGAACGCGCCCCGCCCGCCACACTTCCGGAATCTTCCCGACCATGAACCTGAACAACCGTTTCTCGTCGCTGCCGCGCGATATCGTCGCCGGCACCGTCGTCTTCCTCGTCGCGCTGCCGCTATGTCTCGGCATCGCCAATGCATCCGGTGTCGAGCCGTTCGCCGGGCTCGTTTCGGGCATCGTCGGCGGCCTCGTCGTCGCGCTCCTGAGCGGCTCGTCGCTGTCCGTCAGCGGACCGGCAGCCGGGCTCGTCGTGATCGTCGTCGAAGGCATCGCCCAGCTCGGCAGCTTCTCCGCGTTCCTGCTCGCTGTGCTGCTGTCCGGCGTCCTGCAATTCGCCTTCGGCATGTTGCGCGCCGGGCGCTTCGCCGCGTATGTGCCGTCGCCCGTCATCAAGGGCATGCTGGCCGCGATCGGCCTGCTGCTGATCGCCAAGCAGATTCCGTTTGCACTCGGCATCGGCGGCGCCGCCGCGCAACCGTTTGCGGTACTGCCGGGCCTGCCCGCCGCATGGGTGTCCGCGGCGATCGCGGTCGCGTCGCTCGCGCTGCTCGTCGGCTGGGACACGCAGACGCTGCGCCGTTTCGCACTCGTGCGCGCGGTGCCGGCGCCGCTTGCGGTCGTCGTGCTCGGCATCGGCGTCACGCTGGCACTCAACGCGCTTGCCCCTTCGATCGCACCCGGCGCCGCGCATCGGGTCGCGTTGCCCGAACTGGGATCGTTCGCCGCGCTCGCCGCATCGCTCAAGCACGCGGAACTGGGGCCGAACTTCTCTCAGCTCTTCAATCCGGATATCTGGCGCGTCGCGATCACGCTGGCGGTCGTCGCAAGCCTCGAAACGCTGCTGAGCCTGGAAGCGGTCGAGCAGATCGACCCGAAACGGCAACCGGTGCAAGCTGACCGCGAACTGAAGGCGCAAGGCGTCGGCAATCTCGTCGCGGGCGTCGTCGGCGGCCTGCCGATCACATCGGTCATCGTGCGAAGCTCCGTCAACGTCAACGCAGGCGCGCAAAGCCGCCTGTCCGCGATCGTGCATGGCGCGCTGCTGCTCGTCAGCGTGTTCGCGCTGACCGGACTCATCAACCTGATCCCGCTCGCGAGCCTCGCCGCGATCCTGATCCATACCGGCGTCAAGCTCGCCAAGCCCGCCTTGTTCCGCTCGGTCGCCCGGCAAGGTCCGGCCGCGTTCGCGCCGTTCGTCGCGACAATCGCCGGCGTCCTCGCCGTCGACCTGCTGTTCGGCATCGCGCTCGGCCTCGCGTGCAGCGTCCTCGTCGTCGCTGTCGCGAACCTGAAGAGCCCGGTCACGCTCGCGCAGCACGACGATCATTACCTGCTGTCGTTCCGCAAGGATGTGTCGTTTCTCGGCAAGGTGCAGGTCAAGCATCACCTGCGGCACATCCCGGACCGCGCGGTGGTGATCATCGACGCGACGCGCGCCGACTACATCGATCACGATGTGCTCGAACTGCTCGAAGGGTTTATCGCGGATGCATCTCGCCGCGGGATCGCAGTCGATTTCCGCCGACCACGCCCTGCTGCGCGAAGCTGGCAATTCGGTGCGCGCACCGCGGAATGAACGTGACATGAAAACGCCCCGGCGGCGCAAGGCCGCACGGGGCGTGTTGCATCGAACGCGCAATGCGCTCAGGAACGCTGCGGATTGAGCTTGTCGTCCTTCGAGTGCAGCTTGTTCAGCGCCGAGATATACGCCTTCGCGGATGCCGCGACGATGTCCGGATCGGTGCCGACACCGTTGACGATCCGCCCGCTCTTCGACAGACGCACCGTCACTTCGCCCTGCGCCTGCGTGCCGGTCGTGATGGCGTTCACCGAATAAAGCAGCAGTTCGGCACCGCTGCCGACTTCGCTCTCGATCGCATTGAACGTCGCGTCGACCGGCCCGTTGCCGCGCGCCTCGCCTTTCACTTCCTTGCTGTCGACCGCGAACACGACCTTCGCCTGCGGCTGCTCGCCCGTTTCCGAGTGCTGCGACAGCGACACGAACTTGTAATGCTCCTGATCCTGCGCGAACGCGGACTCCTCGGACACGATCGCGATGATGTCCTCGTCGAAAATCTCGGCCTTGCGGTCGGCCAGATCCTTGAAGCGCATGAACGCGGCGTTCAGTTCCGCTTCGCTGTCCAGCGCGACGCCGAGCTCCTGCAGGCGCTGCTTGAACGCATTACGACCCGACAGCTTGCCGAGCACGATCTTGTTCGCGGTCCAGCCCACGTCTTCCGCACGCATGATCTCGTAGGTGTCGCGCGCCTTCAGCACACCGTCCTGGTGGATGCCCGACGCATGCGCGAATGCGTTCGCGCCGACGACCGCCTTGTTCGGCTGCACGACGAAGCCGGTGATCTGCGACACGAGCTTCGACGTCGGCACGATCTGTGTCGTGTCGATGCCGACATCGAGACCGAAGTAATCCTTGCGGGTCTTCACCGCCATCACGATCTCCTCGAGCGACGTGTTGCCCGCGCGCTCGCCGAGACCGTTGATCGTGCATTCGACCTGGCGCGCACCGCCGATCTTCACGCCGGCGAGCGAGTTCGCGACCGCCATGCCGAGGTCGTTATGGCAGTGCACCGAGAAGATCGCCTTGTCGGAGTTCGGGATGCGCTCGCGCAGCGTCTTCACGAGGTTGCCGTACAGTTCCGGCACACCGTAGCCGACCGTGTCGGCGATATTGATCGTCGTCGCCCCTTCCGCGATCACGGCCTCGAGCACGCGGCAGAGGAAATCCATGTCCGAGCGGCTGCCGTCTTCCGGCGAGAACTCGACGTTGTCGGTAAACTTGCGCGCAAAACGCACCGCGAGACGCGCCTGCTCGAACACCTGATCCGGCGTCATGCGCAGCTTCTTCTCCATGTGCAGCGGCGACGTCGCGATAAACGTGTGGATCCGGAAGCTGTTCGCCGGCTTCAGAGCATCCGCTGCACGCTGGATATCCTTGTCGTTCGCGCGCGCCAGCGAGCAGATCGTGCTGTCCTTCACGAGCCCCGCGATCGTATGGATCGCGTCGAAGTCGCCGTTCGAGCTGGCGGCGAAACCCGCCTCGATCACATCGACCTTCATCCGCTCCAGATGCTTCGCGATGCGGATTTTCTCTTCCTTCGTCATCGATGCGCCGGGCGACTGTTCACCATCACGCAACGTCGTATCGAAAATGATCAGCTTGTCTGTCATGTGGGGCTCCAAAGCTCTTTGTTCGGGGGGTACAACGAGATGGATTCGCGCCACCGCTGGCGACGCTCAACAACAGACGAGGCTTGACGGAGGGCGAAAACGGTCAGCGCGGCAGGCGCGCTAGTGCTAGCGCGCGTAGCGGCGCACCGGCTAGAAGAAGGGAGAGGCGGGGAAATGCAGTCATGCGAAAGACTATAGCGGCAATCCGCGGCACGTGCAATCGGCGTGCGCCCCGATTCCACGCAAAAGGGACAAATGAAAACGGCGGCCTGAAGGCCGCCGTTTCGACATGCATCCAATCGATGCGTCAATGCTCGCGCTGCGACGAGCGCGCCGGATTCGCGCGCCCCCGCACCGCCATATAGGCCCAGAACACATAGCCGGACAGGCCGTACAGCACGAACAGGCAGAACAGCATCAGCGGCGGATCGGACGACACGAGCACGAACGCCACGACGATCAGCAGGGTCGCCGCGAATGGCACGCGGTGACGCACATCGAGCGCCTTGCCGCTGTAGAACGGTGCGTTCGACACCATCGTCACGCCGGCATAGATGGTCAGCGCAAATGCGACCCACGGCAGCCAGCCGAGCTTCATCGGCACCCGGTTGTCGGTCGCGAGCCAGACGAAGCCGGCGATCAGCGCGGCCGCGGCCGGGCTCGGCAAACCCTGGAAGAAGCGCTTGTCGACGACGCCGATGTTCGTGTTGAAGCGCGCGAGACGCAGCGCGGCGCCCGAACAGTACACGAACGCAGCGAGCCAGCCCCAGCGGCCGAGATCCTTCAGCACCCACTCGTACATCACGAGTGCCGGCGCGACGCCGAACGACACCATGTCGGACAGGCTGTCGAACTGCTCGCCGAATGCGCTTTGCGTGTGCGTCATGCGCGCGACGCGCCCGTCCATCCCGTCGAGCACCATCGCGGCAAAGATCGCGATCGCGGCGATCTCGAAGCGCACGTTCATCGCCTGCACCACCGCGAAGAACCCGCAGAACAGCGCGGCGGTCGTGAAGGCGTTCGGCAGCAGGTAGATGCCGCGCGTTCTCAGGAACTGCTGGCGTGCGGCGCGGCGGCTCTCGATCGGCGTCGGATCCGGCGCGACCGATTTGTTGCGGCGAAACGGCCGCGGCAACTGGGTGTTGCCGTTGCGCGGCCGGCGCGGTTTGAATGCGGCCATGATGCGCGTTCCCGCTTACTGTTCCAGCTCGGCGAGGATCGTCGACGATGCGTAGACCTTCTCGCCGATCGACACCTTCGCGCGGCTGCCGAGCGGCAGGTACACGTCGACGCGCGAACCGAAGCGGATGAAGCCGTAGCGCTGGCCGCGCGACAGCGGTTCACCGGCGCGCACGTAGCAGAGGATGCGGCGTGCGACGAGGCCGGCGATCTGCACCGCGGTGACGGTCTTGCCGCTCGTGGTCTGGATCACCACGGCATTGCGCTCGTTCTCGGTCGACGCCTTGTCGATCGCCGCGTTCAGGAACGCGCCCGGGAAATATTCGACTTTGGTTACCGCACCATCGACTGGCGAGCGCTGCGAGTGAACGTTGAACACGTTCATGAACACGCTGATCTTCAGCGCTTCGCGGTTCGCGTACGGATCCTGCGCGGTTTCGACCGCGACGATCCGGCCGTCGGCCGGACACAGCACCGCATTCGCCTGCGACGGGATCGGGCGCTGCGGATCGCGGAAGAACTGGACGACGAAAACGAGCAGCAGCCAGAACGGCCACGCGAAGCCGAAGCCCCCGACTGCATGGATCAACAGCGCGACGACGGCTGCAATCGCGATGAACGGCCAGCCTTCGCGCGCGATGATCGGATGAGGATAGTTCATGGATTCGTTCTGTGTTCTGTGAATTGCAAAGCCCGTAGGATAGCAAAAGCCGCCCGGGGCACTGCTGCCTTCGGGCGGCTTTTTGATACCGACCCTCCACTCGAAGGGCCGGCGAGGCGCGGGACGCTTAGTTCTTCGTCTGGTCGACGAGCTTGTTCTTCGCGATCCACGGCATCATCGCACGCAGCTTCGCACCGACCTGCTCGATCTGGTGCTCGGCCGTCAGGCGGCGGCGCGACTGCAGCGTCGGGGCGCCGGCCTTGTTCTCGAGGATGAAGCTCTTCGCGTACTCGCCCGTCTGGATGTCGGTCAGGCACTGCTTCATCGCCTTCTTCGTCTCTTCCGTGACGACGCGCGGGCCGGTCACGTACTCGCCGTACTCGGCGTTGTTCGAGATCGAGTAGTTCATGTTCGCGATGCCGCCTTCGTAGATCAGGTCGACGATCAGCTTCAGCTCGTGCAGGCACTCGAAGTACGCCATTTCCGGCGCGTAGCCCGCTTCGACCAGCGTCTCGAAACCGGCCTTGATCAGTTCGACCGTGCCGCCGCACAGGACGGCCTGCTCACCGAACAGGTCGGTTTCGGTCTCTTCGCGGAAGTTGGTCTCGATGATGCCGGCACGGCCGCCGCCGTTCGCCGCCGCGTACGACAGCGCGATGTCGCGCGCCGCGCCCGACTTGTCCTGCGCCACCGCGATCAGGTGCGGCACGCCGCCGCCCTGCGAATACGTGCCGCGCACGGTGTGGCCCGGCGCCTTCGGCGCGATCATGATCACGTCGAGGTCGGCACGCGGGATCACCTGGCCGTAGTGGACGTTGAAGCCGTGCGCGAATGCGAGTGCCGCGCCCTGCTTGATGTTCGGATGCACTTCCTTCGCGTAGACGTCGGCGATCTGCTCGTCCGGCAGCAGCATCATCACGATGTCGGCGCCCTTCACGGCTTCCGCGACTTCCTTGACCGCGAGGCCGGCATTCTCGGCCTTGCTCCACGACGCGCCGCCCTTGCGCAGACCGACCGTCACGTTCACGCCGCTGTCCTTCAGGTTCAGCGCGTGTGCATGGCCTTGCGAGCCATAACCGATGATCGTGACTTGCTTGCCCTTGATGAGGGAGAGATCGGCGTCTTTGTCGTAGAAAACGTTCATGATTATTCCTTCACTGATTCAAAATTTCGTTCGATTGGGTACTGCGGCCGGGACATGACGGCGCACCCGGCGTGCCAATGCGGCCTCAAACCTTCAGGATGCGCTCGCCGCGTCCGATGCCGGAACTGCCGGTGCGCACGGTCTCTAGGATCGCGCCCGCGTCCAGCCCCTGGATGAATGCGTCGAGCTTGTCGCTCGCGCCCGTCAATTCGATCGTGTAGGTCTTTTCGGTCACGTCGATGATGCGGCCGCGGAAAATGTCCGACATCCGCTTCATTTCTTCGCGCTCCTTGCCCACTGCCCGTACCTTGATCAGCATCAGCTCGCGTTCGATGTGTGCACCGTCGGTCAGGTCCACAACTTTCACCACCTCGATCAGGCGGTTCAGATGCTTCGTGATCTGTTCGATCACGTCGTCGGAGCCAATGGAAACGATGGTGAGCCGCGACAGCGATTGGTCTTCGGTCGGCGCCACCGTCAAGGTTTCGATGTTGTAGCCGCGTGCCGAGAACAGACCGACCACGCGCGACAGCGCGCCCGGTTCGTTTTCCAGCAGGACGGAAATGATGTGTCTCATGTTCGCTTCTTCCAGAATGTGTCCGTGTCGATTAACCAGCGCCGCGCACCGCCGCGTGCCGCGCCGCCCTTCGTGAGGGCGGCCGCCCGCAGCCGGCGCGCGTCGCGCCGTTACAGATCTTCCGATCCGAGCAGCATCTCGGTGATGCCCTTGCCGGCCTGTACCATCGGCCAGACGTTCTCGGTCGGATCAGTCTGGAAGTCGAGAAACACCGTGCGGTCCTTCAGGCGCAGCGCTTCCTTCAGCGCCGGCTCGACGTCCGCGGTTCGTTCGATGCGCATGCCGACGTGGCCGTACGCCTCGGCGAGCTTCACGAAATCCGGCAGCGCATCCATGTACGAATGCGAATAGCGCTTGCTGTATTCGATCTGCTGCCACTGGCGGACCATGCCGAGATAGCGGTTGTTCAGCGAAATGATCTTGACCGGCGTGTCGTACTGCTTGCAGGTCGACAACTCCTGGATGCACATCTGGATCGAGCCTTCGCCCGTGATGCACAGCACGTCGTCGTCCGGATGCGCCATCTTGACGCCCATCGCCGCCGGCAGGCCGAAGCCCATCGTGCCGAGGCCGCCCGAATTGATCCAGCGGCGCGGCTTATTGAAACGGTAGAACTGCGCGGCCCACATCTGGTGCTGGCCGACGTCCGAACAGACGAACGCGTTGCCGTCCGTCAGTTCCCACGCCTTTTCGACCACGTATTGCGGCTTGATGATCTCGCTGTCGCGGTCGTATTTCAGGCAGTCCTTCGCGCGCCAGCTCTCGATGTCCTTCCACCATTGCGCGAGCGCTTCGGTGTCCGGACCGTGCTCGGCCGTCTGCAGCTGCTCGATCAGCTCCTTCAGCACTTCCTTCACGTCGCCGACGATCGGGATGTCGACCTTCACGCGCTTGCTGATCGACGACGGGTCGATGTCGATATGGATGATCTTGCGCGGATTCGACGCGAAGTGCGCCGGATCGCCGATCACGCGGTCGTCGAAGCGTGCGCCGATCGCGATCAGCACGTCGCAGTGCTGCATCGCCATGTTGGCTTCGTAGGTGCCGTGCATGCCGAGCATGCCGAGGAATTTGCGGTCCGACGCGCGATAGCCGCCGAGGCCCATCAGCGTGTTGGTGACCGGATAGCCGAGCAGGTCGGCGAACTGGTTCAGCTCGCGTGCCGCGTCGGCGAGGACGATCCCGCCGCCGGTATAGATGTACGGGCGCTTCGCCGACAGCAGCAGCGACACCGCCTTGCGGATCTGGCCCGAGTGGCCCTTCGTGACGGGATTGTACGAACGCAGCGACACGCTCTTGACCGGCTCGTACTCGCACGGGGTCTTCGACACGTCCTTCGGAATGTCGATCAGCACGGGGCCGGGACGGCCGGTGCGCGCGATATAGAACGCCTTCTTGACGGTTTCCGCGAGGTCGCGCACGTCCTTCACGAGGAAGTTGTGCTTCACGCACGGACGCGTGATGCCGACCGTGTCGCACTCCTGGAATGCGTCCTGGCCGATCGCCGCGGTCGGCACCTGGCCGCTGATCACGACGAGCGGAATGGAATCCATATAGGCCGTCGCGATGCCGGTCACCGCGTTGGTGACGCCCGGACCCGACGTCACGAGGCAGACGCCGACGTTGCCGGTGGAACGCGCATAGGCGTCGGCTGCGTGCACGGCCGCCTGCTCGTGGCGCACCAGCACGTGTTGAATCTTGTCTTGTTTGTACAGCTCGTCGTAGATATACAGGACCGAGCCGCCAGGGTAGCCCCAGATGAATTCGACGTTTTCGTCGGCCAGTGCCTTCATGAGCACGGTGGCGCCGATCGAGTCGCTATCGGGAGGCGTAAGGGGTTCCGACGTGGAGAATTCCGCGCTGGGCATATTCATCGTTGACCTATCGAATTTTCGGCAAAAAATTGATCGGGTGCTCTCTGCCGGGCTTGTGGCTCGGGTTCAAGCGGCGCGTCCAGTTGAAGGGCGGGCTTCTTGGGCCAGCCTCAAATGAGACCATCACTTATGTTGCGAACGGTCAACGATAGCGGGTCGCCGAAACACGGTCAAGCAAAATATCCCGCAGCGCATCATCCACGTGCCGGCGGCGCTGCGCCGCCGCGGCCCGCTTGCAACGCGTCGATCCGTCCCCGGTGCCACGACCCGCGAAAATTTGTTAGCATCCGCGGGTTTTACGAAATTTTTCGACTTCTTTCATCACGCCGCAGTCTCCGCAGCGCAGACCTTCACGGAATGGCATCAGACAAGGAACTCGCCGACTTTCTGGCGGGCGTCGAAAGGCGCGCGTTCAAGCAGGCTGCGTACGCGGTCCGTGACGACGATGCGTCGCTCGACATCGTGCAGGACGCGATGATCAAGCTGGCCGAAAAATACGGCGACCGGCCGGCCGCCGAACTGCCGCTGCTGTTTCAGCGGATCCTGCAGAACACGATCCACGACTGGTTCCGCCGGCAGAAAGTCCGCAACACCTGGGTGACGCTCTTCTCGTCGCTCAACAACACCGACGATGAGGATTTCGACCCGCTCGAAACCCTCGAATCGGCGGACAATAGTCCTGGGGTCGAGAGCAGCGAGCACCGCCTCGAACGCGAGCAGGTTCTGGCCCTGATCGACGAAGCAATCCAAAAACTCCCGGCACGTCAACGGGAAGCGTTCCTGATGCGTTACTGGGAAGATATGGATGTCGCCGAAACCGCCGCCGCAATGGGGTGCTCGGAAGGCAGCGTCAAGACACATTGTTCGCGAGCCACCCACACGCTGGCGCAAGCGCTCAAGGCCAAAGGAATCACGCTATGAGCAACGCCCCTGAAACCCGAGAACACGAATTCGCGCTGAAGGTGCGCCGCGCGCTCGACGAGCGTGCCGCCGCGCTGCCCGCCGATACGACCGACCGGCTCGCCGCCGCCCGCCGGGCTGCGCTCGCGCGCAGGAAACCCGAGCCCGCGACGGCGCCGGTCTTCGTCCCGGCATTCGCCGGCGCGGCCGGCGCGCATGGCCCGGTTCACGCAGGGCAGCGCCCCCCGGTGTCGTTCGCACGCCGCCTGCTGCGTGCGTGGCCGCTTGCGCTGCTGCTCGCCGGCCTCGTTGGCATCGCGTACTGGGAAGACATGCAGCGCACGGCCGAGCTGGCCGATATCGACGCGGCCATGCTCAGCGACAGCCTGCCACTCGACGCGTATCTCGATCACGGGTTCAACGCGTATCTGTCGCACGCCCACTAACGCTACGAGAAGAGGATCGCACGGGTGAACCAGAAACGCGGCCTGGCCGTTTTCTTCGGATGCATGATCGCGATCGCGGTCACCTATGCCGCCACGTATTCACGATTTCACCCGCAGCCTGCGGCAATCGCCGCCGCCACCAACGGCGCCCCCGTACTCGGGTCGGCCGCCATCGCGCTGACCGCCGATCTCGCTCCGCTGCCTGCCGCCGGCGGACCGCTGTCGTGGGCGCGTCTGACGCCCGCGCAGCATGTCGCGCTCGCGCCGTTCGCCGACCAATGGGACGCGTTCAGCGACGCCCGTAAGCGCAAATGGCTGAAGATCGCCGCCCGTTTCCCGAAAATGACGCCCGATGCGCAGAACCGGCTGCACGAGCGCATGACCGAATGGGTCGGCATGACGCCCGAACAGCGACGCGTCGCGCGCGAGAACTATCAGGTCGCGAAGGATCTGTCCGCGCAAGCGCGTGAGCGCGCCTGGCGCGCCTACCAGCAGTTGCCCGCCGAACAGAAGGAGCGGCTCGCGGCCGCCGAGCGTCGCCTACGTCCGACCGTCGTCAGCGCGCCGCCGAGCGGCAAGGCCGACCGCGACGTCAGCCGCCTCGTCAACGCGCACAATCATCCGGCCGGCACCACCAAGACCGCGGCAGGACAGCCCGCGTCGGGCAGCGTCGCCGCACCGCCGGCCGTCGCTTCGTCCACTGCGGGCGCGCCGGCCGCACCGACCCCCGCATCGCCCGCCGACACGTCGTCGCTGTTCAAGGGATCGTAAGCGGCCGTGCCGCAGCCGTCCCTGCCTCCGTCCGCTCCGCCGTCCGTCCGGCGACGTCTCGCCGCGCTGCTCTATGAAGCGATCCTGCTGGCCGGCGTCGTGTTCTTCGCCGGCCTCGCGTTCACCCTCGCGACGCCGCGCAACGGCTCCGCTTCCCCCAACCTGCTGGCCGCATGGATCGCGCTCGTCGCCGGCGTGTATTTCATCGGGTTCTGGACTCACGGCGGTCAGACGCTGCCGATGAAGACCTGGCGCCTGCGGATCGAATCGGCCGACGGCGGCCCGCTGACCGCCCGTCACGCGCTCGTGCGCTATCTCCTCGGCTGGCTGTGGTTCCTGCCGCCGCTCGCGCTGCATCCGCTCGCAGGCTGCTCCACGTCGGCCACGCTCGCATTGACCGGCGCGTGGGGCGTCGCGTGGGCCGCCGCGGCCCGCCTGCATCCGGCACGCCAGTTCCCGCACGACCGCATCGCGCGCACGCGCATCGTCGCGCTGCCGCGCTGAGACCGGTGCGCACGCCGGGCCGCCTTTCGGAAACGCCCGCTGTACGCTGCCCATCCGGCGAAACCCGAGGCTCGCGCGCCCATGACGATTCACCCGTCAACTGCCTTCGCCTGCCGTAATACGAACGCCTTGTGACTGTCACGGCATCGTCACACCCACATGGCGGAATGCCGGTAATGTCAACCGGCGCGAGTCATGCATGGACCCCAAAACGTCCGCGACCTCCCTATTCCGTACCCCGCTCGGCACGCGTGCCGCAACCGCTTTCCTGTCCGGCTCCGCCGCGGCCGAAGCCCTCGCGGCCCGGCTGCCGCCCGATGCGCATGCCATCCAGCATGAAGAACACGAACCCTCCGTCCATCGCTATCGCACCATCTGGCTGTCCGACATCCATCTCGGGTCGAGCGGCTGCCAGGCGACGTACCTGCTCGACTTCCTGCGCCACAACGAATCGGAGTATCTGTATCTCGTCGGCGACATCATCGACGGCTGGCAGCTGAAAAAGGGCTGGTACTGGCCGCAGGCGCACAACGACGTCGTGCAGAAGATCCTGCGCAAGGCGCGCAAGGGCACGCAGGTCGTCTACATCCCCGGCAACCACGACGAAGGCGCACGGCAATTCTGCGACCTCGCGTTCGGCGACATCCAGGTGCGCGGCGAAGCGTTTCACACGACGCTGTCGGGCAAACGTTTGTGGATCGTCCACGGCGATCTGTTCGACGGCGTGATCCAGCACGCGAAATGGCTCGCGTATCTCGGCGACACGCTCTACACGGTGATCCTCGTGCTGAACCGCTGGTTCAACCGGATCCGGAACCGTCTCGGCTTCCAGTACTGGTCGCTGTCGCAATACCTGAAGCACCAGGTCAAGAACGCGGTGAATTTCATCTCCCGGTTCGAGACCGTGATGACCGACGAAGCGCGCCGCCGCGGCTGCGACGGCGTCGTCTGCGGCCATATCCACAAGGCGGAGATCCGCGACATCGACGGCGTCCTGTATTGCAACGACGGCGACTGGGTCGAGAGTCTCTCCGCACTCGTCGAGACAACGGAAGGCGAACTGCAAATCGTCTACTGGACCGCCATGCGCACGCCGTCCCCGGCCGTCTCGCGCAAAACCAAAGCCACTGTCTGACCACGCCTACAGGACATTCGCCGCGATGAAGATCATGATCGTCACCGACGCTTGGGAACCGCAAGTCAACGGCGTCGTGCGCACGCTGAAGAGCACGTCCCGCGAACTCACCGCGCTCGGTCACCGCGTCGAGTTGCTGACGCCGCTCGAATTCCGCACGGTGCCCTGCCCGACCTACCCGGAAATCCGCCTGTCGATCCTGCCGTACCGCAAGCTGCGCGCGCGGATCGATGCATTCGCGCCCGACGCGCTGCACATCGCGACCGAAGGGCCGCTCGGCCTCGCCGCCCGCCGCTACGCGCGGGCGCGCGATCTGCCGTTCACGACCGCCTATCACACGCGCTTTCCGGAATACGTGCAGGCGCGCTTCGGCATCCCGCTGACCGCGACCTATCGTTTCCTGCGATGGTTCCACGGGCCGTCGCGCGCGGTGATGGCGCCGACGCCCGTCGTCAGGCACGATCTCGAAAAGCATGGCTTCACGAACGTCGTCCTATGGACACGCGGCGTCGATCTCGATATCTTCCGGCCCATGACATCCAAGGTCCTCAACACCGTGCGGCCGATCTTCCTGTATGTCGGCCGCGTCGCGATCGAGAAGAACGTCGAGGCGTTCCTGCGTCTCGACCTGCCCGGCTCGAAGTGGGTCGCGGGTGAAGGCCCTGCGCTCGCCGAGCTGAAGTCGCGCTACCCGGAAGCGAATTATCTCGGCGTGCTGTCGCAGGTCGAGCTCGCGAAGGTGTACGCGGCGGCGGACGTGTTCGTATTCCCGAGCCGCACCGATACGTTCGGCCTCGTGCTGCTCGAAGCGCTGGCGTGCGGCACGCCGGTCGCCGCGTATCCGGTCACCGGCCCGATCGACGTGCTCGGCGACGGCGATGCGGGCGCGATGCACGAAGACCTGCAGGAAGCCTGCCTCGAAGCGCTGAAGATCGAACGATCGACCTCGCGGGCCTGGGCGGAACGCTTCTCGTGGCGCGCCGCGTCCGAGCAGTTCGCATCGAACCTGAAGCCGCTGCCGAAAACCGCCCGCCCCTCCACCGAAGGTGCCCCCGTTTGAAACGCGACCTCCACGACAAGCTTTCGCCGGACGCCGGCCCCGCCCGCGGCTGCGCGCCGCGGCGGCACAAACCGTTCGACGAGGACGAGTCGCACGCCGACACCGATACGCACGAGCCGCTCGGCACCGACGATCCGCTCGCGCCGAATCCGTACAAGGGCAATCGCGGCTTCAGCCGCGCGTGGTACGCGCTCAGGAATTCGATGAACGGCTTCAGGGTGGCGATTCGCGAGGAGAGCGCGTTCCGCCAGGAACTCACGCTCGCGGCTGTGATGCTGCCGATCGGTGCGCTCGCACCGGTGCCGGCCGCGTCTCGCGCACTGCTGATCGGCTCGGTGCTGCTGGTGCTGATTGTCGAGTTGCTGAACTCGAGCGTCGAGGCCGCCATCGACCGCATCTCGCTCGAACGCCACGAACTGTCGAAACGCGCGAAGGATCTCGGCAGCGCGGCCGTGACGGTCGCGCTCCTGGCCTGCCTGACGACGTGGGGCTTCGTGCTCGGCCCGGTCGTCGCGCGCTGGCTCGGCGCCTGACCTGCCGTGACCGGCGCGGTGCGCGTCATCGCCGGGTATGCCCCGATGAGGAAATGCACCGGCGCGGCAAAACCCCGGTTTATAATCGTCCGTTAGTATTAGAACAGCAACCCGAGCCGGACGAATCACGCAGCATCGATTGCAGCGCCCGCCAGTCCGGCACACACAGGGCCGGACGACATGGAAGCGAAACCTCCCCGCCGCACTCGCGAACGGATTCTTGAGCTGTCTCTGAAACTCTTCAACGAGATCGGCGAGCCGAACGTCACCACCACGACGATCGCCGAGGAAATGGAAATCAGTCCAGGCAACCTGTACTACCATTTCCGCAACAAGGACGACATCATCAACAGCATCTTCGCGCAGTTCGAGCAGGCGATCGAAAAGCGTCTGCGCTTCCCCGAAGATCACCGTCCGACGATCGACGAAACATGGTCGTACCTGCAGTACATGGCCGACTTCATGTGGACGTATCGCTTCCTTTATCGCGACCTCAACGATCTGCTCGCGCGCAACCGCACGCTCGAGACGCATTTCAAGCAGATCATCAGCCACAAGGTGCGCTTCGCGCGCGAGATGTGCGAGCTGCTCGCATCCGACGGCGACCTCGTGGCGACCCCCGCCGAAATCGAGGTCATCGCGACCAACATGGCGGTGATCTCGA
Source organism: Burkholderia sp. (assembly GCF_018375725.1). Classification (GTDB taxonomy): domain Bacteria; phylum Pseudomonadota; class Gammaproteobacteria; order Burkholderiales; family Burkholderiaceae; genus Burkholderia. Next base: position 5,110 of record NZ_JAHACR010000032.1, on the reverse strand, counting down.
CGTACTGGCTGTCGTATCAGTACGTGATGCATCCGCGCAAATACAACGACCAGGACGCGATTCGCGAAGAACTGCACCAGGTCAGCATGCATGTGATCTCGGTGATGGCGCCCTACCTGCGCGGCCGCTCGCGCGAGCTGTTCGACGATCTCGTGTCGGGCAAGCTGCCCAAGCGCGAATTCGCCGATTACCTGCCGCCGCGCGATGGTTCGCCGCGCGCCGCCGGTGGGCCGGCCCTCGCGAAGGACGCGAAGCAATGAAGGCCGTATGCGTCTACTGCGGTTCGTCGCCGGGCGTGCGGCCCGTCTACGCGGATGCCGCGCGCGCGTTCGGGCGCGCACTCGTCGACGCCGGCCTCACGCTCGTCTACGGCGGCGGCCGCGTCGGCCTGATGGGCACGATCGCCGACGCGGTGATGGCGGCCGGCGGCCGTGCGGTCGGCGTGATCCCCGAACTGCTCGTCGACAAGGAAGTCGGTCACACCGGCCTGTCCGAACTGCATGTGGTGCCCGACATGCACCACCGCAAGAAGATGATGGCCGACCTCGCCGACGCATTCGTCGCGATGCCGGGCGGCGCCGGCACGCTCGAGGAGTTCTTCGAAGTCTATACGTGGGCGCAGCTCGGCTATCACCGCAAGCCGGTCGCGCTCTACAACATCGACGCGTTCTACGATCCGCTGATCGCACTGCTCACGCATACGGTCGACGAAGGCTTCATGCGTCCGGCCTATTTCGATGCGCTGTGCATCGATTCCGACCCGGCCGCGCTGATCGGGCAACTGCGCCACTACCGCCCGCCCGCGATCGACAAGTGGGCGCCCGAAGAGACCGAATGATCCCAACCCCGACGCGATGACCGGCATCCCCGAACGCAAAGTCGTCCTCATCACCGGCGCGAGCCGCGGCATCGGCCGCGCGACCGCGGTGCTGGCAGCGCTGCGCGGCTGGGATGTCGGCGTCAACTATGCACGCGATGCCGTCGCGGCCGAAGCCACGGCGCAAGCGGTGCGCGACGCGGGCGGACGCGCCTGCATCGTGGCCGGCGACGTGTCCGACGAAGCGGATGTCGTCGCGATGTTCGATTGTGTCGGCGCGTCGCTCGGCAGGCTCGACGCGCTCGTCAACAACGCCGGCATCGTCGCGCCATCGCTGCCGCTCGCCGAGATGCCGGTCGAGCGGCTGAAGCGGGTGTTCGACATAAACGTGCTCGGCGCGTACCTGTGCGCGCGCGAAGCCGCACGCCGCCTGTCGACCGACCGCGGCGGACGCGGCGGCGCCATCGTCAACGTCTCGTCGATCGCCGCGCGGCTTGGCTCGCCGAACGAATACGTCGACTACGCAGGTTCGAAGGGGGCGATCGATACCCTGACGGTCGGGCTCGCGAAGGAACTGGGGCCGCACGGTGTGCGCGTCAACGCGGTACGGCCGGGCCTGATCGAAACCGACATTCACGCGAGCGGCGGCCAGCCAGGCCGCGCCGCGCGTCTGGGCGCGCAGACGCCGATCGGGCGCGCCGGCGAGGCCCGCGAGGTCGCCGAAGCGATCGTGTGGCTGCTCAGCGACGCCGCGTCATATACCACCGGCGCCCTTCTCGACGTCGGCGGCGGGCGGTAACGGCCTTCGGCGCCGCACATCCTTATCCGCCACGCCGCACTGCCGTGCATGGGAAAGCCTTTCCGGACGGCAAGTCAGAACGACGCGCCCGGCTCACGCAGAAACGCCGCCTCCTCGCCGGTCGATGCGCGCCCGAGAATCGCATTCCGGTGAGGAAAGCGCCCGAAGCGCCCGATCACGGCCGCATGACGCAACGCGTGATCGTAATATCCCGCGCACCCGGCTTCGACCTTGATTCCGTCGCACAGGCGCACGGCCTCGCGCTGGCTGTCGAGCGATTCGTCATGCTCGAACGGCAGGTAGGCGAACGCACGATGATGGCCGCTCGGCAACCGCCTGTCCCAGCCCGCCTCGACCAGCTTGCGCGCCAGCACGAGCGCCTTCGCGTCGGCGGCGAATGCCTGCGGTGTGCCGCGGTGGATGTTGCGCGAGAACTGGTCGAGCACGACGATCAGTGCGAGCGCACCGAGCGGCGTCTCGGCCCAGTGATCGTACACACCGTCGCGCGCCGCATCGAGCCGCGCACCGAAGCGATCGCGCAATTGCCGATCGAACGCCGCGCCGCCGCTGAACCAGATTTTGCGCGAACGGCCGAACGCCGCAGAGCCGGGCTCGCCGAACCAGAAATCCAGCACCTCGCGCGCCTGCGGATCCAGCGCCGCATCGTCCGCCGCCATCTCGTTGCGCGCCGTCATGCGAGCGCCAGTACGAGGCGACGCGTTCGCGCGCTTTTCTTTTCGAGCTTCACGACCCGCAAGCCGCCGATCTCCGATGTATTGCGCACATGCGTGCCGCCGCACGGCTGCAGGTCGACGTCCTCGATGCGCAGCAGCCGCACCCGGCCGAGGCCGATCGGCGGCTTCACGCTCATGGCCCGGACCAGCTCGGGCCGCGCGGCCATCTCGTCGTCGGTGATCCACTCGGTCGAGACCGGATGCGCGCCGCCGACCAGTTCGGCGAGACGTTGCTCGACGTGTTCGCGATCGATCGGCTCCACCGTTGCGAAATCGATCCGCACATAATCGGCCGTCACGCTGCAGCCATCGACCGGATACGGCAGGACCGCGCACGCGAGGTGCCCGGCCGTATGCAGCCGCATGTGCCGATAGCGCCTCGACCAGTCGATTTCCGCCACGATCGGCACGCCGCGCGCAAGCGCCGACAGGCTTGCGTCTTGCCCCGGCGCGGGCACGTGTATCGCGTCGTCGGGTGTCGCGCCGTCGAATTTCGCCTTGCGCGTGTCGTCGATCGCGATCGACGTGCCGTCCGGCAGCGTCAGCACGCCGCAATCGCCGGCCTGGCCGCCACCGAGCGGATAGAACACCGTACGGTCGAGATGAATGCCGTCGTCGTCGACGCCCGTCACGACCGCGTCGCAGCGGGTCAGGTAGGCATCTTCGCGAAACAACGCTCGAGTCGTCATGGAGCACATCCTGTTGTGCGTGAGTGGGAAACGGTCATGACGCGTTCGCATGCCCGTTGGCCGCGTGACCCGGCGCGAATATCCGACGCCGCGTCGCGCATGACCGGCCGCGCCCCGGATGGCATCCGGGCGGCGGCGTACCGGGCGATCAACCGGGCCGGTTGCGCATCCAGTCGGCCGTCTCGTAGAACGCGTGCATCAGCCGCTCGCGCAGCGGCTCGGGCAAGCCGATGTCTTCCATCGCCCACGCCATGCAGCGCAGCCATTGGTCGCGCTCGGCCGACGCGATCGGAAACGGCAGATGCCGCGCGCGCAGGCGCGGATGTCCGAAACGGCTGATGTAAAGATCCGGGCCGCCGAGCCAGCCGCACAGGAACCAGAACAGCTTGTCGCGCGAACCGTCGAGCGACACCGGATGCACCGCGCGAATCTGCGCGAATTCCGGCTCGAGATCCATCAGGTCGTAGAAGCGGTCCACCATCTCGCGCACGCGCGCTTCGCCGCCCACCAGTTCAAACGCCGTCGGTTGCGACGGCGCTTCGTCATTCATATCGGTCATACGGATAATCGGAAATCAAGGAATTCAACGGCCGAAAGCGACGCTCACGCGTCGCGCAGCGACTGCAGCGCAGGGCGCCGCAGCACATTATGCAGGCTCAGCCAGCCGGCCGCACCGGCACATGCGACACCGGCCGCGATGCCGGCCGGCACGAGCCACGGATCGACGGCGAGCCGGAAATAGAATACGCGTGACGCCAGCACCCAGCCGACCGCAAGCGCCCCCGCCGCCGCCATCGCGCCGGCCAGCACGCCGACCACGATGAACTCCGCGCGCTGCACCGCATTGACCTGTGCCCGCGACGCGCCGAGGGCGCGCAGCAGCGCCGCTTCACGCACACGCTCGTCGCGCGACCCGGCGAGCGCCGTATAGAGCACCAGCACGCCGGCGACGAGCGTGAACGCGAACAGGAACTGCACCGCGCCGACCACCTGCAGCATCACGCGCTGCAGCTGCGCGAGGATCGGCGTGACGTCGATCGCCGTCAGGTTCGGATAACGCGCGATCAGCGTATCGAGCAGCGCCTGGCGTTCCGCCGGCAGACGAAAGCTCGTCAGATAGATCGCCGGGAAATCCTGCAAGGTGGCGGGCGGCATCAGCACGAAGAAGTTGACCCTGAACGTGCCCCAGTCCAGCTTGCGCACGCTCGTGACGGGCGCTTCGACGGGCAGCCCCGTCACGTCGAAGCGCAGCACGTCGCCCGGTTTCACGTCCAGTATCTTCGCGAGGCCCGCCTCGATCGAGATCTGCGGCGATGACGACGTGCCGAACCAGTCGCCGGCGACGACCCGGTTGTCGGACGGCAGCTCGGTCGTATACGACAGGTTGAACTCGCGGTCGACGAGCCGGCGCGCCTCGTCGGACGGATACGCGTCCGGGTTCACCGGCTTGCCGTTGATCGCGACGAGCCGGCCTCGAACCATCGGCGCGGGCACCGCATCGCGCACGCCTTGCGCGGCCAGATACGCGGCCACGTCCGCACGCTGGTCCGGCTGGATGTCGATCAGGAACTGGTTCGGCGCATCGGGCGGCGTCGACTGCCGCCAGCCCGCGATCAGGTCGTTGCGGGTGATCGAAATCAGCAGCAGGCACATCAGGCCGAGCGCGAGCGCGGTGATCTGCAACGCGCTCGCGGTTCCGCGGCGATGCAGCGACGCCAGCGCATAGCGCCAGCCGAGTGCGGCGGCCAGCCGGCCGTTGCGCACCGCCCGCGCGGCGGCGAACAGCGCGAGCCGGGCAATCAGCACGAAGCCGACGAGCGCGCCCGCAAAGCCCCCCGTAACGATCAGGCCGAGCTTCAGGTTGCCCGCCGCCGCGATCAGCAGCCCGGCGAACAATGCGATGCCGACCGCATAGGCCGCCCATGCGATGCGCACCGCATCGCCCCACTCGCGCCGCAACACGCGTACGGGCGGCACGCGCGTGAGTGGCGCGAGCGGCGGCAGCGCGAATCCGAGCAGCAGCACGAGCGCCGCGCCGATGCCGACGGCGGCCGGCCAGACGCTCGGCGGC